>JBAQGA010000262.1:0-14421 GCA_049287565.1 Candidatus Aminicenantales bacterium
GGGTCGGGGAGAGGGTGACTGTAAAAAGATACCCCCTCCCCTCTATCCCCTCCCGCCAGGGGAGGGGGAATATTTTTTGCATTATTTGTGAATAGATCAGGCTAGCTTAGTGACTGAATGAATAATGGTCCCCAATGATGAAAAAAGCGCCGCGCCGATCGAGGCGTCTAACTCAGCAGAGCAGAGATGTGCCGTTCGGCGGCGAAAAGATCTGCAGCGATGAAATCGACACCGCTGAAATCCTGCCCCTTCGAATATTCCGAGGGCACCGCGATCGTGTGGCAGCCCGCCCGCTTTCCGGCGAGGCAACCGTTGGGAGAATCCTCGAGCACAACACTCTGCCGGGGCGCGACACCGAGTTTCTCACAGGTCGCAAGATAGATCTCCGGGTCCGGTTTTCCTTTTTTGACCTCGTCGGAGGCCTGGAGAACGTCAAATCTGTCCCGGATCTTCATCCGGTCGATCACGATCTCCATGAATTCCCCCTGGGCTCCCGTACAGACGGCCAGTTTCAATCGTCCGTGGAAGGTATCCAGAATATGGGTCAATCCCGGCATCGGCTCGGACTCGTTCCTGTATTTATCACGCATCAGGTTATCCCTCATATCCAAAGCCCGCTCAGCGGAAATGGGGAGCCCCACGTCCTGGACAAAAATCCTCATCCCCTCGATGGGCCGCCGGCCCATCATCTTCCAGAGCGTCTCCTCGCTGACCTTTTTGTCAAATTGGGCGGCCATGCCTTTTTCGACCTGCCAATAAAGGCGTTCGCTGTCGATCATCAATCCGTCCATGTCGAAGATTAAGGCCCTATACAATGCAGTGCTCCAATCTGAAGAAGAAAGCTACAAGTTTTCGTTTGATGGGATCCCTCGCTTTAGGGGCCAGATTGCTTCGCTCCCAAAGGTCGCTCGCAATAACAATGCAACATAGACAATTGTGCTTAGAATAGCATACCCTTCGTTAAGAACGCAGGACTATTTCAACTCGCCGACGGCCTTTTCTACGGCCTCGAGGACCTCTCCCCTTTCGACAACCTCTTTAAGGGTGTTGATGTCGTCGTAGAGAGGCCGGTCTTCCTCGAGATGGGCGACATATTTCCGGATGATTTCATGAGCGGCTTGGATTCCCCGGCTTGGCTTGAGCGGCGCGCGGAAATCGACGGCCTGGGCGCCGGCCATCATCTCGATGGCCAGGACCGCCTGGGCGTTGTCGATGATCTGGCGGGTCTTGAGCGCCGAGGTCCAGCCCATGCTGACGAAGTCCTCCTGATCGGCGGCGGCCGGTATAGAGCCGGTCGCGGCCGGGTGGGAGAGGATGCGGTTTTCGCAGACGAGCGCCCCAGCCGTGTACTGGGAGAGCATCATCCCCGAAAACATCCCCGCTCCTTTGGTCAGGAATGCAGGCAGCCCGACGCTGAGGTGTTGATTCATCAGCCGGTTGAGGCGGCGCTCAGAGAGGACGGCTACAGTCGTCACGGCCGTCCCCAGGAGCTCAAGAGCAAAGGCCTGCGGCGTGCCCTGGAAATTTGCGCCCGTTAGGACGAGCTGTTCATCGGGGAAAAAGACGGGATTATCGGCGGCGTTGTTGAGTTCGATCTCGAGCATATAGCGGGCCCATTTGAGGGCATCCCTGGCTGCCCCCGTGACCTGGGGAGTGCTCCGCAGACTGTAAGCGTCTTGAACCTTTTTCTTGCCGAGTTCGGCCAGGAGCTTGCTTCCTTCGGTGATCTTCCTGATATTTTCCGCTGCTTCGAGGGCGCCGGGATAGCCCCTCACCTTGTGCAGCCGCTCATCGTAAGCTTTCATGTTGGCGTTGAGGACTTCAAGGGTCATGGCCGCGGCGATCTCGGAGTTCTTGAGCCAGCGGTGGACGTCGTGGACCTCGAGCGCCCCCAGCCCGGTGATGAAATTCGAGCCGTTGATCATGGCCAGGCCGTCCCGGGCCTCGAGGACGACCGGCTTGATACCGGCCCGTTTCAGCGCGTCGGCGGAGGGCAGCCGCTCTCCCTGATAAAACGATTCCCCTTCTCCCATTACGGCGAGAGCGATCTGGGACATCGGGGCAAGATCTCCGCAGGCACCGACAGAACCCTTTTCACAGACAAAAGGCGTCACGCCCCGGTTAAGCATCTCTTCCATTGTCTCTGTCACCATCAACCGCAAACCCGAATGACCGTGACAATGGCAGGAGATACGGCTCAACATTGCCGCCCGGACGATCTCGGCCGGCAGAGCCTTCCCGTAGCCGGCGGCATGGCTGTAGATGATGTATTTCTGGTACTTTTCCACTTGCTCGGGAGTCAGGGCGACTTCAGAGAGCTCGCCGATTCCCGTGTTGACGCCGTACATGATCTCGCGTTTTTGAATCTTGTCCTCGAGCAGGACCCGGCACTTCTCGATTCTTTTCTTGGCTTCGGGATGGAGCTCGACCGGCTCGTTCTCCCGGGCGACTTTGACCACCTGTCCGATGGTCAGGCTATGTCCGTCAACAATGATGGCCATTTTCTATTCCTCCTCGGATCTGAATGAAGGGGGCATTATAAGCCTTGCCCGGGCAAAAATAAAGGGAACGCTTCCGGGCCGTCTCGGGACGCTGCGAACTCAAGGGATCAACGCGATTGCGATTTTCCATCTTTCCAGGTAACATGCCTTCCTGAATAACGCGGAGGAGACGCGATGATCGAGATCGACCAGGTTTCAAAAAGCTACAATAAGGGCACGGTCCGGGCGGTTGACAATCTCTCGCTGACCGTCCAACCCGGGGAAATCTTCGGCTTTCTCGGACCCAATGGAGCCGGCAAGACGACGACCATCAAGATGATCGTCGGCATCCTCGAGCCCGACGCCGGGACGCTCCGGATCAACGGCCTGGACAACCGGGCCGAAGCCCTTCGCTGCAAGGCCATGACCGCCTACGTCCCCGACGAACCCGAAATCTACGAACGCCTTAAGGGGATCGAGTACCTCAATTTCATGGGTGATGTCTATGGCGTCTCCGGTGGCGAGCGCCGGCAGCGGATCGAGCACTGGCTCGAAGCCTTCGAGCTTACCCGGGCGGTGGGCGACCCGATCCAGACCTACTCCCACGGTATGCGCCAGAAGATCATCCTGACGGCCGCGCTCATGGTCAAGCCCAGGGTTTTCATCCTCGATGAGCCGATGGTCGGTCTCGACCCCCGGTCCTCGCATCTCCTTAAGGAGGCCATGCGAGAGCATTGTAACCAAGGCGGGACGCTGTTTTTCTCCACCCATATCATGGAGGTCGCCGAACGGTTGTGCGACCGGATCGGCATCATCCACAAAGGACGTTTGGCGGCCTGGGGGACAATGGCCGAGCTCCGGGACCAGGCGAAAGACAAGGCCTCGCTAGAAAATATCTTCCTGGAGCTGACCGAGTCATGAACCCGACCGCCGCCCTGGTCAAGGCCGCGCTCAATTCCAATTTCGGCTGGTCTGTCCTCCGCCACCGTTTTTTCGTCCAGCGGCGCGATCGTTGGCTGATTCCCCTCATCGTGCTCGGTGTGGCCGGATTCGTGCCGGTCCTGGTGCTTTATGTCCGCCTGATCGGAGACGTCTTCGACATTCTAAAATCCCTTGGCCAGGAAAAAGCCCTGCTGACGCTGGCGGTCCTGACCGGCCAGTTCCTCATCCTCGTTTTCGGCCTGTTCTATCTCATCGCCACGTTCTATTTTTCCAGAGACCTGGAATACCTCGTCTCCCTACCTCTCAAACCGTTCCAGGTGATGCTGTCCAAATTCACCGTCGTCTTGGTCAACGAGTACTTAACCGTTTCTTTGATCATCCTGCCGGTCTTGATCGTCTTCGGCTTCAAGGGAAAGGGAGGGCTGGAATACTGGATATCTCTGTTTCTGGCCTACGTCCTTCTGCCGGTCATCCCCTTGGCGGCCTCCGGACTGGTGGTCGTCGGGATGATGCGTCTGGTCAACATCGGCCGAAAAAAAGACCTGCTCATTGTCCTCGGGTCACTGTTGCTCATCTCCGCGGTCATGTTTCTTCAGTTCGGTCTGAGCCGGGCGGCCGGAGACCAGGACTTGGACACGGAGAAAATTATCGCCCTGATCGCCTCCCCGGACGGATTGGTCCAGACGATCGGTCGCCGCTTTCCTCCGTCCATCTGGGCGACTCGCTTTCTCCATGATGGAGTGTCAACGGGATCAGGGCTATCGGGCTTGGCCCAGTTTGCGGGTTTATCGGTCCTCCTTTTCGGGGGTCTCATGGCCGGCGCCCAACGCCTCTTCTACAGGGGCTTGGTCGGCTTGAGCGAGCGCAGCGGCGGTTCTACCCGGAGGTCAAAAGCAAGGACGGCGCTCAAAGTCTCTTCCGGCCGCCATCCTGTTCGGGCGATCTTCCTGCGAGAGTTGCGCTTGATGAACCGGACGCCGATCTTCCTGCTCAACGGCGTCCTGGGTGTTCTCATGATTCCGATCGTCTTTGCGCTGACCCTGAGCTCGAGCCGGTCAACAAGCGACAGCGCCGCGATCCTCCGCCTCATGACGACGGCCAAGCCGGTGACAACAGTCCTGGTGACAACCATGTTCGTGATCGTCTGTGCCACGGTGAGCGGAGTCGCCTCATCCTCCTTCTCCAGGGAAGGACGAAATTTCTGGGTTTCCAAGGTCATCCCGGTCGATTACCGTCAGCAGGTCCTGGCCAAGTTCATCCACTGCTGGAGCGTAGCCCTGCTGGGAATCGCCAGCGCAACGGCGGTCCTGATCTTTCGTTTTCAACTCCCGGCGGGTCAATGGCTGCCCGCTCTTGCCCTCGCCCTGCCCCTTACGGTATTCCTGACGTTCCTGAACCTGGCGATCGACCTTTCCCGCCCCCTGCTCGATTGGATCAGCCCCCAAAAAGCGATGAAACAGAATCTCAATGTTCTTATCGCTATGCTTCTCGACGTGGGGTTCCTCTTTCTGTTCGGTCTGCTGTTCCTCGCCTTGGACAAGGCTGGGCTCGGATTAGCCGGGGTGCTGATCATTCTGTTCGGACTCACCTTGGGCTTGGCCTGGTTGGCCTTCTTCCTCATCCGGCGTTTCGCCCTCCGTCGATACCCGGCCATCGAGGTCTGAAGTTCAGACGTGCTCCGGCAAACTTTATCGGTGAAACTACGTACATATATACATAATTTCAACAAAGAGGTCGCTTTTGAAAAACAAGTCATTCTTCGTGTTCGGCATTCCGTTGCTCGTTGCGACTTTATTTCTCATCGGGGTAACTACCGCTCACGCCCAAGAGGCCAAAGCGTTTATGGGAGACTGGGCGGGCGCCGTCTCGGTTCCCGGCGCAGACATTGATATCATCTGTCATTTTCAGCTCGACGCGGATGGGAAGCTGGTCGGCACGATCGATTCGCCCAGTCAGGGAGCTTACGGGCTGAAGCTGGCAAACATCAAGGTCGAAGGCACAAAGATCTCCTTCGGCGTGGATGATCCCAATGTCCCTGGAGACCCCAGACTGGAAGGGACTCTGGATGACACGGGGACCAAGATCAGCGGCGATTTTTCCCAGGGGGGCTCCCAGGGCACGTTCGAACTGACCAAGCAATAGATTTTCTGCCGAGAGAATCCGTCGGCTGGCCGCAAGTCCTTTTCGTGGCCACGGCGCATCTCTACGCGGGAGTGATCCGATCACCCCCGGAGTGCGGTTGAAATAGCCAAATGATTGCTGTAAAATTGGGTGATAAATAGCTCGGAGGTAGGAAATATGAAAAAAATGAGATCCTTTATCGGCCTTATCCAAATCTCCATCGTGATGCTCTTCATTCCGGCACTTCTTTCTGCCGGGGAGATCGTCCAGAGCAAATGGGCGGCCCCTCCTCCCGGTATCGATGGTCAGATCGAAGAATGGCAGGGCGATACGATGTCCTCCCAGAAAAACGTGGGTGTCGAATATGCCCTGCGCAATGACGGAAGCAACCTCTATGCTATCTTCATTTTCAAAGATCCCAAGTATCTGAGCTCCATTGAGATGACGGGGATGACGCTGTATGCCAGCACTTCCGGAAAGAAAGACAAAGACTACGCTGTGAGATTCGTCAAGAAAACGGTCAACGGAGAACAGCTCATCGCTTACATGGAAAAGCAGGGACAGCCGCTGTCAGAAGAAAGAAAACAAGAGCTGATCAACAAGCCCCAATTCGTCGTCTTTGAAGCCACGGCCGTCAACAAGAAGGGGGAGGAGATTTTCCCCGCCGGCCCCGTCCCGGATGTCGACCTGCCCGGCTTCAGGTATGCGAGACAGCAGGACCAGATCGTCTATGAATTCCGAATCCCCCTCTGCTCTCGCGATCACCATCCGGCGGGGATCGGCGCTGAGCCGGGGAAGGACATCAAACTCGGGTTCGAATGGGGCGGAATGACGCCACAGATGAAAGGGGCGATGAGGGGCCGGGGCGGCGGCGGGACCGGGACTGATATGACCACTGAAACAGCCACCGGGAGATATGACGGGCAGGTCCCCGATGTGACCAGGGGCCCGAAGAAATACTCATTCTGGGTGGATGTGAAACTGGCCTCTGCGCAATAAGTTCATTTCACTGCTTACCGCATGACCGTCTGAACTCGAATCCAGGTCTTCATTCAGCCACCAGAGCATAGGAAACCGGGGGCTGGATTCTTTCTTAAAAATTGCGGTTGAATTCGGATTCGATTGTCTCCGGCGGGGTCCTCTCGTCGAGGAGAAGCGTCCCATCCAGAGAAGCCCAGCGCGGGTTCGGTCGTCGGCGGGCGATTCAGAAGAACCGTTTCCGGGGAAACCTCGAAACCTTCCCGGCGGGCGATCTCGGCCGTGTTCGACCTGCGCCCAATGGAAAAACGCATGAGAGTCCTTGCCAGAACGGCCGCAAATAATTACAATCATGGTGAAGATGTGAGGAAGAATATCGCTTGAACAAGACTAAAGTCGCTCTCCTGAAGACTTCTCCTTCCACCGTCCTCGCCGATATCGGTCGGCTTTTCGAGCTGGCGGGCGGACCTCTGGCTCTCGACAAATCCTGCCCGACCATCCTCAAGGACAACATCTCCTGGCATTATCCCTTTCCATCTGCGAACACGACGCCCTGGCAGCTCGAAGGGACGATCCTGGCTCTGAAGAAAAACGGTTTCTCTCGCCTTTCCTGCGTCCAGAACAAGACCGAGGTCACCAACGCCTACAAGGGTGAAGACCTGAACAACTTCAAGCCCGTCTTCGAAGCCCACGGGATCGAGGTCCTCTACAATTTCCGGAAAGAGGACATGAGATGGATTGCTTACACTCCTAAGGCCAAGATGTTTGTCCTGGACAAGATCTACAAGAAAGAGATCCGGATCCCCGAATTCTTTGTCGGCAAGAACATGGTCCACCTGCCGACCGTCAAATGTCATATTTATACGACTACGACCGGCGCCATGAAGAACGCTTTTGGCGGGTTGCTGACTCATAAGCGCCACTGTACCCATTCCCACATCCATGAAACCCTGGTCGACCTGCTGGCCATCCAGCGAGAGATTCATTCGGGACTTTTCTGTATCATGGACGGCACGACCGCAGGCAATGGACCGGGCCCCCGAATCATGAAACCCGTCACCAAGAACGTCCTTCTGGCCAGTGCGGACCAGGTGGCCGTGGATGCCGTCGCCGCCAAGCTCATGGGATTCGAGCCGATGGGCATACCCTATATCCGCCTGGCTCACGAAGCCGGGCTGGGCGTCGGAAAGCCCGAAGAGATCCAGGTCGTCGGCGATCCTGACTTGGCAACGCAGAACTGGGATTTTCGGGTCGGCCGGTCCTTCCACCGCTTGGCCGGATGGCTCACCTGGTTCGGCCCCACCCGCGTCTTCCAGAAGCTCCTGACCCGGCCGCCGCTTCTCTACCTCTTGAATCTCTACTCCTTCATCTATCATGATGTCATTCACTGGCCGCTCCGAGAAGGCCGTGTTTTCAAGAGATGGCTCACCGCTTCCGAATGGGGGCGGCTTTTCGTGGAGTACCGTGAAAAAGGAGCCCTGAGGGCGTTCCCGAAGTGAAACTTATTGAGCCCGGCAGAAAAATGAGAGGAGACAGCCATGGACCTTTTTGAGAAATGCAGGGGTTTCTATGATGATCCCGAGTACGCTCAGAAGTATGGTTATCCCACCAATCCCCGGACCGCCCAGTCTCTCGGCCTCTATCCTTATTTTATACCCATCGACCAGGCCGAGGGGCCGGAGGCCATCATCAACGGCAAGCACTTCATCATGATCGGCTCGAACAACTACCTTGGTTTAACGATTCATCCGAAAGTCAAAGAGGCCGCTATCGAAGCCATCCGCAAATACGGGACGAGCTGCACCGGGTCCCGATTCCTCAACGGCACCCTCAACATCCACCTGGAGTTAGAAGAGAAGCTGGCGAAATTCGTCGGCCAGGAGGCCGCCCTCGTGAACAGCACCGGCTTCCAGGTCAACCTCGGCACGATCCCGGCGATCGCCGACCGCGGAGACATCATCATCACCGACAAAAACGTCCATGCCAGCATAGTCGACGGCGTCCGCCAGGCCAAGGTCCAGAAGAACGTCCACCCCCGCTATTTTCGCCACAACGACGCGGCCGACCTGGAGAGGATCCTGAAGGCCTGCCCCCCCGAGCCGGCCAAGCTGGTCATCGTCGACGGGGTGTTCAGCATGGGTGGCGATATCGCTTCTCTGCCCGAGATCGCGCCCCTCTGTAAGGCCCACGGAGCGCGGCTTATGGTTGATGACGCCCACTCGCTCGGTGTGCTTGGGGGAGGGCGGGGGACGGCCCACCATTTCGGTATCCCAGAGGATGTCGACCTCGTCATGGGGACGTTCAGCAAATCCCTGGCTTCAGTGGGAGGCTTCATTGCCGGCCCCAAGGAGGCCATCCACTGGATCCAGCATTTCTCCCGACCGTTCATCTTCAGTGCCAGCCTGCCTCCGGCAAACGTCGCCACGGTCCTGGCCTGCCTGGAAGTCCTGGAAGAGGAGCCGGAACGGGTCGAGCGCCTGACCAGGATCGGTGAGAGGATGAGGACAGATCTCCAGGCCATGGGATACGACATCGGGCCCAGCCAAACGCCGATCATCCCCATCGTCATCGGCGACCAGTTCAACACTATTAGAGCCTGGAAGATCCTCTTCGATGCGGGGATCTACACGAACGTCGCCCTCCCCCCGGCGGTCCCGCCCAATTCCGCTCTGCTCCGGACGAGTTACATGGCCACCCATACGGATGCCCACCTGGACAAGATCCTGGAGACCTTTAAGCAGGTCAAAGACGAGCTTCATCTTGCCGTTTGATCATAAGCCAGTCAATAAGCCCTTCTGCCAAGCCCAAAAAGGGACCGAATCGGAAATAATCTGAACGAGGGCCGACGCTACCAGCGGTCGGTCCGGAAGGGAGAAGCCGGAAGCCCTCGCCTGTTCGCCAGGTTGGGAACGGCCGACTGGTGCCAGCCGAACCGGACTGCCTTTGGAGCGGCGACTCTAGGGCTGCTGACAACGACCGTCTCTCCGTCGATCTCAGCAACCGCCTTAAGGAAAACGCGGTCTTCAGCGGCAATCTCGAACCACCTCAGGGGCTGCCTGTCGTTGGAGATCAGCCCGCCGGCCGCATGGTCAAAGACGATCCTGACCCGGTCCCCCTCAATGGACATTGACTTGAAGAGCGGCCCGGATGGGCAGAGGTTCGACTCCCCATAAATTCCAGCCCGCGCCCAGAGGGCCAGCCGGACTCCCACGTCTTTCTTGTTCCGGGGGTGGATGTCGTTGAGGTCGGTGATATCGGTCGTCACGGCCATCCCGGTGGCGGGAAGGCGAAGGATACGCGTCTGGGCTTCCCAAATCAGCGGCAAACGGAGGAAGTCAGGGACATCCCCACCCGGGTCCTCCCTGTTATAAGCATAATCGTAAGGGGCAAGCTGGACGTAGTAAAAAGGAAAGTCGCCGAGGCTCCAAACCTCCCGCCATCCCCGGATCAAGGCTTCCATCTTATGTTCGTAAGCCAAACAATCATTCCGGTTGCTTTCTCCCTGATACCAGATAGCCCCCCGAATAACGAAACCGATGAAAGGATGGATCATCCCGTTGTAAAGGGCCGTAGGCGCCTGAGGATCATCGAGCGGATGTACGGGAAACTCAGGCCTTGCGGGTAGTTCGGAGTTGCCGGAAATAGCTTTCCGGCTTTCCTGAACCCAGGTTTCCCATAGCGGGAGGGCTTCTGCCAGGCTGTTCCGATAATCCTCAACCCCTTGCCTAAGCTCAGCCAAGATTGCGGTGGTCTCAGGGACCGCAGCAAACCCGGCCGGCGGAGTCCACGGCTCTATGGCCGTGCCTCCCCAGGCCGCTTCGATCAGGCCGATAGGTATCCCCAGTTTTTGGTGGAGTTCCAGGCCGTAATAATAGGCCACTGCCGAAAAAGGAGCCGCTGTCTCCGGAGTGCAGAGCGTCCATTTCGCCTCCACATCCTCCTGGGGCCTGTCGGCCGTCCGTCTGGGAACGAGGAAGAGACGAATTGCGGGGTGTTCGGCTCTCAGGATCTCAGGAGTCGGGCTGCCGGTTTGCGAGAGGGGCCATTCCATGTTGGACTGCCCCGAACATACCCAGACTTCGCCGACCAGGATGTCCAGGACTGCGATCTCCGGGCCCCTTTCGCCCCAGACGACCATCTCCAGAGGGTCTCCCCCGGCCCGAAGAGCCGGAAAAACAACCCGCCACCGGCCATCATCGCCAGCTCGGGCATTCATTTCCCGACCGGACAGCCGGACGGTGACCTTCTCCCCCGGTTCAGCCCATCCCCAGACAGGAATGGGCTTGTCCTGTTGCAGGACCATATGATCGCCGATAACGCCCGGAAGCCGGATATCAGCCCGGAGGGCTTGAGGGAAAACCATCCAGCAGAAGACAATAAAAACAGAATTGAGAGCTTTTAGTTTTTTTATGGCCACTCACTCCTCCTTCCCGATACCGAACTTCGGCCGCGGATCTTAGACATAGGCGATGGAACAGACTTTCTATGTACCTTGATCGATAATCTTCTGGTAAAGGAAGGCCGCCCGGATGTACGCTTCCGCCGCCCCTTCATGATCGTTCTGGGCAAGAGCGCGCTGGGCTTCGTCTTCGCTCTCCTTGGCCATATTGAAGAGCCAGGGGTCCGGTTTTGCCGAAGCCGATTTTTCTGCCGCCCCCTTCATGCCCGCCACCAGATCCGCCAAGCTCTTCAAGCAGCTCCCCGGTTCCCGGCATTGGCCGCTGAGACGGAAAACCCGCTCCAGGACAGAAGACAGCGCCAGGCTGCCGGAGAAATCGCCTTTATTCAGGGCTTCTTCCGCGTCCCGCTCGCGTCGGCCGGCCACCCGATAAATCACGTTCCCTCTGTCCGCACCCATCGCCTGAACGCGGCTCTTGGTCTCGGCAAGCTGGGACTTGGCCGCCAACGCTTTTTCCCTTTCTGAGACCAAGGTCAAGAGAGACTGCATCTCATCCTGGCCTTCCTGTCTTCGCTTTAACGCCTCTTCAAACCGTCCCTCTTCACGGAGCTTCTGGCCCTCGCGAATCTTGCTGTAAGCGCTGTCCCATGTCTGGCTGAAGACGGGCTCGTCGGGAATGGCCGCCTTGATATTCGCCATCTGTTTTTCAAAATCCAGGATCCCTTGGAGCTCTTTTTGACTCAGCTGCCTGAGGCTTTCGGGGCTGAGCAGAGCGAGGATACTCCTGCCCGTTCCGGTTTTCGAAACCGCGGATTCTTCGGGCTTGGAGCCCGGCGTCCCCGGTGAGGGGGGAGGTTTTATTAGGTGAATCCGTTTGTCCTGGACGTTATCACGAACGTCGGGGCGGGAAGGTTCTTTTCTCAAAAACTGATTCCAGATCATGAAGATAAACGCGCCGACCATGACTGTCCCGACAACCGGCCCGACCCAGCGCCTGCCCGGCCGCTTTGGCTTCGGGAGGGCTTTGGCCACGGTGTCTTTCTCCGCCTGGAACGGACCTTGCTCAGCTTTGGTCAGGTCTTCGATAAGCTCTTCCGCGCCCTGGTAGCGGCCGGCCCTATCCTTTTCCAAACATTTGAGGATAACTCGGGCGACAGCCGCGGAGACCAGGGGGTTGGAATCCCGGGGATTTCGGGGCGTTTCGTTCTTGTGCTTGATCAAAACGGCTAGCGGAGTATCGCCTGCAAAGGGAACATGGCCGGTCACCATTTCGTAGAAGATGATACCCAGGGCGTAGATATCCGCCCGCTTATCCACTTCTTTGGTTTCCGCTTGCTCCGGCGACATGTATTCGGGCGTGCCGATAATGACTCCCGAACCGGTGATGCCTTCCGCCTGGGTGAAACGGGCGATCCCGAAATCCATGATCCGGGCGCTCCCTTCCCGGTCGATCATGATGTTCTGCGGCTTCAAGTCGCGGTGGATAACACCCAGGCGGTGCGCCTCTGACAATCCCTCGCAGATTTCCTTGGCCAGGCTGATGGCCTTTCTCGGCGTCAGATGGTCGGATCTCCGGATAAAGCTCTTGAGATTTTCTCCCTCCACATATTCCATAGTGATATAGAACTGATGATCCTGCTCCCCCAGGTCGAACATCCGGCCGACATGGCGGTGGCCGATCTTCCGGGCGAACCTCAGTTCGTTTCGGAAGCGGTCGATGGCCTGGTCGTTGACACTGATCTCAGGATGGATAAGCTTGAGGGCGATAACCTCCTTGATCTTCTGGTCGTACACTTTGTAAACACGACCCATCCCTCCCCTGCCCAGCTCCTCGATGATCTCATAACGCCCGGCAAAGAGGGTTCCCCGTGCCAGGACGGCCGGAGGTCCCTCCAAGGTCAGGGTTTTATCGATAGCGCCGCCTTCTGCGGTCCGAAGGGGAGTCGCACAGCGGTGGCAGAAGCGGCTATCGGGCCGGTTTTCGGCGTTGCATTGGGGACAGTTCATCGCCCATTCTCTTTTCTACAAATACACCGCCTCAGGAGTCCTGTCAATCCTGCCGGCCATCCTTATGACCTGGCCGGATGGCGCAGCGACGATAGGACGAATTTCTTGAAAATCTCATCGTAGGAACCGATATGCGACCTGGAAATCCTTTCGAACCTAGCTTCTCTCCAGGACGACGACCGCTTTGGCCAAGTCCTTGATATGCGAGAGCGTGACGTGAAACCCGGTGATTCCGTTTTCCTCGCAGAAGTCCTTCACCTTCCCTTGGAGCACCAGTTCCGGCTTGCCCTGCTTGTTGTTCAGGATCTCGATATCGACAAAGCGGTAGCCACTCGACCAGCCGGTCCCGATGGCCTTGAGGAAGGCTTCTTTGGCCGCGAACCGGGCGGCAAAGTGCTGGGCGCTCTTGACCTTTGATTCACAATAGGCAATCTCCCGGGGAGTAAAAACCCGCTTTTTCAGGCCTTCCGTCCGGCGGAGCTTCTCGGCTACGCGCTGAATTTCGATGATATCCGTGCCGATGCCGAAAACCAAGAAACAACCTCTCTCCGAAAAAGATATTTTATTATAAAGTAATAGTCCGAAATGTCAAAACTCCTAAGATTTGGGGACTCTTGCCTCTATTTTCTATGCACCATCGTTGTTGAAGCTTGGTCCGTTGGCATGACAATCATCTCGCTGATGTTTACATGGACCGGCCGGGTGGCACAGTAAACGACGGCATCGGCGATATCATCGGGGGATAATGGAGTCAGCCCTTGATAAACCTTTTCGGCCCGTCCCTTGTCTCCCCGGAACCGCACCAGGCTGAACTCGGTCTCCACCATGCCCGGAGAGACCTGGCTCACCCGCAGCCCGGTCCCCGAGAGGTCCAGGCGCATTCCCTTCGACAGGGCTCCAACGGCAAACTTGGTAGCGCAATAGACATTCCCGCCGGGATAGACCTCGTGACCGGCGATCGAACCGATGTTGATAACGTAGCCGCCGCCCCGCTTCACCATCCCGGGAATAACGGCGCGGCTGACATAGAGGAGGCCCTTGATGTTGGCATCGATCATCTCCTCCCAGTCCTCGAGCTTGCCCTCGTGGAGCTTGTCCAGCCCCCGGCTGAGCCCGGCATTGTTGACCAGGACATCGATCTCCGCCCACTCGGCCGGGAGTCCACTAATACCTCGTTCCACGGCCGGTTGGTCGCGGACATCAAACACGAGAAAAAAAATATCTTCTCCCAGTTTGCACTTGAGCTCAATCCCTAACTCCTCGAGCCGCTCGTTGCGGCGGGCGGCCAAGATCAACCGGGCGCCCTCCCGGGCAAAGGCCACGGCACACGACCTGCCGATTCCCGAACTCGCGCCGGTTATCAAGACAACCTTGTTTTTCAATGAAATCATTGATATTCTCCTCGCTCAAAATATGAGGGTAAAGGATAATGGACCGTCCATGGCAAGTCAAATCTACAGGTCGAATGCGCAGTTCTGTTCCCAAGCTAGTGGG
>JBAQGA010000263.1:0-14069 GCA_049287565.1 Candidatus Aminicenantales bacterium
TACAGTTTCATCGGAGGGCTGATCGCAGCCGCCTACACGGATTTCGTCCAGGCGTTCCTGATCATCGCCCTTTCGGTCATGCTTGTCCCCCTCGGGCTCAAAGAGATCAATGGCTTTTCGGGAATGAGAGCGGTCCTTCCCGAGCATTTCTTTGATATCTTCAACAAGGCCAGCGGAATCGACGCCTTTACGATCGTCATGCTTTCGCTCAACGGCATTGTCGGAATCACGGCCCAGCCTCATATGATCTCGATGTGCGCCACGGGCGAGACCGAACGCGCCGGCCGGATCGGGCAGACATACGGATCGTTTGTCAAGAGGCTTGTGACTATCGGCTGGGCGTTGACCGGGCTTGTCGTGGCGGCGCTGGTCATCAAGAATAAAGTCTCCCTGGCCGATCCCGAGATGGCTTTCGGCTATGCCTGCAGCGTCCTCCTGCGGCCGGGGCTCATGGGTCTGATGCTGGCCGCCATCGTCGCGACCAACATGTCAACGTGCTCCAATTTCATGGTCAATACCGGCGCCCTCTTCACCAAAAATTTTTATAAGAAATATGTCAACCCTTCCGCCGGCGATAACAGGATTCTGTGGATGGGACGCTATTCAGGATTGGCTCTGTCCATTCTGGCCGTTTTATTCGCCCTGAGCATCAAGAATGTTCTTCACGCCTTTCTTTTTACCGAGACGCTGGCCGCCTTCATGGGGATCATATTTCTGGGCGGAGTCATCTGGAAAAGAGCGAATAGATACGGGGCCGCCGCGGCCGTCATCCTCTCTTTTTCGACCTATTATCTGATCAATTTTTTATCGAGCGGGGATGTTCTGCTTGTTTACACATGGAAACCCGGGCCGTTTGGGCTGGCCATGCTGGCCGGGTTCTTCTCATTCTGGCTGGTGAGTCTCCTGACCAAGCCGGAGGACAAAGAGAAAATGGAGACTTTTTTTGACAACATGAGAAGAAAATCGGATGCCGCGAAACTTGACGAAGAGGGGAAAAAGCCTCTGGCCTCGAGGTCCGGCGATGATCTCCTGCTTCTCGACCTGCCGGGATGGAGACATAAAGAGCGTAGGAACAATTTCTTCCGCCGCTACCGTGAAGATCTGGCAGGATTTTTCGTCAGCTGGATATTTGTCGGGGCCCTGATTCTCCTGGCCTGGGCCATCCTGCAGACACATTAGAGCGGACGGTCTGATGAGTCTCTGAAGAGACCTGAACTTCCCCGAAAGGAGGAGCGAGAAAAATGACGCGATCCTACAATCGGCGCGAGTTTCTGAGGCAGGCGACCGCGGCCGGCATCGGCTTCGGCGTCCTGGGCGGACTGGATTTCCGCTTTGCGGCGGGCGCCAACGACCGACTCCAGGTTGCGGTCGTCGGAGTGAACAGCCGCGGCCAGGCGCTAGCGGAGACTTTCGCGCACCTGAAGGATGCCCATGTGTCCTATGTATGCGACGTGGATATCCGCGCGGTCGCCAAGACGGTGCAAGCGGTCGCCGCTCTTCAAGGCCGCCGACCGAAGGGGCTGGAGGATTTCCGCAAGACCCTGGAAGACCCGTCCCTCGACGCGGTCGTCATCGCGACGCCCGACCATTGGCATGCCCCGGCGGCGATCCTGGCCCTCGACGCGGGCAAGCATGTTTACGTGGAGAAGCCGTGCAGCCACAACCCCGCCGAGGGCGCGATGCTCGTGGCCGCGGCGCGCAGGAACAAAAGAATCTGCCAGATGGGCAACCAGCGCCGTTCCTGGAGTAGGATAAAGGAGGCGATCGGCCTGCTCAAGGGGGGTGCCGTCGGTCCCCTCCATTATGTGCGCTGCTGGTATGCGAACGCGCGCCGGCCGATCGGCGTCGGCCGGCCGGCGCCGGTGCCGGAGTGGCTCAACTGGGACCTCTGGCAGGGGCCGGCCCCGCGGGTCGGCTATCGGGACAACGTGGTTCACTACAACTGGCACTGGTTCTGGCACTGGGCGACGGGCGAAGCGGGAAACAACGGCGTTCACTCCCTCGACCTGGCCCGCTGGGCGATCGGCGCTGATTACCCGACGCGGGTGACCTCGGCAGGCGGGCGCTACTACGCCGACGACGACTGGCAGCCGCCCGACACCCAGATGATCTCGTTCGAGTTCCCTAGCCGAGTCCTCGTGACCTGGGAAGGCATAAGCTGCAACGCCGTCGGGGCCTACGGCGAGGGATTCGGAGCTCTGTTTCAAGGCGAGAGCGGCTCACTGCGCTTGCCTCCCGGCAACGGATACATCCTCTACGACGACAAAGGGAAGGAAGTCCGCACGGAAACGGAGGCTGAGGATGCGCCTTCTGCCTCCGTTGTCGGACCGGGCCTCGGCTACGATATCGACCACGCCCGAAACTTCCTGGAATCAATCCGCGGCCGGCAAACTCCCGCCTCGGAGATCGAGGAGGGCCACAAGAGCACGATGCTCATCCACCTGGGGAATATCGCCCAGCGGACGGGTCGGGCGCTCAGGTGCGATCCCAAGACGGGCCGGATCCTGGATGACGACGAGGCGATGCGCTATTGGAAACGCGAATACGAGCCGGGCTGGGAGCCGAAGGGAGGATGATCATGAAACGCATCGCCATCTATTCCGCGGCAGCGGCGCTGATTCTGATGCTGGCAACGGCGGCGACCGCGCAAACCCGGCCTGCGCCGGACCCGCAGAACGCGGACATGATCAGCACGGCCGCGACCGGAAAGCGGATCGGCATTATCGGCCTCGACACTTCGCACGCGCCGGCCTTCACGCGCACGTTCAACGCCCGGAATGCCCCGGCCGAGGATTATAGGGGCTTTCGTGTCGTCGCCGCTTTCCCCCAGGGGAGCCGGGACATCGAGTCCAGTACATCCCGGGTGCCCGGCTATAGCCAGGACATGCGGGAAATGAACGTCGCGGTCGTCGATTCCATCCCGGCGCTGTTGAAGCAGGTCGATTTCGTGCTGCTTACGAGCAATGACGGACGCGTGCATCTGGAGCAGGCGCGGGAAGTTATCGAAGAGGGCAAGCCGCTATTCATCGACAAGCCGATGGCCGCTTCCCTTGCGGACGTCATCGCCATCTTCGAAGCGGCCCAGGCGAAGAAAGTCCCTGTTTTCAGCGCTTCGTCGCTGCGCTGGATCCCCGGGGCCTTGGAGCTTCGCGGCAGCGCTCAGGGGGCGATCAAAGGCGTCGACGCCTTCAGCTGGGCCTCCCTGGAACCGACCCATCCCGACCTCTACTGGTACGGTATCCATGGTGTCGAGATCCTTTACACCGTCATGGGGACCGGCTGCCGGACGGTAAGCCGTTTCCAGACGGAGGATACCGAGTTCTGCGTGGGCCTGTGGGAAGGGGGACGCATCGGGACGGTCCGCGGGCTTCGCTCCAGCGAACACAGCTATGGGGGAACGGTTTTCGCCGAAAAAAAGATCGAGTATCTGCCCATGATCAGCAGTTACGATCCGCTGGTGAAGGCGATCGCTCTGTTTTTCGCCACAGGCCGGCCACCCGTTCCAGAGGATGAGACGATCGAGATTTATGCCTTCATGAGCGCCGCCGACCGGAGCAAGGCCCGGGGCGGCCAGCCGGTCCCTGTCGCCGACGTGCTCGCCGAGGCCCGGGCCGAAGCGGCGAAGCGAAAGGAATAGGCCGGTGCAAACCAATCTGAGCTCATCAGCAGGGAAAAGGCCCATCCAAAAAGAGGGCTTCAATCCCCCGGCAAAATACCCCGCGGCAAGCCGAGGGGTATCCTCCAAAGGAGTCTCATGAAACCAACAGACCTGAAGCGAAGAGAATTTGTAAGGTATTCGGCCCTCGGACTCACCGGCGCGACACTGGCTCGGATGGGCGTTCCCCGCGACCTGGCAGCACCCGATTTGAAAAGCCCAAGGAGAGAAGATCCCATCTACCAAAAAGTGCTGGAAACTCCCCTCATCGATACCCATGAACATCTGATGAACGAATCGGAGAGGATTCAGGCAGGAAAGACCATCTGGGACAAAGCGAACGATTGGACCTTCCTTCTGAGTCATTATTTTGACTCGGATCTGGTGGTGGCCGGAATGAGTCAGGCCGACCATGACCGTTTCTTTTCGACCGACCTGGAGCCCCTCGACAAATGGAAGCTGTTCGAGCCTTTTTGGCCGCATGTGAAACATACGGGCTACGGACTCAACGTGCGTCATACCCTCAAGGACGTCTACGGGATCGATGATTTGACAGGAGAAAGCGTGAGAAGGTTGGAAGAGGCCTATCATGCGGCCATTAAGCCGGGTTTTTACCGGCATCTCCTTCGGGATATCGGGAACATAGAATCCTGCCAGGTCAATCTCTGGCCGTTCCTGAAGTCAGAACAGCCCGATTTGCTGATGAGTGATCTCCACATCAGCGGCATGATCGAAGACAACTGGGATCCCCGGTATGCCCGGGAAGCAGGGATTGACGTGAAAACGCTCGAAGACTGGCACCGGGTGATCGATTATTGGATCAAGACCTACGGAAAAAAGGCCGTGGCGGTGAAATCAACGCTGGCCTATCAGCGGGATCTCGACTGCGTCCGGACTCCGCCTGAGGAAGTTGAAAAGTCATTCCTGAAAAAGCTCAACAAAGAACCCATGACCCCCGGTGAACAGAAGGCCCTGGAGGATCATCTTTTCTGGCACGCGGTGGACCGGGCGACCGAAATGGGCCTGCCCGTCAAGCTTCACACAGGCTATTATGTCGGCCATGGCCGGATGCCCCTACGAAGAGTCCAGGGAAATCCGGCCGCCATCTGCGAACTGTGCCAGCAATCCCCGGAGACGCGATTCGTGCTTTTCCACATCTGCTATCCCTATTACGAAGAGATGCTGTCCATCGCCAAGCACTATCCCAATGCCTACATGGATATGTGCTGGTCATGGATCATCAATCCCCTGGCGGCCAAGGATTTTCTGAAGAAGTACCTCGTTACGGCGCCGGCCAACAAGATATTCACCTTCGGGGGAGACTATATCCCGGTGGAGCTGGTGCCGGGGCATGCGGCGATCGCCCGGCAAGGGATCACCCAGGCTTTGTCGGAATTGGTGGATGAAAGATGGATGACTTTAAAGGAAGCCATGAACCTGACCGACGTCGTCATGCACCAAAATGCCAGAAAGCTGTATAGGCTCTAAAAGCTTTTTGCCGCCCCGACGATGCCGCAGTGGACAAAATCATCAATTATCTCAAGCTGACATTTGTCGCGGAGAGACCTCCTCCTACACACCTGGCCTATCAGGAAGTCCTGATGGCCGCTGAGGCCTCCACCGAATATCTATCATGACCTTTTCTTTGCTCAAGAGGAGAGGTCTGTCGGATTTCCGGCGCTTTTTGGCTTGTCGGCGGCTTTCTGGCCCCCCTTCCGCTGCTTCGTGCCCAACTTGACATCCGACGACACTGCGATCTATCATCCCCAACGATGGGGTGAGGCAAAATCGGTGCTTGAACAATCATTCGACCAGCGCGGCAAAAAAACGAATTTCTTATCACCGAGAATCGGCCCATGGTGATCGTCGGCGAGCGGTTGAACTCGAGCTGGAAGAAAGTGGCCCAGGCTCTGCAGAACCGGGATGAAGCGTTCCTTCTCGGCCAAGCGAAGCGTCAGGAGCAGGCCGGCTCAAGCTACATCGACATCAATGCCGCCGTCCTGATGGACGGAGAAATCGAAGCCTTGCGATGGGCGATTCCCTTCCTCCAAAAATCCGTGAGCGTTCCTCTGGCTTTGGACACACCCAACCCGGAGGCCATGGCCGAGGCCCTGAAGATTTGTCAGGGACGCCCTCTTTTGAACTCCTTGACCGGAGAATCACGGCGCCTCGAGGTTCTGCTTCCGCTCGTCCGGGAATTCAAACCCCGGGTCATCGCCCTCTGCATGGACGAAGACGGCCTCCCGGAAAGCTCGGACCGGGCGCTCGCCCTGGCGGAAAAATTGGCCGGGATGTTGACGCGCGAAGGTCTCCGCCCTGAGGACATTTTCATCGACCCACTCGTGCGGCCGGTCGGCGTCAACGACCAGATCGGAGCGCTCTTCCTCGAGTCTCTCTCGAAAATCAAGACCCGTTTGTCGGGATTCACGACGATCGCCGGGCTCAGCAATGTCTCCTTCGGACTCCCCGAACGAAGGCTCCTGAACAGGACTCTTCTCGTCCTGGCGCTTCAGGCCGGACTCGACGCAGTCATCTGCGATCCTCTCGACGGCGAGCTCATGGCCTCTCTTCGAGCAGCCCAAGCCCTGCTCGGAAAGGACCGCTCTCTCAAAAATTACCTGAAGTTCATCCGGGAAAAATCGAAAGCCGGCCTCAAAGAGCCTTAAGGACCTCCAGGGCGAGCTCATATTTACCGAGCGGCGGGCTGATCTGGACGCCCTGCACCAGCTCTTTGACCGAAGTCAGGATTTCTTGAGCGATGGCCACACCCTCCTGGCGGGCTCGTTCAGCGCCGGCATCCTGAGCCCGTCTCATCCGCTCCATGATAGGGGCCGGGATGTTCATTCCTGGAACTTCGTTGTGGAGGAACTCGGCGTTGCGGAGACTCCAGAGCGGCCAGATCCCGGCCAGGATGGGGATGCGGCGGTGCTCCACGCGTTCAAGAAAACTCTCCAGGAGCCCGACGTCAAACACCGGCTGCGTAATGGCGAACTCAGCGCCGGCCTCGACTTTGTAAACAAAGCGCGATATCTCGCAGTCCAGATTGATTGCGCCGGGATTGGCACCGACCCCGATCAGGAATGCCGTCGGCTCGTCCATTGTCTTTCCACCGATGTCGATTCCCATGTTCAGGGAGTTCACCACATTGGTCAGGCCGATCGAATCGACGTCGAACACTGCCGTGGCATCGGGGTAGTCGCCCAGCTTGGGCGGGTCGCCGGTGATGATCAGGAGATTGCGGATTCCAAGAGCGTGCACGCCGAGGAGATCGGATTGCATCCCCAACATGTTACGATCCCGGCAGGTGTAGTGGAGGAGGATTTCGATCTTGGTCGAGCCGACAAAGATCGCGGCCAGGGCCAGCGGACTCATCCGCGCGCTCGCCCGCGGGCCGTCCGGAATATTGACGCAATCGACTCCGTGCGACTCGAGCAGCCGGGCGACGGAGATGGCCGATGATGGGTCATGCCCACGCGGGGGGACGATCTCAACACTGGTCACGAATCTTCCCTCCTCGAGCTTCTGCCCGAGCCCGGATTTGTCAGGCGTGGGGATCTTTTTTTTCGCGATTTTCTCTTGTTCAGGCAAACTGACCGTGATGACCGTCCTCTTTGGCGGCTGGAGCGCCTTGATAGCGCTTCTCATGGCTTTGATATGGGCGGGAGTCGTCCCGCAGCACCCTCCCACGACCTTAACCCCGCTCAGGATAAACCGCCTGGCGTATTCGGCCAGATAGTCTGGAGAGCAAAGATAAATGTTGCGTCCTTCGACTTCTTTCGGTATTCCGGCATTGGGCATCGCCGAGAGCGGCAGGCTCGTCACCCGGGCCATCCTCTCGACGCACCGGAGCATCGGCTCAGGACCCACGCTGCAGTTGACGCCGACGACATCGGCCTGCCAGCTTTCGAGCTTCTTGGTGAACACTTCAGGGGTCGTGCCGTGCAGGCTGTTGCCGTCCTCCTGAATGGTCATTTCCGCGACGATCGCCGCGTCCGGAGCGACTCTCCTCGAGGCTTTCATGGCCTGATGAATCTCGTTGACATCGCCGAAAGTCTCGAGGATGAAAAAATCCACGCCGCCTTCACGGAGCCCTTCCGCCTGCTCCCGAAACGCTTCTTCCGCTTCGGCCTCGGATGTCGGTCCCCAGGGTTCGATTTTCATTCCAAGGGGCCCGATGGAACCGGCCACAAACACATTTCCTCCGGCCTCCTCCCTGGCGATTCGCGCTCCGGCCTGATTGATCTCCCGGACTTTGTCTTCAAGTCCGTGCTTCTGGAGCTTAAAGCGGTTGGCGCCGAACGTGTTGGTCTCGACGATATCGACACCGCTCTGGACATAGGCGCGATGAATCTCTTTGACGACCTCCGGTAGCGTCAGGTTGAGCTCGTCAAAACAGGTGTTCAGATAGAATCCCTTGCTGTACAGCATCGTCCCCATGCCGCCGTCACATAGCAGGACGCGTTCCGCGACCGAAGCCAAAAATGTGTTCTCGATAAGAGGGCTCCAATACGTTCAGTATAGGCGATGCGATTATAGAGACCTGCAGGAAGCAAAGTCAAACTCCTATTTTTCTTATCATTAGAGCGGCTCTCTCTCGGAGAAGGAGGGCCAGGTCTGCTATCGGTATGGGCAAAAGCCCGAAAGGGTCGAGCGGATGGATTGCCTGGAGTTTATCGCCCGGATCACTTCCCATATTCCCGACAAGGGACAAGTCACTATCCGCTACTTCAGCCTGTACGCCAACCCCAATTTTCATCGATCACCTCAAGCTGACATTTGTGGCGGAGAGGCCCGCCGGCTCTGGTAGCTTATCAAGAAGTTCTGATGGCCGCCGAGACAGGCGCTGAATATTTTTCTTAATCTTTTCTTGCCCTGGGAGGAGAGGCCTGTCGGATTTCCGATGCTTGTGAGCGTCTCCGCGGCTTTTTGATCCGCTTGGAGCAATTCTCAACTTCGCTTGACAGCTCTTCGAGCCGAGATTTATACTTCTTCACGACGGTTGGATGGGTAAATCGACACAAAGAAAATCACGCGGCCAGCACAACCGGAAACCAATCTCTTATTATCCCACCTCAAGAATCAATATTTCTATAAATCAAAGCATGTTTTATAGTAATAATTAGGCGAGCATGTGGAAATAACCAAAGGGAGGTTCATCGATGCCGACAAGATCCCAGATTGAACGAAGGCTTTGGCTCGCTGCGGAGCATCGTGCTGCCCAGGATAATTTCGAAATCGCGTCTGACTGCGCAGATTAGTGGAGCGAATCCATCGATCCGCGGGAAAAACATCACCATTCCATCTGCTCTCCAAATATTAACATTCTTCGTGGGCCTGGTACTTACAGTAGTGTTCGGCGCGCGTGCAGTCGCGTGAGATGTTGGCGCTCAACAAGTTACTGGTGTCGGACTGCGATACAGCCTCGCTGTTTGCAGCCGCCCGGCTCCACCGTTAGCCACCTATTAGATAGTGACTCTGGATTAGCCAAGAATGGAGGAAGGAATGGACAATCAACACCTGAATAGTGTTTTCTCAGAACTCTCGACGCCGCTCATAGCGGATGCTTGTTTGCGTTTGGATTTGCCTATTCGTGCCGCGCCATCGGGCATTCGCGCATTGCCCACGGGGAGCCATATCGCCGGTCGAGTCTTGCCTGTGCAACACTATGGGAGTGTGGACATTTTCTTGGAAGCAATGGAGATGGCCCAACCAGGGGATATCCTTGTGATAGATAACGAGGGAAGGATGGATGAAGGCTGCATTGGAGACTTAACGGTCCTGGAGGCACAGGCCTCAGGATTAGCGGGCATAGTTGTTTGGGGTTGCCACCGAGATACCGACGAGCTTATGAGGATTGGAGCCCCTACTTTTAGTTATGCCACTTGTCCGGTGGGTCCCCGAAGACTGGATCCCCGCGACCAGGACGCGCTTATCACAGCTCGTTTCGGCGAATTCAAAGTGAGCAGAGAGGATGTGGTGTTTGCTGACGCCGATGGGGTCCTTTTCGCTCCGAGCCATAGAGCCGAGGAGCTTCTCTCCGCAGCCTATACCATCTGGCGGACGGAGCGGCGCCAAGCAGAAGCCATACAGGCTGGAAAGAGGCTTCGGGAACAACTTCGGTTTCACGAGTATCTGGCGAAACGTTCCATGGATCCGACTTATACATTCCGCGCGCATCTAAGGAATATAGGTGGGGCCGTTGAGGAGTAGCTGCGGCGTACAATGGGGGCTAGCAAATGGAACTAATCCCTGCGCTTCAAGTCGGATGGCTCAATGGATGGACTCTAGTATGTTTACTGTACCTGATATATGGGGCTTTTCTTATAACCTTTCTGAAGGATGTGCGTGCAAGGCTTTTTTATTACGATAGATCACGCTGGAGTAGAAAGCAAAGAGCTTTTTATGTTATAGGAAGAGCGTCGGTTCTTGTTTACTTAGTTCTGATGATTCTTACACCTTTAAGAACCGGAACTATTGTTTTCATCCCTGGGATTATTCTATTTGCCCTTGGTTTGGTTGGATTCATTATTGCGCTTTCCAATTTTAAAAATACGCTCCCCAATCAGCAAGCTGCTAAAGGGCTCTACAGAATATCCCGCCACCCGCAGGTACTCATGTTGTTTATTTCCAGTTTTGGGATTTGTACCGCTATTGGTTCATGGCTTGTACTACTCACACTAGTTATCTCTAGATTCTTCGGCCACTTTAGAACTCTGGCAGAGGAAAAAGCGTGCTTAGAGCAATACGGTGATTCATACCGCGCATATATGAAACGTGTACCCCGGTATTTCCTGTTCCACTGATTGTGGTTTTTTGAGTGGCTTCAGAGAGTCACGAAGAATATTCAATGAAGGCCTCAGCGGGAGAATGGTTTCAAGAAACTGGTGGAGGGGAATGGAAACGGCAGGGAGTCGGGGATGGCGGCGAGTCCGGCGGACTTCTGGACGAATTCTTCGACCACTACCTGCTGGGCGCGCCGAAGCCGGCCGAGGAGAAAAAGTAAGCGGCGCGCGGCAGGGTCTCAGCCCGCGGCCCGGTCCTGTTCGCGGATGAAATTCGCCGCGATATTCAAGCCGGCCTCGACGGCGGCGGGGTCCACGTTGACGATGGTGTCCCGGGACGTGTGATACACGATGTCCCGCCGGATAAGCCGGGTGGAAATGCCGATGAGGGACGCGGCTTCGGCGCCGATCCGGGCGAATCGGCCGGCGTCCGTCCCTCCCCCGCCGAAAGGGAGGGGGGAGGCCTTGACCGAATATCCGAGAGCCGAAACGATCCGAAGACATTCCTCGGTCAAGGGTCCGGAAAGCCGGACGAGGCCGTTCGTTTCCGTCGTTAAAAAAGCCAGATCGCGCAGCCGATAAAGGCTGTCCAGGCTGAAAACGTAAGTTTTCGTCGCCCGGAGCTCGTCTTTATGCCATTCTGCATAGTGCAGGGAGCCTCTCTGGCCGTTCTCCTAGCCGTCCGTGCTGAGAAGTATCAGCCGGGTATGCCGCAGCGCGATCTCCGGATCGCCCGACTTGAATATTTCGGCCAGCTTGACGACCATCAGGCTGGATACCAGGTTGTCCCCGGCGCCTGCGTGAACTCCTCGATGAAAGCCCGGTCGCAGGACGGTTTCAAGGCCTCCCGGAGGGCGAGCGCGGCCCGGCGGCAGCCGGGACTTCCCGCCTGCCGGGGATGGCATTCCTCGACGAGCTTGCCGGTCCGGGACAGGACGTCATCAACGTCGGTCCGCGTCACCCGGATCATGGACGGCCCGGCCTTCATGTCCCGGCCATTGTGTCACATCCCGCCGCGTCATGTCGAGCGCCGCGAGCCCCGGCCCGTAGACCTCCTTGCTGACCTCCCGCATGAAGGTGTTAAAATCCTTACGCGCCTATGAGCATCCACGGTTTACAGGTCATCCTCGGGAATCCCTTTTGCTGCGGCGACTGAAAGACTGTCCGATTGCGGACAGAGACTGTTTCGAAGCGGACAACCTTGGATTCCTGAATAAAACAGTATCGTCTTGGAATGATCTGGCACGATTTTGCTAAATAGAATAGCCTGAGGGGCGCTTAAGATCGCCGGTACCCCCGAGGAGAGGTTATGTTCAAGAACTATTTGATAACCGCGATCTGGATCGACAACTTACGCTCTGAGTGAAGTGCAAATGCCAGAAAGCTGGATAGGCTCTAAAGGCTGTTTGCCTCACTTTGATTCTTTTATTTTTCAAGTATTCTCCACTATAATTTGGATATACTAATTTGGGCTGGCTTGGCAGGCACATGGCTAAAAGGAAGGAAGATGCTTGAAGACAGATCTGGAGATAAATCAAGAGATATTGAACGCATAAGAAAAATGTGGAACGAGCGAGCTAAGAGATACGACGAATGGTATGAAACTTTTGAAGGTGCCATTGAACACCATGTGGATTGGGAATTGCTAAAAGAACAGATCCCGCAAAATAGAGATGGAAGAATTTTAGATGCTGCCGGCGGTACCGGAAGGATAACACTTCCATTAGCAAAGATGGGTTACTCGGTTACCCTATGTGATATCTCTCCAGGAATGCTAAATGCGGCAAGGCTAAAACTGCTCAGAGCTGGAGTTCTAAACAAAGTAGAGATTTATGAGTGCGATGTACGCAAGCTCCATTTTGCCGACGGGAGTTTCGATTTTGTCCTCTGTTGGGATGGAAAAATTGAGGCCGCCAAAGAACTCATTCGAGTGACAAAAAAGGGAGGAAAGATTTCAATGTTTCTAATGAACAAATATGGTGCCGCCACCAGTAGGTTTCGCAGAGACCCCGATTCTGCGCTCGCTTTATTAAGATCGAAATCGAGTTATATCTATGATGAAGAAGAGAGATACGCGGTTGTTAGCCTGAAAGAGGCTGGAGAAATCTTTGAGATCCAAGGAATGAAGGTTATTGAAATATATGCAGTTTGCGGTATGTTGGAATTGCTATCCATCCCCAAAAATGTTCGTAAATCTCGCATCTGGGATAAAAAATCTTTCAAACAAGTGACTGAGATGCTATTAAAATTAAGCAAAGAGCCTTCTGTAAAAGGGTTATCAAAGCACTTAGTTCTATACGGAGAAAGGATGTAGATTATCTCTTCCTTTCTCGGAGAAAGAGGGTCAGGTCTGCTATCGGTATATGGGAAAGACGCCCAAGAGATGGAGCGGATGGTCCACCTGTGAATATTCTTCGTGATTCTCTTTTTGAGCGGGAAGAGAGGCCTTCGGATTTCCGGCGCTTGTGGGCTTGTCCGCGGCTTCTTATCCCCTTTCCGCTGCTCTCAGCTCAATTTGACATCCGACGACACTGCGATCTAACATCCCCAACGATGGGGTGAGGCAAAATCGGTGCTTGAACAATCATTCGACCAGCGCGGCAATAAAACGAATTTCTTATCACCCTGACTTTTTATTTCACACAAAATATGGGATTTTTATTGCGGGGAAATATCTCTCAGGCAGCGTCGATTTTAAGCCCTCAGAGGTTCCAGGTTTGAAATTGTCACTGGGCGGATTAAGAGCAGAGGGCGGGATAAAGATATCATTCTAAGTTGGGCAAAAGTCGAGACTGAGAGAATTCGGCCTGATGTTCCTGAATGGAGTTGTTCAGAACGATCGAGGATTCCTCAATTGATAATCCCATGCTTACCTCCTCAGCCCGTACAAAACCACGAATATGCTTCACAACGAGAGAGAACGGGCCATGAAGTACTGCAAGCTGTACCGCTACCATTGGTTATTTTGAAATCCAAGGTATGCTGACCAGCAGAGACCGTGAAAATTTGACTTTTTTCCCACGGCCCAATAGTTGCGATGTGAACCCCATCCCAGACAATATCATAACTACGATTGGTAACCGACCTATTCTCGAATGAGACAGTAGCGGTATTGTTCTGCTCGCAAGCGGGAATTGGGTCCTCGGGTTCTGTTAGGGTATTGCAGGCCATCAACCCTACCAAAAGCAAGCACACTAAAATCACAAATCGTTTCATCTTTACCTCCCATGGTGAATAGCATACTCCTCTCAGGTAGACTTGAAAGCAATGGAAGCTAGACAAAGGTCCTTTATGCATCAGAAACCATTTTTGGCCCTGTAACCTAAGATAGCAATCGTCCTTAAGGCTGATTTTCGGGGTGATTTATGCTTATATATAAAGATGACGACAGTATTTTTTGCCGAAATAGGCATCGGCAAATCCACAAGGGGGCGAAGAAGAAATGAAAACTCCCCGGGCTAAAGCCCGGGGTTTCAGCCTTGTGGCATAATCTGGCTATGGGTTTCCTCGCTGCTGGCGGATGTACTTCTTCACCACTTCTTCGTCTACTTTTCCCACCGTTTCGGCAAAATAACCATCCGCCCAAAAGCTCTCGCCCCATAAAAATTCCTGCATCTCCGGAAATTCCTTCC
>JBAQGA010000264.1:0-10396 GCA_049287565.1 Candidatus Aminicenantales bacterium
CCACCGTCCCCATGAGGTCATCGATGACGACGAAATCTCCGATGACGAACGGTTTATCCAGCAGGATGGACATCGAAGCGAAGAGGTCGCCGAGGATGTTCTGAGCGGCTAAGGCGACCGCGATCCCGCCGACGCCAAGGCCCGCAACCAGGGCCGTAATGTGGATGCCGAAGTTGTCCAGGGCCAGCAGCAGGACGACCGTCCAGAGCGCCAGGCGGCCCAGGAATCCGAGCGCTGCATAGGTCGCCAGGCTGGCCGGGTCCTCTTCCCTTTTCTGCCGCTGGATCTGCCTCCGCCAAGACTCGAACAAGCCGTTTCCCCAGATTGCAAACTGAACGAGAAGCGCCAGGACAGTGAGTTTGCTCAGGACCTGCTTGGCCGTTCCGGGGAGAGAAAGAAAATGGGAACCCAGATAGAGAGAGATCAAGAGAAGGAAAAAGGGCTTGGTGCGTTGGATAAGCTCGGCGGCATAGTCATCCACCTGGCTAACGGCTTTGCGGGCGAGGGCGGCGGCCTTCCGCCCCACGACCTTCTTCAAGATGCTCAGGACGATAAAGCCCGCTAAGGCGACGCCGAGAGCGATGAGCCAGGCCTTGAGCGAATTCTCGTAAAAAACTCTGTCCAGAAGATTCATGATATTATGTTATTAACACATGCAGCCTTAAAAGGAAACAGTCACGTCGACAAATAACCATCGCTTAAGTAGAGATGCGTCCGCCGGATTGAAAATACAGGGACGCGGTTTATAGGAGGCTCAGACAAAGCTCTGGAGGGCTTTTCCCTCGCTGTCGAAGATCTCCAGGATACGGGTCAATCCTGAGTATTGGAAAATGAGCCAGATCTTCGGCGAGAGACCGGCCAGTTTCAGCCTTCCCTTTTTTTCTTTGACCGCCAGGTAGGCAGCGACCACGTCGCCGATCCCATAACTGTCAATGAAATCCACCCTGGCGAAGTTGAGCAGGATGTCCGATTTCCCCTCGGCCAGTTGTTCGGCAATCAGTCTGTGCAGGGAGGGGGTTTGGCCGTCGGTGAGCCTGATTTCACCGGCCAGGTCGACGATGACGATACCGCCTTTATCGCGCAGTTTCACGGACATCGCTGTCTTCTCTTTCCGAATACCGACATTTTCGGGATCCAGAGGAAAAATAACTTCTTCCTTTTATTATGTCGGATTCCGGTTCTTCTTGGCAAGCGATTTGTTGGCCGTGATAGGCGGGCTATTTTCGGAGGGTGAAGCTGGCACAGGCAGAGTCGGGCTTGAATCCCGTGAGGTCATCCGTATATTGTTGTGTACAGACCTGGCTCTGTTGGCCATCCCCGTATTCACTTCCCGTGACTTTGAACGTGATCTCGGCCAGGGTGCCCTGGCTGGCCGCGGGGATCGGACTCCCCGCCCCCAAAAAGCCTCCGACCTTAAGACTTCCCGGGCTGACCTCGTTCCCGTCGACCGCCGCCCAGGTTCCCGTAAGAGTCCCACTCTGGACTTCCAGGAACTGGAGCATTTTGGTGTCGAAGCTCACGTCCAGGCCGAAAATGCGCATTTCTTTTGTGTTCCCTGTGATCAAGATGGTGACGGTGATGGTCGTATCGGCCGCTCCCGAACTGGGTTTGCAAACGACGTCGATCACTGGTTGCGTCACCTCGATCGACGTAGTTGTTGGATTTTTCTTGCAGCCCGGAAAGAGGAGCAGGGAGAAACAAAGAAGGCCCGTCGCCAGAGCGCTTTTCAGGACGGTCATCGGAAATGGTTGCTATTATATTCATTATTTAGTCGGATGAGAAGGTTCTGATGGGACGTTCCCATTTCCTTTACAAGAGGGCGGAGCTGCATTATCATAGGGGAGAAATAAAGGAAGGCCCATGACTCATTCCACAACGATCATCTGCGTACGCCTGGGCGGGCGTCTGGCCATGGCGGGCGACGGTCAGGTCTCCCTGGGCCAGACCATCCTCAAGCAGACGGCCCGGAAGATCCGGCGGTTGCATAAGGATAAGGTCCTGGCGGGATTCGCCGGCTCGACTTCGGATGCCTTTGCGCTGTTCTCCCGATTCGAAAACAAGCTCGAGGAGTACCGCGGCAACCTGTCCCGAGCGGCCATCGAGCTGGCCAAGGACTGGCGGCTGGATAGAGCGCTTCGACAGCTCGAGGCCCTGCTCATCGTCGCCGACAAGGACAGCGCTTTTCTCATTTCGGGCACGGGCGATGTGGTCGAGCCTGACGACGGGATCATCGCCATCGGCTCGGGCGGCCCCTACGCGCTGGCCGCCGCCCGCGCCCTGACCAAGCATACCGGTCTTTCGGCCAAGGAGATCGCCCTTGAGGCGCTCCTGATCAGCGCCGCTATCTGTGTTTATACCAACGACCAGATCATCGTCGAGGAGCTCTGAGGAGAGGACCATGGCACTTCTCAGAACCGCCGACCAAAACTCGGAAGAGACTCGAGATAACGAGCTGACGCCCCAAGAGATCGTGGCCGAGCTCGATAAATATATCATCGGTCAGCGAGCGGCCAAAAAAGCGGTGGCCATCGCTCTGCGGAACCGTTACCGGCGGAGAAAGCTCCCTCCCGAACTGGGTGATGAGATCGCCCCCAAGAATATCCTGATGATCGGACCGACCGGCGTCGGCAAGACCGAAATCTCGCGTCGCTTGGCCAAGCTGACGTTTTCACCGTTCCTCAAGATCGAGGCCAGCAAGTTTACAGAGGTGGGCTACGTGGGCCGGGACGTAGAATCGATGATCCGGGATCTTGTCCGTATCTCCGTCGACATGGTCAAGCAGGAAAAAATCGAGGAGATCCGGGAGAAGGCCAAGAGCAACGTGGAAGAGCGGATGCTTGACCTTCTTCTCCCGCCGGCGAGGCGAAAGGGGAACGTCATGGCGGAGGGAGGAGATTACGACCGGTTCCTGGAAACCAGGGAAAAGCTGCGCAAGCAGCTCCGCGAGGGTGTCCTGGAAGAACGCCAGGTCGAGATCGAGGTCAAGGAAAAAATGGCCCCGCCGTTTGAGGTCTTCTCGAATTCGGGAGTGGAAGAGATCGGCATCCATATCCAGGAAATACTCCCCGGATTCCTGGGCGGGAAGTCCAAGAAGCGGCGGGTGAAGATCCGGGAAGCCTGGGAGCTCCTGATGGAAGAGGAAGAGAGACGCCTGGTCGATATGGACCAAGTGGCCCGCCTGGCCGTGGAACGGGCGGAGCATTCTGGCATTATCTTCTTGGACGAGGTGGACAAAATCTCAGGTCGAGAATCCGGCCGCGGCCCGGAGGTCAGCCGTGAGGGCGTCCAGCGCGACCTGCTGCCGATCATCGAAGGCACGACCGTGAACACTCGCTATGGCCTGGTCAGGACCGACCACATCCTGTTCATCGGGGCGGGCGCATTCCACGTGTCCAAACCGGCCGACCTCATCCCGGAGCTGCAGGGAAGGTTTCCGATCCGGGTCGAACTTACCCCCCTCAACAAAGAGGATTTCCTCCGGATCCTGACCGAGCCCGAAAATGCCCTGATCAAGCAATATCGCGCGCTCCTGGAGACCGAAGGAGTCCATATCGAATTCGCCGGCGACGCCATCGACGAGATCGCCGATATTGCTGAGAAGGTCAATGAGGAAGGCGAGAATATCGGCGCCCGTCGGCTGCACACCATCATGGAAAAAGTCATGGAAGAGATTTCCTTTGCAGCGCCGGGGATCGCGGAAAAAGACATCCTGATCGACCGAACCTACGTCGAGAACCAGATCCGCGATATCCTCAAGGACCAGGACCTGCGGCGGTTCATTCTCTGATGACGAGGCGCGTTGTCCTTCTTCTTCTTCTTTCCAGCCTAACGGCCCTTTCCGACTGCGGAAAAAAAGGGCCGATCGAGCCTCCCCTGGTGCGGATTCCCCAGACCGGACAGAATTTGACCGTCCTCCAGAGGGGAGGCAAGGTCTTCCTGAGTTGGACCAATCCGAAGGCCTACATCGACGGGAATCCGATCGGAGACGTAACTGCGGTCGAGGTCTGGATGATCCAGGAAGAACGAAGCGGCGAGAGCGCAGCCAAAAAATGGACCGCAGCGGAGTTCGGGAACAAGGCAGAGCTGCTGACCCGGATCTCCGCTGATCAGTTCAGCGCGCTCCGTCCCCTGGAGGCGGCAGATGCCGAACTGACCTATCTCTATCTTCCGAAGGCCGAAGATTTCGGCCGGAAGATCCTGACTTTCGCCCTCCGGGTCAGGGATGGGAAGATGAGGGGCTCCGATTTTTCTGAGCCCGTTTCCCTGGAAATCCTGTCGCCGCCGTCTCCTCCTCAGAAAGTCCAGGCCGCGGTTTTCGAGGATCATATCCAGGTCTGCTGGGAAGACCCGGCTGAAGCCGGCAAGGACGCGGAATCTTCAAAGCCCGATGGATATAACATTTATCGTTCGGGAGGAGAGATCTCGGTCTCGCGGCTGAATTCCGCCCTGATCAAGAAATGCGAGTACCCAGACAAGGATTTCTCGTTCGGCCAGACTTACCGTTATTTTGTCAGGACCGTTCTGAATTCGGTGCCCCCAGTGGAAAGCGAGGATTCCGCGCCGGCCGAGGTCATCGTCCGGGACACCTTCCCCCCGGCTCCCCCGTCGGGACTGACGGTCATCGGAGGATCCGGGTTCATCGCCTTGAGCTGGGTGGCCGGCCGGGAATCCGACCTGGGAGGTTACAACGTCTGGAGAAGGGTCGCCGGGAAGGGTGAGTTCGTCCTTCTGGTCGGCCTGACGGTGGCCGAAACTTCCTTCCAGGATGCCAGGGTTGAAAAGAATATTCAATATGAATATGCTATAACCGCCTTGGATATTGCGGGTAACGAGAGCCGGAAGTCGGAGTCGGCCCGCGGAACCATGAGGGATAACCCTCCGACATGAAGATCTATCGGTTCGAACACAGGAAGAGGATCCTTTACGGCGTCCTCCAGGAAGAGAACATCCACCCGGTTTCCGGGTCGATCTTCGAGGAGTTCCGGGTGAGAGAAAGAGGCCTTCCCATCAGCCGGGTCACTCTTCTTCCCCCTGTGGAGCCGACCAAGATCGTCGGCGTCGGCCGAAATTACAGAGAGCACAGCCGGGAGATGGGGAATCCCGTCCCCACAGAGCCGTTGCTCTTCCTGAAGCCCCCCTCGGCGCTGATCGGGCCGAACGCGGCCATCCTCTATCCCGACGTGTCTCAGAGAGTCGATTTCGAAGGAGAGCTGGCCGTCGTCATCAAAAAGGAGGCGCGGCGGCTGGCCGAAGAGGCGGACATCGGGGAGTATGTCCTGGGCTATACTTGCTTTAACGACGTCACGGCGCGCGACCTCCAGGTGAAGGACGTTCAGTTCACTCGGGCCAAGTCCTTCGATACTTTTGCCGCGGTCGGCCCCTGCATCGCCGTCGGGGTCGATCCTTCCCGGTTAAGAATCAAGACGTTCTTGAACGGCAAACTCTGGCAGTCCGCAAGCACTCAGAACATGGTCTTCTCGGTCCCCTTTCTTGTCCGCTATATTTCCCGCGTCATGACGCTCTATCCGGGCGACATCATCGCCACCGGGACGCCGGAAGGAGTCGGTCCGATGTCTCCTGGAGACAGGGTGGATATCCAGATCGAGGGCATCGGGACACTTTCCAACATGGTTAGAAAACGCGAATCCTAGAGGGCATCGGATATGGGATGGGTGAAGTTCATGCTTGAGGAAGGGAGGACAGGATGAAATTCTTCCTGGACACGGCCAACCTGGCCGAGATTATGGAAGTGGCCGGCTGGGGGATCCTGGACGGAGTCACCACAAACCCGTCGCTCGTCTCGAAGGAGAACGTCCCCTTTGAGAAGCTGATCAAGGAGATCTGCGGGATCTGTGCGGGGCCGGTCAGCGTCGAATGCATCTCGGTTGGGGCGGACGAGCTCATCCAAGAAGGCCGTCGGCTGGCGGGGCTCGCTCCGAATGTGGCGGTCAAGATTCCGATCGGTCTCGAGGGGCTGAAAGCGACCCGGGTCCTGGCCCAGGAAGGGATCCAGGTCAACACCACGCTGATCTTCTCGCCCAGCCAGGCGCTCCTGGCCGCCAAGGCAGGCACGCGCTTCGTCAGCCCGTTCATCGGCCGTCTCGACGATATCTCTCAGGAGGGAATGGAACTCGTCGAGCAGATCCTAGTAATCTTCGATAACTACGATTTCGAGACCGAGGTCATCGTGGCCAGCATCCGCCATCCTCGCCACGTCGTCGATGCCGCCCTGCTCGGCGCCCATATCGCCACGATTCCTTATTCCGTCATCGCCAAGCTGGTCAGTCATCCCCTGACAGATATCGGGATCGAGAAATTCCTGAAGGATTGGGGAAAAGTCAAGACGTGAACGGACCTCGGAAGGAGGGGTCATCATGAACATCCAGAAGAAAATCGATGACCTCAAGAACAGGAACCGTCTGGCCGAACTGGGAGGGGGCGCCGAGCGGATTGAGAAGCAGCACAAGTCGGGGAAACTGACGGCCCGAGAACGTGTCTCTCTTCTGCTTGATGAGAGCTCTTTCCAGGAGATGGAAAAGCTCGTCGTCCATTACAGCCACGATTTCGGGATGGAGAAGAAGCGCATCCCGGGGGACGGAGTTGTCTCGGGCTACGGCCGGATCGACGGCCGCCAAGTCTTCGTTTTCGCCCAGGATTTCACGGTCTTCGGCGGTTCTTTGAGCGGTGCCAACGCCGCCAAGATCGTCAAGCTCATGGACCTGGCCTTGAAAATCGGGGCGCCGATTATCGGACTCAATGACTCGGGTGGCGCTCGTATCCAGGAAGGGGTCGCCAGCCTGGGGGGGTATGCGGATATCTTCCTTCGGAACGTGTTGGCATCCGGGGTCGTTCCTCAGATCTCGGCGATCATGGGGCCCTGCGCCGGCGGGGCCGTCTACTCACCCGCCATCACCGACTTCATCATCATGACCAAAGAGATCAGCAATATGTTCATCACCGGACCTGATGTCATCAAGGCCGTCACCCACGAAGAGGTCAGCATGGCGGAGCTGGGGGGGGCCGAAACGCATAACGCCTTGAGCGGGGTCGCCCATTTCGCGGCCGAGAACGAACAGCAGGCTCTGGCCCTCATCCGGGAACTTCTTTCCTTCATGCCCAGCAATAACCTGGAGGACCCACCGGAGAAGGAGACCTCGGACCCCTGGGACCGGGTGAGCGAGGAGGCCAACCTCTTGGTCCCGGCCGATCCCTATCAGCCCTACGACATCCGGCGGGTGATCCGGGAGGCGGTCGACGAGAATTATTTCTTCGAGGTCCAGGCTGAATACGCCAAGAACATCGTTATCGGGTTCGGCCGACTGGCGGGGAAGCCGGTCGGCGTCGTGGCCAACCAACCCGACCATCTGGCGGGGGCCCTGGATATCAACGCCTCCGATAAAGGGGCCCGGTTCGTCCGTTTCTGCGATGCCTTCAACATCCCCCTCATCACTTTCGAGGACGTGCCCGGATTCCTTCCCGGCGTCGCCCAGGAACATGGCGGCATCATCCGCCATGGGGCCAAACTCCTTTATGCTTTTGCCGAAGCGACGGTTCCCAAGATCACCGTGATCACCCGCAAGGCCTACGGCGGCGCCTACTGCGTCATGGCTTCAAAGCACATTCGGGCGGACATCAACCTGGCGTTTCCGACAGCCGAAATCGCGGTCATGGGACCGGAGGGGGCGGTGAAAATCGTTTACAAGCGGGAGCTCAACGGGGGAAAAAAGTCAGCCGATATACGGGACGCCAAGATCACCGAATTCCGGGAGAAGTTCGCCAATCCCTATATCGCCTGCGAGAAAGGATATCTGGACGAGGTCATCGAGCCGCGTTTCACCCGGCCCAAGCTGATCGCCGCTCTGCAGATGCTCGAAAACAAGAGAGACAAGAACCCTCCCCGGAAACACGGCAACATTCCACTCTAAATGTTCAAGAAAATTTTGATCGCGAACCGGGGTGAGATCGCCGTCCGGGTCATCCGGGCCTGCCGGGAAATGGGAATCATTCCGGTGGCCGTCTATTCCGAGGCCGACCGCAAGGCCCTCCATGTGCGTCTGGCCGAAGAGGCCTATTTTATCGGCGAGGCCAAGCCATCCGAAAGCTATCTCCATGTCGAAAAGATCATTGCGTCGGCCAAGCAATGCGGCGCCGAGGCCGTCCATCCCGGCTATGGGTTTCTGGCCGAGAACCCGAGGCTGGTGAGGCGCTGCGAGGAAGAGAGGATCGTATTCATCGGGCCTCCTTCAGAGCCCATGGAATTGATAGGGGAGAAGACTTCGGCTCGGAGGAAGATGTTGGCGGCCGGAGTGCCCATCATTCCGGGCACTCTGGAATCCATCGCCGGTGAGGGAGAATTGATCGCCGCAGCTCGGGAAGTCGGGTTTCCGCTCCTGCTCAAGGCCTCGGCCGGGGGCGGCGGTAAGGGGTTGAGGTTGGTCACCAAAGAAGCGGACCTCCTGCCGGCCTTCAAGATGGCCCGTTCAGAAGCGCTTTCAAGCTTCGCCGATCCGGCCGTTTACATCGAGAAATACATCGAGGAACCGCATCATATCGAGATCCAGATCCTGGCCGATCACTTCGGGGAAGTCGTTTATCTTGGTGAAAGGGAATGTTCGATCCAGCGGCGTTATCAGAAAGTCCTGGAGGAAACTCCTTCGCCGCTTCTCGATGAGGCGACGAGAACGGCGATGGGAGCAGTGGCCGTTAAAGCGGCCTCGAGCATCGGGTATCGGAACGCCGGGACGGTCGAGTTCGTCGTCGACAAGGACAGGAGATTCTATTTCCTGGAGGTCAACGCCCGCCTCCAGGTCGAGCATCCCATTACTGAGATGGTGACGGGGATCGACCTGGTCAAATGTCAAATCGAGATCGCCGCCGGCCGTCCACTTTCTTTCCGCCAGGGCGAGATCAAGTCAGAGGGCCATTCCCTGGAGTGCCGGATCATGGCCGAGGATCCTTTCAATGATTTCATGCCCTCGCCCGGAAAGATCGTCTATCTCCATACTCCGGCCGGGCTGGGAGTGCGAGACGACAGCGGTATTTATGAAGGATTTGAGGTGCCGCTGGATTACGATCCTCTTCTTTCCAAGCTGGTCACCTGGGGAAAGACGAGAGAGGAAGCCATCCGGCGGATGATGCGGGCCCTTTCCGAATATCAGGTCTACGGGATCAAGACCACAATTCCCTTCTTCCAGCGGATCCTCCTTCATCCGCGGTTCCTGGCCGGCACGTACAACACCCATTTCATTGCCGAATTGGAGAAAGAGCCGGACCGTGAGGACCCGGCCGAGGAGATCGTCGCCTTGATCGCCGCCGGGATCAAAAGCGGGCGCGATGCCCGAACCGTGCTGGCCCCGGCCCAAAGAGGGAAGGCAAATAACTGGAAGATCCAAGGAAGGCTGGAGAATTTCACCAACAGGCTCTAGGATGAACTATCTGTTCTGGATCGGACAGAAGGAGGTCAGCGTCGGCCTGGATATGGCCGGAGACGGACGCCTCCGGGTATCCGTCTACGACAAGACTTATAATGTCTCTGCCGAATTCATCGGCCAGGAGGAGATCCTCCTCAACGTCGATGACCGAATCTTCAACGTCATCATTCACTCCAATTCCCTCTCCCATTCGGTCTTCATCAACGGTCGGCTCTTCCGGGTCGAAAAGCGACCGGCGCTGAAGATCCTTCGGGAGGAGAAGGCCCGGCAGAGGAAGAAAGATGTGAAAATCACCATGCCGGGACGCGTCATCCAGGTTTTCAGGACTGCGGGAGACGAGGTCCACGAGGAACAGCCTGTCCTGGTGCTTGAGGCTATGAAGATGCAGAACGAAATCAAGGCGCCCCACTCCGGCCGGCTCATCCAGGTCAATTACAAGGCCGGAGATTACGTCGAGGCCGGCTCAGTACTATTCAGCATCGAATAAGGCTCGGGCTTGGGTTCGTCAGCCCGTTCGGTTCCCCGGCGAGGAAATTGTCATTGCTTCGTCACTTTGTTCCTCGCAATGACAAATTCCGCGCTGGGAGAAAACGGGCGTGGTTTCGAAGCCACTGCCCCGAGCCCAGTTTTGAAGTCGCTCTCAATCATGGTATATTAAATTTCCTCCGCGCATGACAAGAAAAAGGATCGGCTCGCTGATCGCCTTCGCCGTTTTGGTGGCGGTCCTCCTCGGCGGCGGCATTTATCTGCGAAATTTCCTGCGCAGCCAAGTCAGGACGAGGATCGAGTCGGCCGTTTCCTACTCCCGCATCCACCTGCACGCTTTTCCTCCGAGCCTCGTTCTTGAGGACGTCCGGACAGTCTCGCCCTCTCCCTTTTTCTCGGCCAGGAGCGTGTCTGTCGTCCTTCCCTTCCGCTCTCTTTTCAAGAACGAAAAGCCGCTCGCCGTTTTCATCGACCAGCCC
>JBAQGA010000265.1:0-5013 GCA_049287565.1 Candidatus Aminicenantales bacterium
ATCTCTACCCGTCCTTTGATGCCGATGGACGCTATCTCTATTTCGTCTCCAGCCGGAATTTTAGCGTCCAGATGGATTTCTACGAGGACAACCACGTCATCGATAGACCCCAGCAGATCATGGCCGTCCAGCTCCGGGCCGGAGAGAAGCCGCCTTTTTCCGGAGAGACTCCGGAGGAAAGAAGCGAGAAAAAAGCAGAAGCGGGGCCCTTCCGGATCGATCTCGAAGGACTGTCCAAAAGGGTCTATCCGCTTCCCGTCGCGGCGGGTAACTATTCCTATCTGAAAGCCGGGAAGGGCAAGGTGCTCTATGCCTCTGTGGACAAATTCACCGAGGATGAATACGAAGAGATCTTCGCTCCCCGGGGAGCCACCAAGTGGGACCTTCATATCTTCGATTTCGCCGCCGGGAAAGAGGTCGTCCTCGGCGACAAGATCCGCGATTTCGACCTCTCGACAAACGGAGAGCAGCTCATCATCCGGAAAGAAGACGACATCTACTGTGTATCCGTGGATAAGGCCTATCAGAGCAAGGGATTGGGTGAGCGCCTCGACCTTTCAACCCTCCTTTATCGCGTCGATTTGCAGAAGGAGTGGAACCAGATTTTCAACGATTGCTGGCGCTGGTACCGGGATTTCTTCTATGATGCCGGCTTCCACGGCCGCGATTGGAAGGCCATGGGTGAGAAGTACAGGGCTTATATTCCTTACCTATCATCGCGGGACGAGCTCAACTGGGTCATGTCCCAGATGGTCGGCGAACTCTGTGTCTCCCACACTTACATCGGCGGCGGCGACTACGGGCCAGCCGAAACGCCGCGATCACCCCTCTACACCGGGCTTCTCGGCGCCGACCTTGTTCCGGACACGGCGGCAGGACTCTACAAGCTGGCCCGCATTTACGGACCGACCGAGATCAACGCAGACCTTTCGGGACCGCTCGTTCGGCCGGACATGGAGGTCAAGGAGAACGACTACCTCCTGGCCATAGACGGTCTGCCGCTCCGGGCCGGTGATGATTATTTCAAGCTCCTCCAGGTGGCTCGAGGCCAGAAGATCAAGGTGACGGTGAACGCCGAGCCGACCATGGAAGGTGCTAAGACGTATGAGGTGGAGCCGCTCCACAGCGACCGTGGGCAGCGCTATTTCCGCTGGCTTCAGGATAATATCCGGACCATCGCCCAGGCGACCAACGGGCGGGTCGGTTATATGCATATCAATGCCATGGGATCGGGCGGGATCGGAGAGTTCGATAAATACTGGAGAGCCTTCCGCTACAAGGACGGGATCATCCTCGACCTCCGGCGAAACTCCGGCGGCTGGACCGAGTATTTCCTGATCGATAAGCTTGAACGGAAGCTGGACTCCTTCAACGTCCTCCGCGGGATGGTGCCCTTCCGCTACCCGGGCTCGGCCGGGAACGGCAACTATGTCGTTATCTCCAATGAGAATAACGGCTCTGACGGAGAAGCTTTCGTGGAACATTTCAAGTCGCAGAAGCTCGGCACCGTGGTCGGCGTGCCCTCCTGGGGAGGCCTGGTCGGAATCCTCAACGGCCAGACGACGATCGATAATGGCCGGGTCGAGCAGTCGAACAACGCTTTCTATGGCCCGGAAGGGAAGTGGATTGTCGAGAACCATGGTGCCGACCCGGATATCCTCGTGGATAACGACCCTGGTTCGGCCGTGGCCGGCCGGGACCTCCAGTTGGAGAAAGCCATCGAGATCATCCTGGAGAAGATAAAGAAGAATCCGCCTGCATCCTGGCCGCGGCCCCCGTACCCCAAGAGGTAGTCCGGCTTTCCTGGCTTGAGAGCGGAACTTTTCGGCGGCAGCTGCGTATACAATAGCGAGGAATGATTTTGTTCATATCTTTTCAGGAGGGATCGGAATGAAAAAATTGATCTTCCCGTTGATTCTGGCTGCCGCCCTGGTTTGTTGTCTGGGAACACTTTTCGGGCAGGGAACGGACCTCAGCGGCACCTGGGAGGGGACGACCTATGTCCCCGATAGCGGAGATGACCAGGTCACGCTCGTCTTGAAAAAAGATGGGGAGACGTATTCCGGGACGGTCTCGGATTCGATGGGGCTGGCCGTCGAGTCCAAGCTCGAGAACGTTCAGTTCAAAGAGGGGACCATGAAGGCGGAATTCGTGATCTTCAACGGATCCGATTACGTGAGGATCAGCCTGACGCTCAAGGTCAGCGGAGAAATGCTCGTCGGAAACTGGGCGGACCCGGGCGGTGAAACAGGAACCCTCGAGCTGAAACGCAAGGATTAAGGCCGGGGGTAATGTTTATTTTTCCAGTTGACGATATAAATGTCTGTTCCCTGATATTTGGATATGACCTGTTCTGAATAGGTTTTCAGCAATTCGCCGGCCTTATCGAAATCTTCCTCTCTTTTGTATTTGAAATACCGTGCCGATGCATTATACCAATGGCCCTGGCCCGAAGGGGGGTAGCAAATTTCTCCGTAGGCCGGGAACTGAAACTCCTCCAGCTCGACTTCCCTCGAGAGCGGAGCCAGAAAATCGTCGCAGACCCAGGCAGTCTTCGTCATTGTGCCGCAGTAATAGGCAAAGGAATTCTCGGGATAGCGCCAGAATATGGTGTTCTCTGGTGCAGTATAAATTGTCAACCCGGGGACGATCTCGATCGCATCTTTTCTGACCGTAAGGGTGTATTTATCCGGAGAGGACCACTGGAGGAAATTCAGCGAATAGACTCCTTCAGGGAGATCGAGGAAATCCCGCGACGCGGCCGGCCCCAAAGCCGTCAGACATATTTCCGGGAATAAGATCCCTTTCAAATGAACCATGATGTAGCTACCCGAGCGGGTGATCTCAGAGACGATCCTGTTGTTGCAGCAGCCGTAGATTTTTTCGGTCCTCATCTCCAGGAGGATACGGGGCGTGCCCTCGGAATAATCGTTTTGGTACCCTTCGAAGACACTGAAAAAGACCCGGCCGTCTATGGACTGAAGGTTCGATGTGCAGCCGCTCGCCATAAAGAGACAGCCGAATGAGAAAGCAGCGACCGCGGACGCATGGCGTCTCATTTTGGTCGGACTTTGTTCCCGATCAGAATATAAGTTTGGGCACGGAAATTGTCAATTCCTCCGGGGCAGATTCCCGGTCGCGAGGAGAATTATAGAGGGCTCTTTGTGCCTATAGATGGATCTTGAATTGACACTCCCTAGCTCCGCTGACCGCCGTCTCCAGGATTTCCACCTTGACCGGCCTCGCCAAGATAGGTTCCCACATCATCTGAACAAATCAAGACTGTTCAACAGCTGTAACCACTTGAATATAAATAACTTATAAGGTCCAATTCTTGGACTTACCCCCATTTTTAGCCGAAAAACACCTCAACCCGCTCATTTTAGGCAAAAGTTACCCCCACTTTTTCGGTATCTTTTTCCATCTTTGTTAAATCGGCATATTTTATGCAAATATTTTATTCTTTATGGAGTTACCTCTTGGGTTTTCTCCTATTTTGGGGTAGCGTGAGTATTGAACAGATACCCGCTTTATTATTGAACACCCCTTACAGGAGATTACCCATGACTGATTACCAATTACCTATGCCAAAAATTTCCAGCGCCTATCTGGACCTTATAGATGAAGACAATGATCTGGTGAATTATTTCCGGGAGATTAATCTCTACAATATTCATCCTGTTGTAGAGAAATGTTATTCACAGGCTGGACCTCAAGGATACGGAGTGGGCCTCTTTTTGTCTCGAATGCTGAAAGTCAAACAGACATTCGTCTCTGATAGAATCCTTGCCAGACGTCTTTCTGAAAACAGCACCTATAGACATTTGTGCCTTCTTGAAAAAGGTCCTACTCCAGCTCATAACACCTATAACACCCTGAGAAAACATCTCGGTGTCAAAAGATATGCAGAAATCCATGTCAACTTTGTTAACGAGGCAACGGATCTTGGACTCTTAAACCCCGATCTAAAACAACTCCCAAAAAATCGCCGTGAAGGCCTCATCCTTATTGGAGATTCAACCCCTATAAGATCTTATTGTTCCTCCAAAGGAATAAAACAAAAAGATGGTTCGTGGATTTTTACCGACCCTTCGGTAAGCTTTGGCCGACCCCATCATAAAGATAAATATCCTGTTGGCCATAAGGCACATTCCCTGATAACTATTACTGGAATCCCTATGGTCAGCATTGTCAGTACCCGGAAAGATTCTGATGAAATTCATATATTCCCGCTCTTAGATGAATTCAAAAAAAGATTCCCTTCTCTTCATATAGCCTATGTCGTCCTGGATGCGGGTTATGATTCTGAGGAGATTCATAAAGGGATATACGAAGGCTATACGATTATTCCGATTATTATCCGGGGCAAGATGGTTTATCCAAAAGGATTCAATTCGGATGGAACACCTCTTTGTGAGTTTGGATATCCTTTTACCAAAACAGGTGTTGATTATAAAAGGAAACGCACCAGATACCACTGTAGAAAAGCCTGCCGGAAAGATACTCAGGTAATTCTCCCATGCTCTCATGCTGATAGCGGTGGAGTTGTCTCGTATACACATTTTAGAGATAGCTACCGTAAATACGGGCCGGCGACTCCGGATACCATTATCTACAAAAAATTGAAGCCTTTTCGCACAGCGATAGAGCGCGGATTTGGGCTTGTTAAAGAAAATCGTTACCGCATGGAACATACAAATACCTATATGGGGATCGAGAATGTGGCCATGCATGTCATTGAGCATGACATTGTCTTGACTCAAGACATAATCTTTGGATATAAAATTACTGGGAAATTTAGCCCTGTGATCAAAGTCTGAAATCTGTATTATTGAACAGTCTTAAATTGTTATCTTTCAGGAAGGTCTCGATCCGGTCCAGCCGGTAACCGGCTTCCTTCTTTTGAGCTTCCATTGGCTTGGGCGTTGTGGCTTCCTCGCTGTTCTCATCCCGAGGCAGCCACTCGCCGATCGCCAACACTCCCGTCGGCTTGAGAGAGGGTCTGGCGTTGCG
>JBAQGA010000266.1:0-8416 GCA_049287565.1 Candidatus Aminicenantales bacterium
CTCCCTCCCCTCTCCCATCCGAGACTGTGTCGTAATGTCATTGCGAAGGAGCGTAGCGACTGAAGCAATCTCATAATGTGTTGAAAAGACAGGAGATTGCCGCGCTCCCTGCGGTCGCTCGCAATGACAAAATGCAATTGCGACACAGTCTCGGATGGGAGAGGGATTTTTTTATGAGCATCCTCATATCCAGCATCTCGCCTGCCCTTCAGAAATGGGCGCCGGTGTAGTGCAAGGTGAAATCGCCCATCTCGTCGAAGTAGAAATAGCGGTGGATCTCGGCGCTCGCCGGTTCGACCTTCTCCTTCATCACGGTCATATACTCCTCGACGTTCGGGAGCCGGCCCTTGAGTGCGGCGACGGCCGCGAGGACCGCTGAGCCAAGATAGATCCGTGCCCCGTCTCCCATCCGGTCATCGAAGTTTCGCGTGGAGGTCGAGATGACCGTCGCCTGCGGCCGCACCCGCGCCTGGTTGCCCATACAGAGCGAACAGCCGGGAATTTCAATCCGCGCGCCGACAGAGTTGAAGATCGCAAAGTATCCTTCCTTGAGCAGCTGGGCCTGGTCCATCTTGGTCGGCGGCGTCAGCCAGACCCGCGTCGTTAGATACCCTGCGCCCTGGAAGATTTTTCCGACGGCCCGGAAATGGGAGATGTTGCTCATGCACGAGCCGACGAAGACTTCGTCGATCCGGTCGCCGGCCACCTCGGAGAGGAGCTTGACGTCGTCGGGGTCGTTGGGGCAGGCCAGGATAGGCTCATTGACCGAGGAGAGGTCGACCTCGAGCTCGGCGGCGTACTTGGCCGTCTTGTCCCGCTTGAGCAGCCGCGGCTTGCGCAGCCATTTCTCACAGGCCTTGATCCGGCGCTTGAGCGTCCGGGCATCCTGGTAGCCTTCGGCGATCATCCGCTTCATCAAGGCGATGTTGCTCCGGAGATACTTGGCGACTTGCTCTTCACTGAGAGCGATGACACTCCCGGCAGCGGAGCGTTCGGCCGAAGCGTTGGTCAGCTCGTAGGCTTGGTCGACGGTGAGGTCGGGCAGGCCTTCCAGCTCGATGATGCGGCCGTTGAAGATGTTTTTCTTTCCCTTCTTGGCGACCGTGAGCAGGCCTTCCTGGATGGCGAAATAGGGAATGGCATTGACGATGTCGCGGATGGTGATCCCGGGGTTGAGCTTCCCTTCGAAGCGGATCAGGACCGACTCCGGCATGTCCAGGGGCATGAACCCGAGGGCGCCGGCGAAAGCGACGAGCCCGGAGCCCGCCGGGAAGCTCAGCCCGATGGGAAAGCGGGTATGCGAATCGCCGCCCGTACCCAGCGTGTCGGGCAGGATGAAGCGGTTGAGCCAGGAATGGATGATACCGTCGCCCGGCTTGAGTGCGACCCCCTTGCTGGCGATGACGAACCTGGGCAGGTTCTGGTGCATCTTCACGTCGGCCGGCTTGGGGTAGGCCGCGGTGTGGCAGAACGACTGCATGAACAGGTCGGCCTGGAATTCGAGGCAGGCCAGTTCCTTGAGCTCGTCGGCGGTCATCGGCCCGGTCGTATCCTGGGAACCGACGGTCGTCATCCTTGGCTCGCAGGCCGTGCTCGGAAGGACTCCCTTGAGCCCGCAGGCTTTGCCGACGATCTTCTGGGCCTGCGTATAGCCCTGGCGGGCTTTCGGCTTCGGGTTGTCGGGGGCGACGAAGAATGTCGCCGCGTCCAGACCCAGCGCCTGGCGGGCCCTGTTCGTCAGGTTGCGACCGATGATGAGGTTCAGGCGCCCACCGGCCCTGAACTCGTCACGCAGGGTCGGCGGTTTGAATTCGGACCGGGCGATGACCTCGCCGGCCTCGTTGCGGATTTCGCCGCTCCCGGTATCGAGGGTGATGAGGTCGCCGGTCTTCATCCGGCTGACATCGGCTAGGAGGGGAAGGCCGCCGGAGTCCTCGGTCGTATTGAAAAAGATCGGGGCGATCAGGCCGCCGATGACGACCCCGGCCCGGCGCTTGTTCGGGATATACGGGATATCCTCGCCGATGTGCCACATCACCGAGTTGCAGGCGGACTTGCGCGAGGAACCGGTGCCGATGACATCGCCGACGAAGACGACCCGGTGGCCCTCCTCGCGGAATTTCCGGATCGTCTCGATACCGCCGGGAAAACGCGTCTCCCCTATCGCCAGGGAGTGGAGCGGGATGTCGGGACGGGTCGAGGCGTGCTTGGCGGGAGAGAAATCGTCGGTGTTGATCTCGCCGTCCACCTTGAAGACCTTGAAACTCATTTTCTCGGGGAAGTCGGGCCGTTTCAGGAACCAGTCGCCGTTTGCCCAGGACTCAAGTACACTCCTGGCGTGAGGATTACTTCTGGACTTCTCGACGATCCTGTCGAAAGCGCCGTAGACGAGGATGGTATGCTTCAGGGCATCGGCTGTGGCCGGACCCAGCTCCACGTCGTCAAGCAGCTCGACCAGCGGGCCGACGTTGTAGCCGCCAAGCATCGTCCCGAGGAGAAAGACGGCGTCTTTCTTGGAAACAAGGGGCGAAGCGGCCTCTCCCCTGGCGACCCTGGCCAGCCAGCCGGCCTTGACCTCGGCCGCCGGGTCGACGCCGGGCGAGACGCGGTTCTTGATGAGGCCGAGGAGGAATTGCTCGTTGCCCGCTGGCGGGCTCTCGAGAAGCCGGCAGACCTCGGTCGTCTCCTCCGGATTCAGCGGCAGCGGCGGGATCCCCAGCTTCTGCCTCTCGGCTTCCTGTTTAAGATATGCATCTAACATGGCTGCACTCCAATCGTTCGATAATACTTCATTAACTGTATAATTTTTTTGTCCTGATTTGTCAAAAGCACCCAGAACGACGAATATTACGAGAATCTCAAAAAAGGCGTCCTATATTGGGACGGCGCCCAGTGGACTTCAAGGCCCACGATGAACCGGAATCGGCAAGAACAAAAGCCATAGGTCAGGTCCAGCCACCGAGAAATGCGCCCTCCGCGGGTTCGACGCCCTCCATCTGGCGTCGGCGCTCGAGCTCAAGAAAGCCCTCCCCCATCCCGTCCAGTTCTCCTCATCAGACGCCCGGTTCAGAGAATCCGCCAAGAGCGAAGGGCTTCTCCAGCCTTTTTTGTTGATTTTCCCGCCCAGAAATTATAGAATTTCTCTTCTATTCTTTTGATTCAAATCCAAATCGAGGGAGGAATCATATGGATAAGGCCGCCATCGAAAGAGCGAAAGAACATTTCGGAAAAATCCTGGAAACTCAGATGGAGAGAATGGAGAGATTGAAGTCCGCGCCCGACTGGATCGACTACAGCAAGATCTCGCCGATCCGGGTCGGCATCATCGGTGGGGACGGCATCGGCCCCTTCATCGCCAAGGACGCCAGCCGCGTCCTCCACTTCATGCTCAAGGACGAGGTCAAGAGCGGCAAAGTCGTCATCGCCAACATCGAGGGCCTGACCATCGAGAACCGGGCCGCCTGCAACAAGCCTATCCCGGACGACGTCCTGGTCGAGATCAAGAAATACCACGTCACCCTCAAGGGCCCGACGACCACCCCCCGCAAGGGCGACCCCTGGCCGAACATCGAGAGCTGCAACGTAGCCGTGAGGAAGGAGCTCGACCTCTTCGCCAACGTCCGGCCGGTCCGGGTCCCCAAGCAGGGCATCGACTGGATCTTCTTCCGAGAGAACACCGAGGACATGTACGCCCTCGGCCCCTACGGGATCGAGGTGGACAAGGACATCGCTATTGATTTCCGCCTCATCAGCGCCCCGGGGGCCGACCGCATCTGCCGACTGGCCTTCGAACACGCCAAGAAGAACGGCCGCACCCGGGTCACCTGCGTCACCAAGGCCAACGTCATCAAGACGACCGACGGCCGCTTCCTGGAGAACTTCTACCGGATCGCCAAGGAGTACCCGGGGATCGAGGTCGACGACTGGTATATCGACATCATGACGGCCAAGCTGATCGACGAAAAGCGCCGCCGCGACTTCCAGGTCATGGTGCTCCCCAACCTCTACGGCGACATCCTGACCGACGAGGCGGCCGAGTTCCAGGGCGGGGTCGGCACCGCCGGTTCGGCCAACATCGGCAAGCAGTACGCCATGTTCGAGGCCATCCACGGCTCGGCACCCCGCATGGTCAAGGAGGGACGCGCCCAGTACGCCGACCCGGCCAGCATGATCCGGGCCGCCTCGATGCTCATCGGCCACATCGGCTTCGCCGAAAAGGGCAAGACCCTGGAGATGGCCCTCGACATCTGCGGCCAGTACGAAAAGAAGCTCCAGGTCACCGGCCGTCCGACCGGGGCCAGCGGCGAAGCCTTCACCAACTACCTGATGGAGACGATCCAGGACGCGAACCTGAAGAGCCGCTGGGAAGGGTACCTCAAGGGATAGCCTGCCGGCGGGCGGGGATTCCGCCGCCGCCTTGACTCCCCTGTTGAATTTATATATATAAGGATTTTATTCGTAATCACGAGGAGGTATATATGGCTTATCAAAGAAAGAAGATCGCACTGATCGGCGGCGGACAGATCGGCCAGAACCTGGCCATGCTGGCCGCCATGAAAGAGCTGGGTGACATCGTCATCCTGGACGTGCCCGAGTTCGTGAACCCGGTCAAGGGCAAGGCCCTCGACCTGATGGAGATGGCGCCGCACGGCAATTATGACGCCAACATCACCGGCACGGGTGATTATAAGGACCTCGAGGGCACGGACGTGCTTATCATCACGGCCGGCAAGCCCCGCGTCGCCGGGATGACCCGCGAGGACCTGCTCGCCACCAACATCGCCATCATCAAGAGCGTCGCCGAAGGCGTCAAGCAGTACGCCCCCAAGGCCTTCTGCATCGTCGTCACCAACCCCCTCGATGCCATGGTCTACGCTTTCTACAAGGTGACCGGCTTTCCCAAGCACCAGGTCGTCGGCATGGCCGGAACGCTGGACACCGCCCGTTGGCGCTCTTTTATCGCCATGGAACTGGGCGTTTCGGTCGAGGATATCGCCGGCACGGTCCTCGGCGGCCACGGCCCGACGATGGTCCCGCTGCCGCGGCTGACCACGGTCGGCGGCGTGCCCCTGCCCGAGATCGCCACCAAGGAGCAGATCGACAAGCTCGTCACGCGCACCCGTGAAGCGGGCACAGAGATCGTCAAGTTCTTCGGCAAGGGTTCGGCCTTCTTCAGCCCGGCCTGGAGCGCCATCATCATCGCCGAGTCGTTCCTTAAGGACAAGAAGCGTGTTCTTCCCGCCTGCGCGCTCTGCGAAGGCGAGTACGGAGTCAACGGGCTCTTCATCGGCGTGCCCACGATGATCGGCGCCAAGGGCATCGAGAAGATTTTCGAGATCAAGCTCACCGACGAGGAAAAGGCTCAGCTCCAGAAAACCGTCGACACCGTCAAGAAGACCGTCGAAGAGACCAAGCTGTAATCCATGGCTGAGCATCGGATCGAGACGCCTCTTTCCGACGAGGTCATCGCCAAGCTCCGCGCCGGTGACAAGGTTTTCCTCAGCGGGTATGTCCTGACGGGCAGGGACGCCGCCCACAAGAAGCTCATCGACCTGATCAAGGAAGGCAAAGACCTGCCCATCGACATCAAGGGCCAGTTGATCTACTACGTCGGCCCGACGCCCGCGCGGCCCGGAAAGCCCATCGGCTCGGCCGGACCGACCACGAGCTACCGGATGGATTCCTACGCCCCGACTTTACACTCGCTCGGCCTCAAAGGTTCGATCGGCAAGGGCCAGCGTTCCAAAGAGGTCAAGGAAGCCATGAAGAAGTACAAGGCCGTCTACCTGGGGGCCTCGGGCGGCACGGGAGCGCTCATCTCCAAGAGCGTCCTGGAGGCCGAGGTCGTGGCCTATCCCGAGTTGGGTCCGGAGGCGATCAGGAAGCTCAAGGTCAAGGACCTGCCCTTGATCGTCATCAACGACATGTACGGCGGCGACCTCTACGAGGAAGGCAAGAAGAAGTATCGGATCGAATAGGAAACGGCAAGAGTCGCGGGGCCTGTCACGGCGCGTCCCCGTCGACCTTGTCGGAGATGCTTGCCTTTTCCTGGGCCCCTCTTATTTGGTTAAGAGGGGAAGGGGAGATAAATATTTATAAGAACAGAGTCTTGAAAGCATCTCCGGAGGCAGCGGGCGGGGACTGGCACCGCGCCACCCGCTCCAATAGCCGTTTCTATTCGATCTATAATAAGAGTGAGATGTCGGAGGTATCCATCTTATGAAAATCCACGAATTCCAAGCGAAACAGATCCTGAGCAAGTTCGGCGTCGCCATCCCCCGCGGCGAGGTGGTGGAGACGGCCGCGAAGGCCCGCGAGGTCGCCGAGAAGCTCGGCGGACCGGTCGTCCTCAAGGCCCAGATCCACGCCGGCGGCCGCGGTAAGGGCGGCGGCATCAAGGTCGCCAAATCACCGGAAGAAGCCCAATCCCTGGCCGAAAAAATGATCGGGATGACGCTTATCACCCATCAGACCGGGCCGGAAGGCAAGAAGGTCAAGAGGCTGCTCGTCGAAGAAGCCCTAGGTGTAGCCAAGGAGCTCTACCTCGGGATCGTCATCGACCGGGCCAAGGAGTGCCCGGTGGTGATGGCCTCGACCGAGGGCGGTGTTGAGATCGAGAAGGTCGCGGCCGAGCATCCCGAGCTCATCTTCAAGGAATGGATCGACCCGTCGGTCGGGCTGGCCGGGTTCCAGGCCCGCAAGCTCGCCTTCAAGCTCGGGCTCAGCGGCGATACCTTCAAGCAGGCCGTCAAGTTCCTGATCAGCCTTTACCGAGCATTCCAGACGAGCGACGCCTCGCTCGCCGAGATAAACCCTCTGATCATCACCACCCAGGGCAACGTCCTGGCGCTCGACGCCAAGATGAACTTCGACGACAACGCCGTCCCGCGGCACCCGGATATCCAGCCGCTCCGCGACCTCGACGAGGAAGACCCCCTCGAGGTCGAGGCCTCCAAGTATAACCTCAACTACATCAAGCTCGACGGCAACGTCGGCTGCATGGTTAACGGCGCGGGACTGGCCATGGCCACGATGGACATCATCAAGTACTCGGGCGGCATGCCGGCCAACTTCCTCGACGTCGGCGGCGGCGTCACCGAGGAGGCGGTCACCAACGCCTTCAAGATCCTGGTCTCCGACAAGGACGTCAAGGCAGCGCTCGTCAACATCTTCGGCGGGATCGTCCGCTGCGATATGATCGCCAGCGGCATCGTCAAGGCCGCCAAGGAGCTCGGCACCAAGATCCCGATCGTCGTCCGGCTCGAAGGGACCAACGTCGAACAGGGCAAGCAGATCCTCAAGGATTCGGGGCTGGCCTTTACGGCGGCGGCGGGCATGAAAGAGGCGGCTGAGAAGGTCGTCGCCTTGGCCAAGTGACGGAAGGAACGAGGAGAAGACCATGAGCATATTGATTGATAAGAACACGCGGGTCGTCGTCCAGGGGCTCACGGGCGGCGAGGGGACGTTCCACGCCCAGAAGATGATCGAATACGGGACCAACGTCGTTGCCGGGATGACGCCGGGAAAGGGCGGGACAAGGCATCTCGAGGTGTCGGTTTACAACACGGTCGCCGAGGCGGTCGCGAAGGAGGGCGCCAACGCGGCGGCCATCTTCGTTCCGCCTTTCGCCGCCGCGGACGCGATCATGGAAGCCGCCGCTGCCGGCGTGGGTGTCATCGTCTGCATCACCGAGGGGATCCCCACTTTCGACATGATAAAGGCTAAAACTTATCTCAAAGGGAAGCCGGTTGCACTGATCGGCCCCAACACACCAGGGATCATCTCTCCCGGGAAATGCAAGATCGGCATCATGCCGGGCCACATCCACACGGAGGGCACGGTCGGCATCATCAGCCGCTCGGGGACGCTCACCTACGAGGCCGTCCAGCAGGTCGGGAATGCCGGGCTGGGACAGTCGACCGCGGTGGGTATCGGCGGCGATCCGATCGTCGGGATGAAATACATCGACCTGCTCAAGCTCTTCAAGGAGGACAAGGAGACCGAGGCGGTCATCCTGATCGGAGAGATCGGCGGGACGGCCGAGGAAGAGGCGGCCGAGTACATCAAGAAAGAATTCAATAAGCCGGTGGTGAGTTTCGTCGCCGGCCAGACCGCTCCCCCGGGGCGCCGGATGGGCCACGCGGGCGCGATCATCGCCGGCGGCAAAGGCACGGCCAAGGAAAAGATGGAGGCGCTAGAAGCGGCGGGAGTGTTCGTCGCCAAGAGCCCGGCCGACATCGGCCTCAAGGTTAAGGAAGCCCTAAAAAAAGCATAGGCTCTGGGGACACACTCACGGAGTTCCCCCTCCCCTTCATCCCCTCCCACGAGGGGAGGGGAAGGATATTAAGCCTCGAGCCTCTTGAACCCCTCGCCCTTGAGAGACTGTGTCGCAACAGGTGATAGATTTGGACTATAG
>JBAQGA010000267.1:0-23944 GCA_049287565.1 Candidatus Aminicenantales bacterium
CCAGACGCTGGGCTTCGATTTGTTGAAGGAGATCCATTGTCCCTCCTGATAATGTAGCACTATTGCTACACTAACAGAGATCTGCCCTCCTGTCAAGCCCCTTAACCCATTTCTATGACGTAGGCCCCCATCGGCCGGCTGACTTGAACTGGAAGGCTCCATGTGTTATCAATAGAGTTTCCGATCCAAACCCAATCACTATGAGCGGATTGAACCTGCAGAGCATCATGCCCTATCCGGGAAGGCTCATCATCATCGGCGCTTCATCGGAAGCCGAAAAATTGATCGTCGCTTACGCCGTAACAGGGAGGTCAGCGGCGAGTCAGGCCAGAAGACTCACCTTCGAAGGAAGCGCTGTCTGGACCGAACCACTGGACGATGACACCATCAACAGGGGGAACGCCGACCTCCTCATCTACCGGGCGATCGCCATCGACCGGATGATCGCCGTGAGCAACGGCCGGCAGACTGACGACATCGCCAAAATCTTGAAAAAAGCCGATCAGGAAGACCGGCCGGAGGACATCCTGGCTCGCGCTCTTGAGAACTGGACGTATGAGCCGGACGGCCCCCATTTCACCCCGCGCATCAGCGGCTGCGTCCTGACAGGCGGAACCGCCGGGCTCAGTCTTATCAGACGGGGAGGGGACGGCAGTCGCCTTGCCTCTTTTACTTCCTGGGTCCTTGACCCGGGTCAGGGCCGGATGATCGCCACCTATTCGGGCCCGGAAGAGAATCCTCTGCCGTCTTTCTCGGGAGAGCCGATCGCTGTCGAGGTCGGGCGGGCAACGGCCAGAGACATGGCCGAAGCCGTTTACCAAGCCCTGAACCCGTTCGTCCCGGAGAAAGATTATCGAGTCGCGGTGGCCTGTATCTCCGCTCTGCGGGTGAACCTCAGGAACTACGACGTGCAGATCATCAATCGTCGGGAAGGATAAGAGCCATGGAAAAAGTCGATAAGTCCGTACGACTCCAGTACTCCACCAAGGTGGCCGAGGATTTCCCCATGAGGCTTTCCTTCGCGGGCCAGGAGTTCCAGAAGCGGTTCTCCATGCGCTACGGAGAGAATCCGGGGTATCCGGCCGCTTTCTATGCCGAGAGCGGAGCCTCCGGGCCGAATATGGCCACTATGGAAGTATTGCAGGAAGGGACCAAGGGTCTGAGTTATATCAATGTCGGCGACATGGACCTCGGACAGCGGCTGGTCAGGAAACTGACCGCCGTCCAGCCCCGTCGGTCCATATGTGCGTTGGTCAAGCACGAGATGCCCAGCGGAGTTGCTCTGGCCGAAACGATCGAGGACGCTTTCGAGAAGGCCTGGAAAAGCGACCCGCTCTCGAATTTCGGGAGCGTGGACGTTTTCAACGGCCCGGTTACCGAGCCCCTGGCAAGACTTCTAGTCGAGAGCGGGCGCAACATCGAGGTCGTCTATGCTCCGGATTACACTGCAGATTCCCGGGCCGTTCTGGCTTTGCGGAAGACTCTTCGGGTCGTCAAGATGGGTGGACCGATCAATGCGCCTTCTCTCGATAATGGGCTGGAATACAAACGCGTCGCCGGAGGCGTGCTCGTCCAAAAGAGGTTCGACTCCCGGATCGGCGGCCCCGGCGCCGTCGATGTCGTCTCGGCGCGAAAGCCCACGAATGAAGAGGTCGAGGCAGCCGTCTTCAACTGGATCGTCGCCTGCTTCACGCGATCCAATGCCGTGGTCATCGGCCGGAAGGACAAGGTCCACGGGATCGGCTCGGGCCAACGCAGCCGTATCGACGCCGCCGATTGCGCCGTCCGTTTTTCCCGGCGCGGCTATGGTCCCGAGGGCTGTGTCCTGGCATCCGATGCCTTCATGCCCTTCTCCGACGTCGTCGAACTGGCCGCCCAGAACGGCATCACGGCCCTGATATATCCCCTGGGATCGATCAACGACCAGGAAGTCATCGACCGGGCCAACGATCTCGGCCTGGCCATGATCATCACCCGCCGGCCCGGTGAGGTGGAAAGCGAACGCGGCTTCTTGCATAGATAAAAGGAAGCTCGACCGGACGAACTCATGACGCTCGAAGAATACCAAGAAAAAAGGGATTTCCGGAAGACTCCGGAACCGCGGGCCAAGTCAGCGCGGAAAAAGGGGGAAGGCCTGGTCTACGTCATCCAAAAACATCAGGCGTCGCATCTCCATTATGACCTGCGGCTGGAAGAGAAAGGAGTCCTGAAGAGCTGGGCCATCTCCAAGCTCCCTCCTCAGGAAGAAGGCGTCCGGCGGTTGGCCGTGGAGACCGAAGACCACCCCCTGGGCTATGAAGGCTTCGAAGGTGTGATTCCCGAGGGCGAGTACGGCGCCGGACGGGTGGAGATCTGGGATAAAGGAACATATCAGGCGGAGGAAAGCGGTCCCGGCAAAAGGGTGGTCGTGATTAAAGGGCAGAAACTGAAGGGCCGCTTCGGTCTGATCAAGCTCAAGCCCAAGGACGCCCGGGACAAGAATTGGCTTTTCTTCAAATTGAAAAGTCCGCTATAATACATCGCCGATTTCGACCGAAGGAAGGTAAGAATGAAAAATAACAAAGAGGAAAAGATCGCCTGCCATGTCTGCCGGAAGCTGATCCCCAAGGCGGCCGCGCTACACGCCGAGGGACAGGAGTATGTCCTCCATTTCTGCGATGTGGAATGCCTGGATCACTGGAAAAAGCAGTCAAAAAAAGAAAAGGCCTGACCCGAGCCCATGTATCTTTCCGTCCTCTGGCATCTCCACCAACCTATTTATCGCCACCCGGACAGCCGCGAATACATCCTCCCCTGGGTCAACTTCCACCTGACCAAGAACTACTACCAAATGGCCTATCTGGCGGAGGAAACCGGCTATCCCTGCACCTTCAATCTCGTCCCCTGTCTGATCGAGCAGATCGAGGAATACGCTCGGGGTGAGGCCGAAGATTCGCTGCAGAAGGCGCTCGAGGCCAACCCGGATGAGTTGACCGTTCCGCAGCTCGCTCGACTCTCCAGGTTCCTCCCCCCGGGGACGGAGGCATCCAGCCCGAGCCGCGTCCTGACCCTGGCTCTGAAGTTCTTCTTCTCGCCCATCCTGAAGACATCCCGCGACAGGGAAGCCCTCTTCGACCTGCAAAAAAGAACTTGGAAGGAAGTCGTCCCCTTCTATAAGAAACTCTGGCAGGGCGGCCGCGTCGAGCTGACGACCTCGGCTTACTATCATCCGCTTCTCCCCCTGATCTTCGACCTCCGGCTGGGCGGCGAGACCACAATGCCAAAGCGGCTTTTCCTCTATCCCGATGACGGAAAAGCACAGATCAAGAGCGGCCGGGAATATTTCCGCCGCGTCTTTGGCCGCTATCCGAGCGGAATCTGGCCCTCGGAAGGAGGGATCAGCAGGGAGGTGGCAGAAGCCATGGCCGCCGAGGGATATGCTTTTGCCGTAACCGATGAGAACATACTCTGGAAGACGTTGAAGCAAAGCCCCGCCGCGCGTCTCTTGTATCGTCCTTATACTTGCCGGGAGCTGACCCTCTTCTTCAGAGACCGCGAGCTCAGCGACCTGATCAGCTTCGAGTACCACCGCTGGCCGGAAAAGGACGCTGTGTCCGATCTCCTTGCCAAGCTGAAGGCAAAAGGGAAAGACTGCCCCGAGGATTCGATCTGTGTCATCGCTCTCGACGGAGAGAATCCCTGGGCCGGGTACCGCGAAAACGGAGTCCCGTTCCTGCGGGAATTCTACGGCCGAATCCTCCGGACGAAAGAAGTCACGCCCATTTTTCTGGAAAGCTATCTCGCGCTGTCGCCGCCTCGAGATGAGCTGGACATCGTCCCCGGCACTTGGCTCGGGAACTTCTCCAAATGGGTCGGCTGCCCGGCCAAGAATGCCGCCTGGGACGACCTCTCCCGGGCCCGGGAAAAATACGGGCCGAGCGAGGAACTGGCTATCGCCGAAGGTTCGGACTGGTTCTGGTGGTTCGGGGAGGAAAACGTCGCCGAGTTCGAAGCTCTGTTCCACGGTTACCTCAAGAAAGCCGGCCGCATAAAGAAGAGAGCCGAGGATGCCTGAATTGACCTTCCTTTTCGCCGTCCACAACCACCAGCCGGTGGGCAATTTTCCCGAGGTCTTCAAAAAAGCATTCCGCGACTGTTACGAGCCTTTTCTCGCCGAAATGGCCGCTCATCCGGCTGTCCGCTTCACCCTCCATTTTTCGGGCCCGCTCTGGGAATACATGGCGGCCAAAGAAAAAAAGTCCTGGGAGTTGGTTGAAGAGATGGCCGCCCGCGGCCAGGTCGAACTCCTGGGCGGCGGCTTTTACGAACCGATCCTGTCCATCATCCCCGAGGAGGACAGGGTCGGCCAGCTCCGCCTGATGAATAATTTTCTCAATGAGAATTTCGGACGCCGGCCCCGGGGTGGCTGGCTGACCGAGAGGGTTTGGGAACCTCACCTTCCGAAAATCCTGGCCGGAGAAGGAATCGAATATACAATCCTCGACGAAGAACATTTTCATTATGCCGGGATCAGCGATATCGAACGCCCCTATATCACTGAGGAGGAAGGATCGCCGCTCGTCCTTTTCCCCGTCAGCAAGCCGCTCCGTTACGACATCCCCTTTCACCTTCTTGAGGAAGTCCGCCTCCGTTTCCGCGAGATCAAGGAGAGGGGAGGAGTGGCCATCCTGGGTGATGACGGTGAGAAGTTCGGTCTCTGGCCCGGGACGCACAAATGGGTCTATGAGGAGGGCTGGCTCGCCGCTTTCCTGACCTTTCTTGAAAACGAGGGCATCCGGACGATGACCTACTCCAGTTATCTCGATGACCGCCCCCCGCTGGGAAAGGTCTATATTCCCCCCGCCTCCTACGAAGAGATGATGGAATGGGTGCTCGAGCCCGAGGATTATGATCGCTTCCGCGCCCTGAAGCAGCAAGTGTCCGTCGAAAAGCGGCGCTTTCTGCGCGGAGGGTTCTTCCGGGAGTTCTTCCTCAAGTATCCCGAGAGCAACCATCTCCACAAGAGGATGCTCCTCGTCTCCCGCGAAGTCAGGAAGAGCCGGAATCCGGAAGCATCCCGAGATCTCTATAAGGCGCAGTGCAACGATCCCTTCTGGCACGGGATCTTCGGCGGTCTCTACCTTCCTCACCTCAGGGAATCGGCCTACCGACATCTTCTCTCGGCTGAAAAAAACCTGCCGCTCCAACCCGGGTGGGAAACGGTGGACTACGACCTCGACGGCCGCGAAGAGCTCGTCTTCCGCCAGGATAATCTCAACCTGCTGCTCAAGCCCAGTTTCGGAGGAAGCCTGATCGAATTCGACGACCGCCGGCTCGGTCGCAACCTTTCCGACGTTTTGTCCAGGAGAGAAGAGTCCTATCATCGCCACAGGGAAGAGGAATCCGGCGGGGAAGGAAAAAGCATTCACGAGCTGGCCAAGAAACTCCCGCCGGAAGCCTCCTCACTCCTGAGGTACGACTGGTATCCTCGTTTCTCGCTCCTCGACCATTTCCTTCATCCCGGGACCACTGCGGAGTCTTTCCGGCAGGTCGACTATGGAGAGCAGGGGGATTTCGTGAACCAGGAATACCAGTTCGCCTTGCAGGAAGATTCCGCTCTGATGGTCAGACACGGACACGTCTGGGCCGGCGGGGAGCGCCTCCCCGTCCGGGTAGCCAAGCGCCTTGCCCCCGCAAAAGACCGGGTTTTGATCTCTTATGAGCTGGAGAACGAATCGGACAGGGAACTCCAGGCCTTGTTCGCCGTCGAATGGAATTTCTATCTCCTGGAGAAAGAATGGGAAGTCCGCCAGGGCACTCTCTCACTTCTCAGCGGAGAATGGCGCCTGGAATTCTCCCCCGTTCCAGGAATCTGGCACTTTCCTCTGCAGACACTCTCCCAATCAGAGGAGGGCTATGATATAATCCATCAAGGGATGTGTTTCCTGTCTCATTGGGAAGTCGGCCTCGCCCGTCGACAGAAATTCAGTCTGAGCATCACCTTGAAAGGAAATAAAGGATATGAGCGTTAAGTATTTTTCTCTGGTCCTGCACAGCCATATCCCCTATGTCATGGCCCACGGAAACTGGCCGCACGGAATGGACTGGCTCTATGAGGCCGCGGCCGAGAGCTACCTTCCTTTGCTCGGGATTTTCGAGCGGCTCCGGGATGAAGGCCTTCCGCCGCGCGTCAACATCTCCTTCACGCCCGTCCTCATGGAGCAGCTCAAGAGCCCGAGCTTCGCGACGGGATTTAAGGAGTACCTGCGGATGAAGGTCGAGATCGCCCGCAAGGATCGGGCGTATTTCGAAAAAGCCGGCACCGAGCCCCTCCTTGCACTCACCGAATACTGGGAAAACTGGTATGCCGGACTCCTCGAGCTGTTCTCCGGGAGATATCATGAGGATATCATCGAGGCCTTCCGCAGGCTTCAGGACAACGACCAGATCGAGGTCCTGACATCGGCCGCGACCCACGGCTATTTCCCCCTTCTCTCGGAGGACGACAGTATCCGCTGGCAGGTTCGCCAGGGCCGTTATTGCTATGAGAAATATTTCGGCAGGAAACCGACGGGATTCTGGCTTCCCGAATGCGCCTACCGTCCCGGATACGCTTGGAAATCGCCGCTGGGCGGCCCTGAGGCCGTGCCCCGGTCCGGAGTCGACGAGATCCTCGGTGAAGAGGGACTGGGTTGTTTCTTTGTGGATACCCACCTTTTAAGCGGCGGCGAAGCCAAGGGCGTTTACCTGGACCGTTTTCCCGCCCTGAAGCTGCTTTGGGAAAAATTCAAGAAGGAATACCAGCCGGGGCAAGAGATCGCCAAAACGCCCTATCTTCCATATCTGGCCTATCCCTCAAAAGTCCCCTTTTTAGTCCGGGATCAAAGATCGGGCGCGCAGGTCTGGTCAGGGAAGACAGGCTATCCGGGAGACGGCTGGTATTTGGAGTTTCACAAGAAACACTTTCCCGGCGGGATGCGCTACTGGAGGATCACGGCCAGCGACGCCGACCTCGGCGATAAACTTCCTTACGACCCGGAGCGCGTCCGCGAGAGACTCGAAGAGAACGCCGGTCACTTCGTCGATTCTCTCCGCGGGAGCCTGAAGGATCAGGATGGAGGGGTTATCGTCGCTCTCTACGACACCGAGCTTTTCGGTCATTGGTGGTTCGAAGGTCCGGAGTGGCTTTATCTGGTCCTCAAGAAGCTCCATCAAACCGAGGTCGAACCGCAGACGGCCAGCCGTTGCCTCGAGGCCCTCCCGCCTCATTCGCTGATCTCTCTTCCGGAAGGCTCATGGGGCACGGGCGGATTCCACTGGATCTGGCTCAACGACGGCACCGCCTGGATCTGGGAAAAGATCTACGCCATCGAAAAGCAGGCGATGAAGCTCAAATCTTTCTCTCCGGCCAAGGACAGTCGGATCCTCAAGCAGTTCATCCGCGAAAAATTCCTCCTCGAGAGCTCGGACTGGCCGTTCCTGATCTCGACCTGGACGGCCCGGGACTATTCCGAAAACCGCGCCGCCGAGCATTATGAACGGGCCAGGATGCTCGTCGAATGGGTCCGACGAGACGGCCCGCTGAGCCCGGCCGAGATGAGGCTCCTGGAAACGTGGGAAGAAGAGGACAAGCTGTTCTCTGAGGTCGTGATCCCCGATGGACGTATCGTCTGAAAAAACCCTCGTCATGATCCTTTGCGGGGGGAAAGGGGAGAGGCTTTATCCGCTTACTCGCGACCGGTCGAAGCCGTCTGTCCCTTTCCTGGGCAGCTACCGGATCATCGATTTCAGCCTCTCCAACTCGCTGAATTCCGGGCTCAAGAAGATCGCCCTCCTCACTCAATACAAATCCCTGTCCCTGGAACGACACATCCTCTACGGATGGAACATCTTCCATGCCGAGAGCGGCGGATACATCGTCTCCCTTCCCGCGCAGGGAAGGGTAGCCGATCACTGGTACGAGGGTACGGCCGATGCCGTTTTCCAGAACATCTACACCATCCAGCAGGAAGACCCAGCGGCCGTCTTGATTCTCTCCGGCGACCACGTCTATCGGGCCGATTACCGGAAAATTCTCCGCTACTGCGATGAAAAAAGGGCCGACGCCGTCATCCTGGCCAAGACCGTCCGTCGCTCGGAGGCCGGCCGATTCGGCGTTGTCGGCATCGACCGCGGCCGGCGCATCGTCCAATTCCTGGAAAAGCCGAAAACCCCGCCCTCTCTTCCCTGGGATGAAAAGCGCACGCTGATCTCTATGGGGGTCTATCTTTTCCGGACGCCGGCCTTGGTCAAAGCCCTGATCCAGGACGCCAAGAATCCCGCCAGCAGCCACGATTTCGGACGCGATATCATCCCCAGTCTGATCCAAAAGTCACGTGTCTATGCCTATCTTTACGATGGGTATTGGGAGGACATTGGGACGATCGACGCTTACTGGAAGGCCAATATGGCTTTCCTGGATGCCGAACCTCCTTTTCTTAGTGGAGATGATTCCTGGCTGATCCGAACATACAAGCGCCAGTATCCCCCCTCCTATTTTCACCAGGCTGACATCAAGAATTCGATTATCGGGTCGGGCTGCCGGGTCCGGGGCGCTCTGGTCCGCAATTCCATCATCTCTCCCGGAGTGGAGATCTCCCCTGACGCCCGGATCGAGAGTTCAATCATCTTTGAAGGGTCCTGCATCGGACGCGGCTCCAGGCTGCGCCGGGTGATCGTCGACAAATTCTGCCAGATCCCTAGCCGCTTCCAGAGCGGCTTCCGGGTGAGGGAAGACCGGGCCCACTTCATGATCAGTGCTGCCGGCATCCGGGTCATCCCCAAAAATTGGAGGAGGGAGTGATCGAACGCTATAATCCGCTGCTCCCCCAATTCTCGGGGGAGACGTCCAAAGAGATCCAGCTTTTCTCCATCATCGCTCAGAGTTTCTTCCAGCCTTTTTCGCTTTTGGACAACCTACTCGTCATCGTGACCGCCTTGACTGCGGGACACGGCGTGGGCTTCAACCGGGCCATGCTCTTTCTGGCAGACGGACAAAAGCTCAAGGGGGAATTCTGGTTGGGCCCCGCTTCGCCCGAGGAAGCCGAATCCATCTGGCGCGTCCTTTCCACTCCCGGCATCGGCTACCCGGAGATCATCGAGCACAACCGGTCCCTCCTGAACGGCGAAGTGGATACTCTGACCAAGCGCGTGAAGAAATTGAGCTATCCGCTCTATCAGGAACAGCCTCCGATTCCGGCTTTGACCTCCTCGACGAACGAGATCCTTTTGGTCCGGGACGCCTGGAATGAGCCTCTGGTGGACAAGCGTTTCCAGGAAACCATCAAAGCTGACGAATTCCTTTGCATCCCGCTCCTGGCTGAGAAGGAAGCGCTGGGGGAGATTATCGTGGACAATGCTATTACCGGCCAGCCTATCCGGAGCCGGGATGTCGAGCTGGCCTCGATCTGCGGACTCTTCGCCAGCAATTATATCTACACGGCCAAGCTGCAAAAAAGGGTCGTTGACATGAAAAAAGTGGCGGCCATGGGGGAGATGGCCATGTTCGTTACCCATCAGCTCCGCAACCCCCTGGTCACGATCGGAGGTTTCGCCGACCAGCTTCTCGACCCCAAGATAGAACCGAGAAAGAGGAAAAGAAATCTTCAGATCATCCGGAGCGAGATCCGCCGGCTGGAGAGGACCCTGATGCAGCTCACCCAATTTCTCCGAGTTGATATCCGGGAAAAGAGCAGCGTTAATATACAAGAGCTGCTCGACCTTGTCCTCGAATCGGTCCGGCCTCGAATCGACAGCTTGAAATTAACCATTGATGTGGAAGTCGAGGCCGGTCTCCGTATCCTCCAATGCGATCCCATTCACACAGGAGAGGCCGTGCGGAACGTGGTGGACAACGCCATCGATGCCGTTGGGAACGAGGGGAAGATCTATGTGCGGGCATACCGGGAGAACGCGGATTGGGCGGTCGTCGCCGTCCAGGACACGGGTCCGGGAATCCCTGAAACCGTCAAGACCAAGATTTTTGAATCCTTTGTTTCCACCAAGGAGAAGGGAATGGGACTGGGACTGGCCTATGTGAAAAGGGTCATGGACGCCTGCGGGGGCCGGATCGAGATCAAGAGCACCGAAGGCCAGGGCACGACTTTCAAACTCTATTTTAAAACTCAGCCGAAAGAAAGGGGAGCTAAGCGATGAAAAAGAAATTGCTCATCGTCGAAGATGAGAAGAACCTCTGTCTTCTTTACAAAGAGGAACTCACCGAGGCGGGGTATAAGGTGACGGCGGTGATGGACGCCGATGCGGCGATGAAACAAATCAAAGCACACAGTTTCGACCTCATCATTACCGACATCCGCATGCCCAAGAAGAACGGGATCGAGCTCATCACCCAGATCATGGGCCTTCGCAAAGACATCCCGATCATCATCAACACCGCGTACCAGAGTTATAAGCACGATTTCATGACCTGGGCCGCGGACGCCTATATCGTCAAATCGGCCTCTCTGGAAGAGCTCAAAGTCAAGATCAAGGAGCTGATCGGTTAGACCATGTCCGAATTGCGCAAGGATATCATCAGCGGCCGCTGGGTCATCATCGCCTCGGAACGGAGCAAAAGGCCCGACGATTTCCGTCCCGCCCGGGCGACAGAGAAAGAGCCGGCGCCGGGATTCTGCCCATTTTGTGAAGGCAATGAATCCAAAACACCCCCCGAGGTCGCTTCGCTCAGAAAGCGCGGCACGCGGCCGAATCGTCCGGGCTGGCGAGTGCGCACCGTCCCGAACAAGTTTCCGGCGCTGAACCGGGGGCTCCCCCCGGAACGCCATGACGAGGGCGTCTTTCAGTGGATGGACGGAGTCGGGGTGCATGAGGTCATCATCGAAACCCCCCGCCACGGCCAAGAGCTGCCCGATCTTCCGCTCGAGCATCTCTGCGATGTCTTTGAGATGTACAAGGAAAGAGTCACCAGCATCGAGGAAGAATCCCAGTACAAATATGTCCATGTCTTCAAGAACAAAGGCCAGGAAGCGGGGGCCTCGCTCAGCCACCCCCATTCCCAGATCGTGGCGACACCGATCATCCCCAAAAAGATCAACGAAGAGTTGTACGGCTGCGAACGTCTCCACCGCCAGTTCGGCGAATGCGTCGTTTGCCGCATCATCAGGGAGGAAACTCGAAAAAGGGAACGTCTGGTCCTCCGCAATGACCACTTCTGCGTCATCACCCCATTTGCTCCCCGCTTCCCCTTCGAGATGCGCGTCTATCCCCTGCGGCATTCTCCGTGGTACTCGAAATCCACGAAAACCGAGCTTCGGTCGCTGACCAAAGCGATCAAGCGGACGCTGGGAAAGCTGCGGGATATTCTCTCCGACCCCCCGTACAATTTCTACATTCACCAGGCGCCCAACCCTAACCTGCCCCACGAAGCCTGGGCCAATCTGGAAGAAAGCTGCCATTGGCACATGGAGATCATCCCGGTGCTGACCCGGGTCGCCGGGTTCGAATGGGGGACGGGCTTCTACATCAATCCGGTGCCTCCGGAGACCGCCGCGGGCTTCCTTCGGTCCTGAGAAAAAGCAAGAAGCTAAAGGATCGGGAGTTTCTGGTAAAGGCGGAGATATTCGCGGGCCGACCTATCCCAGGAGAAATCGCAAGCCATGGCCTTCTGGACAAGCGGCCGCCAGCGGTTTTTCTGTCGATAAATGGAGATCGCCTTCTGGAGAGAGGAGAGCAGGGCGGATGCCGAGTAGTCCTCGAACTTGAACCCGTTCCCGGTACCCTGGGCGGAATCATATTCCTGGATAGTATCGTCCAGCCCCCCGGTCGCCCTGACCACCGGAATCGTGCCATAGCGGAGGCTGTACATCTGGGTCAATCCGCAGGGTTCGTAGCGGGAGGGGATGAGGAACATGTCGCTGCCCGCGTAAATCTTATGGGAAAGCGCCTCGTCGAAAGCGACCCGCAGCCCGAACGACCGGGGATGCTTTTTCTTGGCTGCGCTCAGGGACTTCTGGAAAACCTCTTCACCAGTGCCCAGGATAACCAGGACCGCCCCCAGCTTGAAAATCCCTTCCAGGGCCTCACTGAGAATGTCGAATCCCTTCTGGCCGGCCAGGCGGGAAACCATCCCTATGACAGGGGTGTCTTCGGCAACCTCCGAAAGTGATAACGCCTGGAGCAGGTCTCTCCGACATTCCTTCTTGCCGTCCAGGTAGGTCGGATCAAACGGCCGGGCGATGAACTTATCCGTGGCGGGATTCCAGTCGGCGTAGTCGGCGCCATTGAGGATGCCGAAAAGACGGTCCCGGCGCTTCCGCAAAAGGCCGTCGAGGCGATGGCCGAACTCCGGCGTCTGGATCTCCTGGCTGTAACGCCGGCTGACCGTGTTCACGGCCGTCGCATAGAGGATCCCTCCCTTAAGGTAATTGACCCGGCCATAAAATTCCATGTCCTCCATGTTGAAGAGCGAAACCGGCAGGCCGATGCGGCCGAGGATATCCTTTTTGAACAAGCCTTGGTAGGCGAGGTTATGGATGGTGAAAAGCGACCGCGTGTAGGTGAAGAACGGGTCATCCGGGTAGACGAACCTGAGCAGGGCCAGAGAGATGGCCGCCTGCCAGTCATGAGCGTGGACAACGTCGGGACGGAAACCCAGATGTTTGACCGTTTCCAGCGCCGCCTTGGAAAAAAACGCGAAGCGCTCGCCGTTATCAGGATAGTCACCCTGCGGAGTCCCGTAGAGATAGTCGCGGTCAAAGCACTCGTCCTTCTCCACCAAGAGGAAGCCGGCCGGCCCTTCTTCCCATTCCCAGACGGAAAAGCTTTCCCTCTTCCCGGACCAGTCCATTTCCAGATTTCCGGCGACCCGACGGAGGGACAATCCCTTCTTTCTCGTCTCCCGGTAAAGGGGGAGGATTACCTCGGTCTCGACACCCAGCGGGCCGAGGAACTTGGGGAGGGCTCCGGCCACATCGGCCAGTCCGCCCGTCTTGGCGAAAGGAACGACTTCGGAAGCAAGAATGACAACTTTCATGGATTCATATTATAGCACATGCTCGCCGGCACTGCAGCGCTCGCTCGAACGCCGTGACTTGAAAAAAATGTATATAGAAATATGATAAGAGCAGGTTTCCCCGGAAAAGATCATGCCCCGGCGATCAATTTCTGCTGAGCCGCGACCGCTCCGCGTCCTGGCCGCCGTCCTAGAAAAGGACGGCCGCTGGCTGATCGCCAAACGCAAAAAAGGCGACTGCTTCTCCGGCCTCTGGGAATTTCCCGGCGGAAAGCTGGAGTCGGGAGAGACGCCCCGGGAATGCCTGGCCAGAGAACTCCACGAAGAATTCGGCATCCAGGCCCACGTCGGCCGCTTTCTCGCGAGAGTGCACTATACATCTCCGGCATTTTCTATCGATCTTGCAGCCTATGCGGTCTCTCACTTATCCGGCGCTTTAAGGCTGCATGACCACGAGGAGATTCGCTGGGTTAGGCCCGGCCGCGCCGGTCGGTACCCCCTGACCGAGCCGGATAAGCTCCTGCTCGCCGAACTCAAAGCCCTGGCGGTCCAAGGAAAGCCATGACAGAGCCGGCCGTCATCCTGAAAAAGAACAAGGACAAAGCCATCCGTCAGCGCCACCACTGGATCTTCAGCGGCGCTGTCCAGAATCTCCCGGACTTCGAGGACGGGGATATCCTGCCGGTCAAAAGCAGCGATGGAGAACTCCTTGGCCACGCCTATTTTAACCGGCAATGTGCCATCATCGGTCGGATCTTGAGCTTCGGCCGGATGCCGCCCCTCGAAGCCATCGAAAAAAACTTGGCGGCCGCCACCGCCCTGCGCAAAAAGCTGGTCGAGCCGGACACGAACGCCTACCGGCTGGTCAACGGGGAAGGGGACGGGCTGCCCGGGCTCGTCGTCGATCGCTACGACGATGTCCTCGTCGTCCAGATCGCAACCCGGGGGATGGAAAAACTCAAGCCCGTGATCCTCGACCGGTTGATCAAAATCCTGGCGCCGCGCTCGATCTACGAAAAATCCAGCCTCCCGACGAGGCGGGAGGAAGGCCTCCCTGAATTTGAAGGACCGCTCTATGGCGAGGAGGTCAAAGATGTGACGGTCCACGAGGATGGGTCTCGCTTCCTGGTCGAAATCACCGGCTCCCAAAAAACAGGTTTCTTCCTCGACTTGAGGGAAATGCGAAGGTTGGTCCGATCCACCGCTCAGGGCCGCAAGGTCCTGAACGCATTCTGCTATACGGGGGCGTTTTCCGTGGCGGCCTTGGCCGGCGGAGCCGTCTCCGTCCATTCCGTGGACTCTTCGCGGCCGGCCATTGAACTGGCCAAACGGAATCTCGCCCTGAACGGATTCTCCGATGAGCGCAATCGCTTTGAGATCACCGACGTCTTTGATTTCCTGCGGCGGCAGACGCCGCCGTACGATTTCATCATCCTCGACCCGCCCGCCTTCGCCAAGAAGAAATCGGACATTGTCCCGGCCTGCCGGGGCTATAAAGACATCAACCGGCAGGCCTTTCAGAAGATCATGCCGAAAGGCCTGCTGCTGACTTTTTCCTGCTCCTATTTTGTGGACGAGCGCCTTTTTCGCCAGGTCGTCTTCCAGGCCGCGTCCGAAGCCGGCCGGGAAGCGCGTATCATCCAGAAGCACCGTCTGGCCTTCGACCATCCGGTCAATGTCTACCATCCGGAGAGCGAGTACCTGAAAAGTCTTCTTCTTTATGTGGAATGATGAGTCGAAGCCGCTGCGCTTTTTTCGATTCTGCAGGAATCAGAACCAGGCAAGAATTGAACCTTTTAGGCTGAATATACGTAGAATGAGCTGATGATAATGGAGTCTGTCTTTGCCTTGAAACGGATATTTCGGACGACCTTGATCATCAATGGGGCCCTTATCGCCGGGCTGTTCCTGGATGTGCTCATCGTCGAACTCGTCAAGTCCCAGTTCAAGCCGTTTGCGGGTTTTCTTCCGGGGCTCCAGCTGCAGATCCTGCGCTACGTTTTCTACGGCGCGGCGGTCGGGGCCGTCGTGCTCGTCCGCATCTCCGCCAAGGCGCTGACCAGAGCGGCCCCGGGAGGGGACGTTCGACATTCCGGACAACGGCTGAGCCGGGCGGCCATCGTCACGGCGACGCTGGCGGAGCTTCCGGCCGTCCTCGGGTTCGTCCTCTTTCTTCTGGCCGGCTCCTCACGCGATTTCTACTCTCTTTTGTTCGTCTCTCTTTTTCTCGAATTCATGTATTTCCCCCGGTTCCAGGTCTGGCAGGACCTCATCCGGGAGAAGTCCCCCAAGGAAGGGATTTAGGAGGGCAAAATGGAAAAGAAGACAGCGGCCTGCGGGCTGGCTCTCGGCATTGCTCTGCTCATCGTTCCCCATCTGCGGGCGGTTCAGGAAACAGAACCGGCTGAGAAGGGAATGCCACTTCGCTATGAGATCTGGGTCGAGCTCGACGACGCCGGCAAAATGCTCCACGGTCGGGAGGAAATCCTCTGGCGCAACGAGAGCCCAGTCGAGATCGCCGATATGTGGTTCCATCTCTACTGGAATGCTTTCAAGAACGAGAGGAGCGCCATGCTGGAAGAGTCCCGGAAGGAAGGCACGATGGGGAGGCGGTACGAGGAGGGCGGTTGGGGATGGATCGACATCACCCGGATCGCTCTGGCCGACGGCATCGACCTCAAGCCGACTCTCGAGTTCATGATCCCCGACCAGCCCCCCCATCTCCACGACCAGACGGTCGCCCGGGTGCTCTTCCCGGCTCCCGTCAGGCCGGGGGAGGAGGTTAGCCTCGAGATCGAGTTCGCCTCGAAAATCCCCCGGACGATCGCGCGCTCGGGGTATTATCAGGATTCCTACTTCATTGCCCAATGGTTTCCCAAGCCCGGCGTTTACGAAGAAGGCAAAGGATGGAACTGCCACCAGTACCATCTCAACAGCGAGTTCTACGCCGATTTCGCCGACTTCGTTGTTCACATCACCGTTCCTGCGTCCTTTGTCGTCGGCTCCTCGGGAAAGCAGAAAAGCGCCGTCTCGGCTCAGGACGGGAAGACCGTGACCTATACGTTCGAACAGTCGCGGATCCATGACTTCGCCTGGACGGCCGACCCGGATTTCATCAAGGTGGAAAGGGATTTCGTCGGCGACCAGGAAGTCAGCGATGGGGAATACACCGAACTTTCCAAAACGGTGGGGCTCCCTGTCGAAGAGCTGAGGCTCCCCGACGTCAAGATGATCCTTCTCATCGAGCCGGAACACAGGAAGCAGACGGAACGCCATTTCAAGGCCTTGCGCATGGCCTTGAAGTATTACGGTCTCTGGTTCGGACCCTATCCCTACGAGACCGTGACCATGGTCGATCCGCCCTTCCGGACGGGAAGCGGGGGGATGGAATACCCGACCCTGTTCACGGCGGGAACGGGAGTGATCACAGACCAGAAGGTCAATTCGCCGGAAGGCGTTATCATCCATGAGTTCGGCCATGGCTATTGGTACGGTTTGGCGGCCAATAACGAGTTCGAAGAGGCCTGGCTCGATGAGGGCATCAACACCTATTCAACCGGCCGGGTTCAGGGGAAAGCCTACGGTCCCGGGATGGTCCCGACATCGCTCTTCGGCTGGCCTTTGACCCGGATCATCAACCTTCCTCGCTACTATGACTACGAACTTGACCGCCTGGCCGCTATCCTCATCGCCGAGACTGACCCGATCACGACTTACTCCTGGCAATTCATCAACCGGATGAGCTATTCGATGAACGTTTACATGAGGGCTTCGACCTGCCTGAACTCCCTGGAGCGCTACCTGGGGGAAGCGACGATGCTCCGGGTCATGAGGACATTCCAGATGCGCTTCCGCTTCCGACACCCCCACACCCAGGACTTCATCGATGTTGCCAACGAGGTCAGCGGACAGGACCTGACCTGGTTCTTCGAGGAACTCTTCTTCAGCACCCATAATTTCGATTACGGCATAGCGAGCCTGCGGACCTCCGAGAAAAAAGACCTTTATCTCGGTGTCTTCGACGTTGACGGAGAGAAAGAGGAAGTCAAGCAAGCGGATATCGACAAGAGGAAAAAGCAGGATAAGGAAGAAAAGCAGGACCAGGAAATACATGTCACCGACGTCACCGTCCGGAGGTTCGGCGAGGCTCGGGTCGGCGGTGAATGCCGGATCAAATTGCGCGTCGTCTTCGAGGACGGAAGCGAGGAACTGGGACATTGGGATGGCCAGAGCCGTTGGAAAAAGTTCCGGTTTGAGACCTCATCCCGGGCGAAGTTCGCCGAGATCGACCCGGATCTCGTCTGGCTCATCGATTCCAATTTCTCCAACAACAGCTTAAAAGTGAAGACCGGCAAGGGCGGCGTCATCCGGCTGGCCTCACGTCTGCTCTTCTGGGTCCAGAATTCTCTTCATTATCTCAGCGCCTTGAGCTAGGAGAAAGACCATGGGTATCATTACGCTTTTCGGCCAGGGTTTCGGTACGGCCGCGCGAAAGGGGAGGATGTTGGCCCTGCTGTGGTTCGTCTACTTCCTGTTCTCTCTCCTCGTCGTAGCGCCCTTCTATTTCCTCCTGGAGAGCCAGTTTTCCCGCTCGCTCCTGGGGGAGAAACTCTTCGGAGGAGTTGACCTGCTCTGGCTTGGAGACCTCATCTATAAGTTCCAGGATATCCCGCCTCTGCTCAGCGGCTGTATGATCGGGACCTCCATCCTGTTTCTGCTGTTCCTGGTCTTTCTCAACGGAGGGATTATCGGCCGCATCGCAGCCGACGAAGAGAAGGTCACCCTGGGGAATTTCTTCGGGGACTGCGGCCGCTATTTCGGCCGCTTCTTCCGCGTCTTTCTCATCTCTCTTGTCGGCTATCTTCTCGTCTTCGGCATCCTCGGGCGCTTCATCTCCATCCCCTTCCGGGTCTGGTCAAAAGGAGCGTCCACGCAATGGACGACCCTGCTGTCTTCCTCTTTCCGTCTGGTCGTCCTCCTGGTTCTCTTTTCGATCGTCAAGATGTTCTTCGACTACGTAAAGATCACTCTCGTTGCGGAGGACAGCCGGAAGACCGTCCGGACGACGCTGCGGAATTTTGGTTTCCTGGGGAGGCGTTTTTTCAGGGCTTGGTCTCTCTTCCTGCTCGTCGGCCTGCTCTTCGTCATTTCGACCATTGTTTATTTGGCCGTGGCCAAAGCGCTTCCCAAAGCCGGGCTCGGACCGCTCTTCCTCTTCCTCTGGCAGCAGGCCTATATCGCGGTCAGACTCTGGATCACCATCCTCTTCTTCACGACGGAATACGGCTTCCTCAAATCCCAGAGGCCGATGGTGTGAGGCAACCTTTTTTGCGGAGATTGCGTCTACCAAGATAGCGGAGATACCAATCTGGAGGTTTAAGCATGCGTCAAAAAAGTCTCAACGTCCTGATCCTGGCCGCAATCCTGACCCTTCTCTGGGGAGGAGTGGCTTTGGCGGCCGACCATCAGGAGGAGTTCCAGAAGGTTCTTCCTCTGAGCGCCAAAGGGACGTTCAGCCTGAAGAACGTCAACGGCAATGTGGCCGTCACCACCTGGAAAGAAGAGAAGGTGGAGATCAAGGCCTTGAAGAAAACCAACAAGGATCCCGAAAACCTGCAGAAGGTAAAGATCGAGGTGGTCTCGACAACCGATTCCGTCTCGGTGGATACCATCTACCCGAAAGGCAAGAACACGGGCGTAAGCGTTAATTACGAGGTGAAGGTCCCGGAGGGCATCCGGCTATCCGAGGTCCACACCGTCAACGGCGGGCTGAGCCTGACCGGTCCTTTCGGCCGGGCCGACGCCTCGACGGTCAACGGCGGGATTCATATCGAGAACGCTTCCGGCGAACTCATTCTGGAGACGACCAACGGCGACGTCAAGGCCGTCAACGTCAGGGGCGGCATCAAGGCCAATACGACCAATGGAAGCATCCAGCTCGACCTCAAGGTCCTTGAGGCCGATGTCCGGGCCGAAACGACCAACGGCGGGATCGTTCTGCGGTTGAGCGCCCCCCAAGAGATCAATGCCACCCTGGATGCCAAGACCACCAACGGCAGCATTTCCTTCGACTTTGCGGTCACCGTCCAATCCCTGGAAAAATCGAAACACCGGCTCCAGGGACAGATCGGCCAAGGCGGACCGCTCGTCTCGCTCAAAACCGTGAACGGTTCGATCCGCCTGATCCGCTAAAAGACTCGACGGGCGTTAAGGGAATTGATACACTGAGCCTTCGACCGCCGATCGAGAAGGCTCAAGATTGAAGATCCACTTTCTAGGCGCCGCCCAGCAGGTCACAGGATCCTCCTATTTCGTCGAAGCGGCCGGCCTCAGGCTGCTCGTCGACTGCGGTCTCTTTCAAGAAAGGGCTTATCTCGAGAGGAACTGGGCGCCGTTTCCTATCCCTCCCGAAACGATCGATTTCGTCCTCCTTACCCATGTCCATCTCGACCACTCCGGCCTTCTCCCCAAGCTCGTCCGTGACGGCTTCCACAACAGCATCCTGGCCAGCTCGGCCAGCGCGGACCTCCTCCCGATCGTCCTCCTCGATGCCGCTCAGCTCCAGGAAGAGGATGCCGCCTACAAGAAGAAGCGTCACCAGAAGGAGGGGCGGCGGTCCCGCTACCCCGAGGTCCCGCTCTATAAGGTCGCCGACGCCGAGAAGGTCAGCGGCCTGGTCAAACGCGTTCCCTATGATAAAAGCATCGTCCTTGATAAGGGTGTATCGGTCCGCTTCCGTGAAGCGGGCCATATCCTCGGCTCGGCCGTTATCGAGCTGACCACCCGCGCAGGAAAGAAATCTTTACAGACGATTTTCAGCGGCGACCTTGGACAATGGGATAAGCCGCTCATCCGCGATCCCGAGATCCTCGAGCGGGCCCGGGCGGTGGTCATGGAGTCCACCTACGGAGACCGGGATCATGATGATCCGGCCGGCATCGAAACGCTGCTCAGCCGGATCATCAAGGAAACCGCCAAGGCCCGTGGAAACGTCCTCATCCCGGTCTTCGCCGTGGAGCGAGCCCAGGAGCTGATGTTCTATCTCAGCCGCCTCGTCCGGGAGAGGCGGATTCCGCGCCTTCCCGTTTTCCTGGATAGCCCGATGGCGACCGATGTCACCGATGTTTTCCTGCGACATCCGGAATGCCTGGACAGGGAAACTCTCGACCTCTTCCGTTCCGGCCGGTCTCCTTTTCAATTTCCCGGCCTGCGCTACGTCCGGTCTCAGGAGGACTCCAAGGCTATCAACAGTCTGCGGACTCCTCACATCATCATGGCGGGCTCGGGCATGTGCACGGGAGGCCGGATCAAGCATCATCTCGTCAATAACATCGGCCGTCCCGAGTCCACCATCCTCTTCGTCGGCTATCAAGCGGCAGGCACCCTCGGTCGCCAGATCATCGAGCGGCCGCCCGAAGTGCGGATCTTCGGCCAGCCCCGCCCATTGCGGGCGCGGGTCGAGCAGATCCACAGCTTCTCCGGCCATGCCGACCGGGGCGCGCTCCTTCGCTGGCTCGGCCACTTCCAACCCCCGCTGCCGACCCTTTTCCTGACCCACGGCGAAAAAGAGGTTGTTCGCAAACTGGCAGAATCGCTCCGCACAGAGAATGGCTTCGACGTCGTCGTCCCCGGCTATAGAGATGTCCTGGAGTTCTGATCTTCCGGAAAAACCTTGACATGGCGGAGGATTTTCATTAATAAATTTCTAGATACGACACGGCCTCTCTCGACCAAAGAAATTGGGATAGAGAGAAGTCTATCGAGTCAGGAGCGATGAATTGAGGATAAGCAGCGGGCGCGGACGGCCCTCGGCCCTGGTCAAGGCCGTGGGCTCCGCTCTATTCCTGGTGATCATCGCCACCCTCGCTTCTCTCCCGGCCCTGCTTCCCAGCTGCCGAAAAGGTGCCTCGCCTTCCACCCAGACCGTCAAAAGAGAAAGGATCCTCATCTCCACGATCAAGCGCGGTTTCTTCAAGGAGACCATCACCCTCGACGGAAAAATCCTGCCCGTGAACATCGTCTACCTGGACGCTCTGGAGGGAGGCCGCGTGGATAAGATCTTCGTCGAGGTCGGCTCGATGGTCAAGCAGGGCGATCCCATTCTCCAGATGACCAACACGAACCTTCTCATGGATATCATGTTCCGGGAGTCCGAGCTTTTCCAGCAGAGCAACAACCTCCGCAACACCCGCTTGTCCATGGAGCAATACAAGCTGCAACTCAACCAACAGGTCACCGACATCGAGAACAAGCTTCAACAACAACGTCGCGTCTACGAACGCTACAAAGAGCTCGAAAAGGACAGCCTCATCTCCCGGCACGAATACGAACTGGCCAAGGACCAGTATGAATACTTGGTCAAGCAGAGGGACCTGACCGTCGAAAGCCAGAAGAGCGAGTTGATGTTCCGGCAGGCCCAGATCGAGGCGCTCGAGGAGTCCCTGACCCGCATGCAGGCGAACCTGGACATCGTCAAACAGCGGCAGGAAAACCTGACCCTGGTCGCTCCCGTCTCCGGGCAGCTGACCTCGCTGACCGTTTCCATCGGGGAGTCTGTCTCCCCGGGCTCACGGCTGGGGCAGATCGATCAGTGGGATTTATTCAAGGTCAGGACGAACATCGACGAGCGCTACATCGCCCAAGTCAAAATCAAAGATGTCGGGGAGTTCGACTTCGCCGGCCAAACCTATAAAGTGGACGTTCGAAAAATCTACCCAGAGGTCAAAGACGGCAAATTCGAGGTGGACCTCGAATTCGTCGGCGACCATCCTGCCGGACTCAAGCGCGGCCAATCCCTGCAAATCAGGCTGAACCTCGTCGACAGCATCGAGTCTTTGCTCCTGGCCAGGGGAGACTTCAGCCGGTCGTCCGGAAACAAATGGGTCTATGTCCTGGACGAGACCGGAAAGGGCGCGGTCAAAAGGAGAATCCGGACGGGAAGACAGACCGCCCAACTCTTCGAGGTCCTTGAAGGAGTGACCGAAGGAGAGGCCGTGATCGTCTCATCCTACGCAAGCTTTAAGAATTGCGACCGCCTGATCCTGAGATAGCCCCTCTCCCGCCGCCACTGCGTGTCCCGCGGACCCACCGAATCAGCCGGTTGGATGGATAGCCAGGCCATCACGGAGGTCTAAGATGAGAAAAAATATCGGAAGCGTCCTGGTGGGCTGCGTGCTGCTCGGACTGGTGCCGCTGGCGGCCCAGCCGTCGTCGAAATCCCTTTCGTTACAGGACTGTATCCTGATCGCCATGAAAAACAACCTGGGCATCCAGTCGGCCGTCCTGAGCCCACGCCTGTCCGAAATCCAGGTTGCCTGGGCCAAAGAAAAATTTTTGCCCCGTCTCTCCTTCGGGCATAGCCGCCAGAGCAACAGCTCCGCCTCCTATTCTTTCATCGACGCGGCCGAAACGGTCACCAGCCGGTACAACGACGTCTCCGCCTCGGTCTCGCAGGCCGTCCCCACGGGCGGCGCACTCAGTGTCTCTCTGAGCAGCTACAAAAGCGAGTCCAATCGGAGCTTCCAGACCATCAATCCCCGGTATGGCAGCACGCTCAGTTTCAGTTTCAGCCAACCTCTCCTGCGCAATTTCGGGTCCAAGATAAGCCGGCGCGAGATCATCATCTCCCAGAACAACAGGGACATCTCCGAAAGCCATCTCCAGTCCGTTCTCCTCGACACGGTCTTCACGGTCGAGCAGGCGTACTGGAACCTGATCTATGCGATCGAAAACCTCAAGGTCATGCAGCAATCGCTAGAGTTGGCCAGGGACCTGCTCCTCAAGAACAAGAGGGAGGTCGAGGTGGGCATGGTGGCCCCGATCGAGATCCTGAGCGCGGAGGCCGAGGTGGCGACGCGCGAGGCGGACATCCTGCAGGCGGAGATCGCGGTCACCAACAGCGAGGACCTCCTCAAGACCATTATCAATATCGAAGTTGCGGAGGAAGGCGAACCGGTCCCCATCCAGCCTTCGGACGAACCAATCCAGGAGGCCATCGAGGTCAGCCTGGACGAGGCCCTCAAGATCGCTCTGTCCAACCGGCCGGACCTCCAGATCGCCCGCATCGGCCTGAAGAACAAGGAGATCAACGTCGCCTACACCAAGAACCAAACCCTTCCGGACCTGAACATCTATACCTCCTACTGGAGCCCTGGTATTTCCGGGACTCAGCTCCTCTACCAGGACGACAATCCTCTGACAGGCGTGATCGTCGGCCAAGTCCCGGGAGGCGCGGGAGCAGCCCTCAGCGACGCCGTGGGGCTCAAGTACAGCAACTGGCAGATCGGCCTGCAGGTCAGTCTCCCGGTTTCGATCTTCACGTCCAGGGCCCAGTACGAGGTCTCAAAAATCAGCTACGAACAGGCTCTGGTCGACCTGACGAACCTCGAGCAGCGGATCTTCCTCGAGATCCGGACGGCGGTGCGGGCCGTCGAGATCAATTACAAGAGGGTGCTCGGCTACCGCGCGGCTCGGGAGCTGGCCCAGAAAAAGCTGGAGGCGGAGGAGAAAAAGCTCAAGGTCGGCCTGACCACGAACTACGTCGTCCTCCAATACCAGAGAGACCTGGCCAATACCAAAACCGCGGAACTCAAAGCCTTGATCGAGTATAACCTGGCTTTGGCCTACCTCGATAAATCGCTCGGGACAGGCCTTAAAAACAAGAACATCAATTTCTCCAACCAGTGAACGGCCGAAAAGAGGAATTAGTGGTGCCTCACACAAACAACTTGGCTTTAGAACGATCTATGAAGACGCGCCACCGCGGGGGAGTTTGAGGGGGACGGCGTCGTTCCCCTCAGGGGGTCAGCGAAGCGCCGAGGGGGGAGCTTGACTCCCCCCTGGAAGTGTCCCGTCTCTGCAGATGACGAAGGGAAGGAAATTATGAGACGGGACACTTGGTTAGATCCTCTGTAGTGGCCAACTCCGGTACGTTGTTCGGAATGTTTGCTTTAACTC
>JBAQGA010000268.1:0-32056 GCA_049287565.1 Candidatus Aminicenantales bacterium
AAAAGATGTTTGACCGCATCTTCAATCTCCGAGATGCTGCCGGGCATCTGATAATCGTGGCCGATCAATCGACGATAAAGACCTTGGCTCCCTTCTCGGTATAAGCCAGATGGGGGTTGCTCTCATCATCGGCCACCTGAAAGCTGGTGAGCTCCGGCATGGTGAAGGAACGCCCGTCTTTGAGTTCGATGACCAATTCTCCTTCAAGAACCAGCAGGACGTGCCCGCGGGGGCACCAGTGGTCCGACCTGAACCCGGGAGAATATTCGACGATCCGGACACGCAGGTTTCCCTCTGAAAAGACGCGCCAGTGAGAAGTCCCTGTTTCCCCCGGGTGCTCTTGGGCCTCGAGGCGGTCCCATTCGGTCATTGAAAAGGGAACGTTCTGGATATTCATCCTGTCCTCCGTTTCCATATTAAAAGATCCTGAGAAGGAAAACGAAAGGAGCGGGCGGGGATCTGCCCGCCCAGCCCTCTCAGATTAAGCCCTACCTGATTGACTCTCAATCCTTTCCGCCCGGTTCGGGTTTCTTCTCTTCCTTTTCTCCCATCCTCTGGACATAGGACTCGAAGGCGGCCTGGCCCTCGTCCTTCCAGTACTGGCGGAAATGCCGCCACTTCCGCCCGTTTCCCGGCACCGGCGCGCCCCCTTCGGCCGCTTCTTCGGAGCCGACGAACCTCTTGAAGCGGTCCTGAAAGTGATTCCCGAACCGTTCGTGGTGGTCCTTGTAAGAGTGACCGTGACCGGCGCCGAAAAGAAGCTTGGCCAGCAGGACGATGCCGAAGGCCTGCCAGAAAGTAATCTCTCCCAGGCCGAAGATGGCCGGCATCAGCCAGTTCCAGAGGATTTTGACGACCAAGCCGAATACCAAGGCGAAAAGGACCGCGAACCCGACGCCGGCAACGGTCAGGCCGACGATCCGGAGTGCCTTGCTCCCATGCCGGGAGGCAAAGCTTCCTTGAGGATGACCGATATAGTTGCTCATGACGTGACTCCTTTTTGTGGATTTGTCTGACCGGTCAGTTGCATTCTTATTTTTTCCAGGGCGCGGCTTTTGCGCGCCAGAAGAGTCCCGATCGGGATGCCCCAGTCCTCCGCCAGCTCTTTGAACGTTCGCCCTTCCATTTCGGTCGCCAGGACGACTGCCCTTTCCTCGACGGAGAGCTCCTCCATGGCCTCGAAGACATCGTCCAGCATCTCCTCTTTCTCGATCTCAAGGGACGGGTCCTGTCCTGACGCCAACGCGGCCTCATGAAGAGCGACCGTCTCCCGCTTCTTCCGGTAGAAATCGACGATCCGGTTCCGGAGCGCCCGGTAGATGTAAGCGGCTAGGTTCTGGATCGGGATCGAGGGGTCGGCCCGGTCAAAGAGATGGACGACCACGTCCTGGACGATGTCCTCGGCCTCGTGGTCCGCCGCATCGTCGATCCGGTGCCGGACGTAGCCGATCAGGGCCTGGCGCTCCTGGCGGAGGAATTCGGTCAGTCTGCTCATGGGGAGGAACATCCTTTCACGTTTCTCACACCGTTCAGACGTCCAAGCTGTCCATTTATTGCCTCGAGGAAGCTTTTTCTTCTTTTTAGACCGGATTCTGCCTGGCCCGGATGCCATCCCGGAATAGTCTTGACGGGAGCATTTTATCAAAAGTAAGGTAGGGATGACATGGGAAAGGGCAATGCAATAATTGGTCCGCGACTCCGTCTTCTGAAGTGGAGGCAAAGATGAAAGCTTCAAATAAGGATGATAAACAACAAAAAAACAAACGGCAAGGATGTCCCGGTGAACACCCCTATGGAGACCGGGGACAGATTGTCTTTCTTTTCGTCTTCCTTGTGATCTGGGGGCTTGATTCCTTTATCTTCAGATCGACGACGATGCCGGCGGCTGTCGTGCCCCTCGCCGTTCGCCTTGGGCTTGCCGGCCTGGTCTTCATCCTGGCCGGCTTTTTCGTCCAAACAGGACATCAGCACATTTCCGATCCGTCTTTCAGCGATAAGGGACTCATCAAGGACGGGGCCTTCGCCCGCCTCAGGCACCCTCTCTACGGTGGGTCCATTCTTTTCTATCTGAGTCTGGTCCTCTCCACGCTGTCGCTAGCGGCCTTCGCGCTCTGGTGCGTCATCGCCGTCTTTTACAACATCATCGCCGCCTATGAGGAGAGGTTCCTTCTGGAGAAATATGGAGACGAATACCGGGAATATCAGCACAAGGTCCCCAGGTGGTTCCCCCGTCTCCGGCCCGCCCGGTTCAGCTGAAGATAATTATCCAGGACCACAATCGAACCTTTTTCCGGAAATTCCGCAAAAAAACAGGGATGGATGCCTACCTGGCACGCGGATTGCTGTAGTTTTGGGGTGAGATTCCGATCCTGGTTTTATTGTGCTCATGTCAAGCCGGTCGGTTGGACGAGGCCATACCTGTTATCAAGCTCAATGCCTTGACAAAGTGCGCAGGAGAGAGGCCAAAACGCCAAGAAAATGAAAGATCGCCCCCGTTTCTTGTAAACAAAATGTAAGCAATAACGTAATATATATTAAATTGCGAGAAGCGACGCTCAGAATGAGGCGAAGTCACGAGGGCTGCAGCCTATGCTCCATCGCAAAATCAACAATCGTCTTTCTGTTGATCCCCTTGACGCTTCTCTTTTCAGATGTCGTCAACCTGGACCGGCCGCTGAAGGGGGAATGGAATCTCGATCTCAGGGAGGTCTGGGAGATCGATCGCGCCGGACCGGAGGTCAGCCGCCGGAACTTTCAGGCGATCGATATTTTTTCTCCGGAGGGCCGCTACCTCTTCCGGTCGAAGATCACCGTGGAAGAGGGATTGAGGATGACGCCGCATCAGTCGGCCAACCCGCTGCTCACGGATGACCATCTTTACGTAGGCCTGGTGGACAAGGATTTGAACGTCAGGATCAGGAAATACAAGATCATACTTCCCGAGCCGGAGCGGGATTGAAGATCCGGTTGGCGGAAATGAGATCTGATGATCATGTGCGGCAGCCGGGCCGCAAAGCCCGGAGACGAATGGACACGAAAGAGGTTCAGCCATGAAGAAGTCATCGATCCTGGCACTTCTCCTCATCCTAGTTCCTGTCGCTCGCGGATACTGCGATAAATTGAAGGGCGCGGAAAGAACAAAAACAGAAATCGTGAAGGAGGAGTCACCCCGAAGAGTGGAGATCCGCGATACGGAAATGAGGTTCTTGACGTCGAAAGAGGTCGATCAGACCTACGAAATCGATATTTCTTTTCCCAAAGACTACGGCCAAGAGACAGCCCGTTACCCCGTTCTTTATGTCCTGGACGCCGAATACAATTTTGGCTGCGTCGCCTATATCGTCCGGCGCCTGATTAGAAATGGGGACATTCCCAAAGTCCTCGTCGTCGGAGTCGCTTACAATACGACCGACGACGATTTCTACCTCAAACGCGAACGCGAATGTACGCCACCTTCGGACGTGTACGGCTCCCGTTCCGGCGGGGTGGAGAACTGCATCCGCTTTTTCGAGAAAGAACTGATCCCGTACGTCGATCACCATTACCGGACGATTCCCAGGGACCGGACGATCGTCGGTCATTCGATCGGGGGATTTTTCGGGGCCTACGTCCTGTTCAAGCATCCGGATCTCTTCACCAAGTACCTGATCGTCAGCCCGTCCCTGTGGTATTCGAACGACGTGATTTTTCAATACGAGAAGGAATTCGCGCGGACACACAAAACCCTGAATGCCGCGGTCTTCCTCTCGACCGGGAAAGACGAGAGCGCCCGGATGATCCGGACGACCGAAAAAATGATCCGCACCATCGAGGACGGGAACTATAAGGGGCTCCAATTTAATTACCTGATCCCCGAGGGGGAGCATCATCGCAGCGTTTTTCCCTATGCCTTCACCAAAGGGGCCCGCTGGCTTTTTGGCTCCTCTCCCGAGGAGAAGGGAGGGTAAAACATGCCCATGAAGGCTCTCTATCTCATGATGGCCGGTCTGATGGCAAAAAATGTGAAATTGATATAAAGAAGGCCCAAGAGGTTACAGACATGACTGAACTCAGGTATCATCACATCGGTATTCCCACGGACAAAGAACTCCCGGGGGATGATTATATCCCTGCGCACAGAATGTACGCGTCGGGCTACCTGGAAAGCCCCTACGGAATCGAGTGGCTGAAGTTCGACCCGGACTGCCCTCTGCCGGACTTGGTGAAAACCGTTCCCCATGTCGCCTTTGTTGTCCGGGATATCAAGGAAGCCATCAAAGGGAAGAAAGTCATCATCCAGCCCAACGCCCCAAGCCCTGGGGTCACGGTGGCTTTCATCGTCGATAACGGCGCGCCGGTGGAATTTCTTCAATTCGACCGGTCCGAGGACGAAATCTGGCCGAAAGAGGCCAAATTCAAAACCACGGATTCCAGGCGAAAGCAGCAGGCGCGGCCGAAGTCCCGCCGGGATTCAGTCGGAAAGAGGAGATAGCGACATGAAAAAAACGAAATGGACATGCCTGGCCGGGTTCATCTTTCTTTTCGGCTCGTTCTCTCTCTCCCAGGCAGCCGAAATCCATCAGGCAGCGGAAGCGGGCGACTTGGCCAAGGTCAAAACACTGCTGGAAAAGGAACCGGCCCTTGTCAACGCCAGGGACGAGAACGGCCGAACGCCCCTCCACTGGGCGGCGCAAGCAAGGCATCTGGACGTCCTGCGATACCTTGTCGACAAAGGTGCCGGCCTCGACGCCCTCGACAACAACGGCACCGCGCCGCTTCACACCCTGGCCAGGAGCGGGCAGACGGAAGCGGCCCGGCTGCTGATCGATAAGGGAGCGGATATCGACATCAAGGACCCGGTTAAGCTGACCCCGCTCAACATGGCTGCGGAATCCGGCCTGGAAGCCATGGTCAAGCTGTTGGTCGAAAAAGGGGCCGACATCGAGAACAAGCACGCCTACGGCCGGACGCCGCTCGTCGGCGCGGCCAGGGAACGCGGCGATATCAACGTCATCCGGATGTTGCTCGACGCCGGCGCCGATATCAACTCCTCGGACAGGTGGGGGGAAACGGCCTTGGATTTGGCGGCCTGGCGCGGATTCGAGGAGGTGGTGAACCTCCTCCTGGAACGGGGTGCAACCCTTCCAGATGCCCCCGCTAAGGTCCGTAATCTTTTACAGAACGCCGCCGAGAAAGGGCTGACAGGACTCTTTTCCAAAGTCGTGGAAAAAGGGGCGGACCTGACATTTCCGATAGAAGATGGAGGGACACTCCTCCACGCCGCGGCCTCCGGCGGGGCCGTCCCCATCCTCGAGACATTGCTTGGCCAAGGGCTCGATATCAACCGGCAGGACGCAAACGGCTGGTCGCCGCTCCATTTCGCCTCAGAGATGGGAAGGGGAGAGGCCGTCTCTTTCCTGCTCGGAAAAAAAGCGGACATCAATGCCCGGACGCTGATGGGGCAGACCGCCTATAACATCGCCGAAGAAAACGGGAATCCTGACATCGCCCGTGCGCTGGCAGAGAAGGGAGCCCACCGGCAGCCCCCGCGATTTCCTGAGCTCAAGGGCCCTTATCTCGGGCAGGGGAAGCCCGGCCGGAAACCGGAGGTCTTCGCCCCGGGGATCGTTTCGGGTCGTTATGGACTGCACAGCAACGTCGCTTTCTCACCCGACGGCCGGGAAGCCTTTTGGTCGATTCAGATCCCGCCGCGCGGGCGGGGATACGGCTCGGGAAAGACTTTGGTATCCAGAGAGGTCGAAGGCCGCTGGAGCTACCCGGTGGAAGCGGTTTTCGGCGGTATCCCTCTGGACGATGTGCCCTTCTTCCATCCAGACGGCACGAAGCTCTACGATATGGCCAACCGGCCGCTCTCTCCGGGGGGAAAGCCGGGGAAAGAGAATATCTGGGAATGGAAGAAAACCGACGATTCCTGGGGACTTCCCCGGCCTCTTGATGAGGTTATCAACAACAACTCCCTCCATTGGCAGTTTGGAGTGGACCGGAAAGGCAATATCTACTTGACTTTGAATATTCCCGGGACAATTGGCGAGTCGGACATTTACTGTTCGCGGCTGGTCGACGGCCGCTACCTAATGCCTGAAAACCTCGGTCCCGGCGTCAACTCCTCGGGCCGGGACGAGTTTCCCTTTGTCGATCCGGATGGCGCCTACCTGCTGTTCGTCCGCAACTTCGACATCTACGTCGCCTTCCCCGATGCCGAGGGAAAGTGGAGTGAAGCCAAACCGCTCGGCCCCGAAATCAACACGCAGGATATGGAGCTTTTACCGGAGGTCTCGCCGGACGGCCGGCACCTATTTTTTTCCCGGAACCAGGACAGCTACTGGGTCGATGCCGGCATCATCGCAGAATTGAAGCCGGAGAAGGCCGTCCTGGCTCAGGCGGAGGAGGAGATCCCGATCGAGGTCGTCCGTCTGAGCGACAGGGTCCTTGTCCTCAAGGAAGATGTCATGGGCAACAACATCACGGCCATCGCTTCGAAGAAGGGCCTAATTGTTGTGGACACCTCCGGCTATACCAGCACGGCCAGGAAAGTGCGCGGGATTATCGAAAAGGAGTTCAACCGGACGGATTTCGCTTTCCTCATCAACACCCATTGGCACTGGGACCATGCCTGGGGAAACCAGGCCTTTCCCGAGGCCGTGATTATCGGGCATGCCGACTGTCTGCCGATGATGGAAAGGGACCGGGAATATGTCGTTGCCCGGGTACAAAACCTACGGCGGAGGCTTGAAGAACAGAAAAATAATCTCGCCCAGGCCGCCCCGGATTCCCGGGAAGCCGACGCCGTCCGGCGCTCCATCAGACAAACAGAACGGGATATCAAGGACCATTCAGAGGGTTTCGTTATCACTCCGCCCCAGGTCACTTTCACCGACCGGATGACCTGGGACCTCGGCGATCTGACCCTGAAGATGTATTTTTTCGGCCGGGCCCATTCAGGTGCGGATATCTTCATCCACATACCGGAAGAAGGGATCCTGCTGACCGGGGACATCTTTCTCGACCGCCGCTGGTTGCCGCTTTTCGCCGGGCAGCCGGAGCTGGACATTCCCCGATGGATAGAAATCCTCCATACCATCCTGGACGGACAAGACAAGCTGACCCAGATCATCCCCGGCCATCTGGACTTCTGGACGCCGGAGAAGCTCGATCTGTGGCGGGATTATATCGTCGACATGTGGACGAGCCTGCAGAAGGCCAAAGCGGAGGGCCTCGGCTTCGAGGAGGCGGCGGCCAGACTTCCGCTCGGCGAGGAATACTTTTACCTCCGTGAAAACGGGCACAGTGACACCCGCATCCAGGAGTTTCATTACGCCAATCTGGAAGCCTTTTGGTCGCAGCTGGTCGAATCGGCGGCCCGGCTGGTCCAGGAGGCGATCCTGGCCGGGGGGATGGAGGCCGGGCTGGAGAAGTTCGTCGAGCTCAAGGCGCACAAAGAGCGTTACTTTTTCAATGAAGGACAGTTCAATAGCATCGGCTATCGTTTTTTCACTATGGGGCGCACCGATGAGGCCATCACCATCTTCAAGATGAATGTGGAACTCTTTCCCGAGTCTTGGAACGTCTATGACAGCCTGGCGGAAGCTTATGCCGGCAAGGGCGATACAGGGCTCGCGATCCGGAATTACGAGCGGTCGCTCGAGCTCAACCCGGATAACCAAAACGCCAAGGATCAGCTGAAGAACATGAAAAAAGACCCAGAAAAAAAATGAGCCGGAAACCGTCGTAATGGATTGGAGATACTTTCCGTGATACAACCGTTCGGAGCGTCCTAGGCGTAATTGGGATATAGGAGAATCCACCTATGGACCAGAATCGAGATTCAGAGCCCGGAAATCGCCTCGATATGGCCCGGTTGAAAAAAACGATCGTCGTGAGGGTTGTCTTCGCTCTCATCATCTTCGGGCTTATCTTCTTCTGGCCGGCGGGGACATTCCGGTACTGGCAAGCCTGGACGTACATAGCCATCCTGTTTATCCCGATGCTGGGCGTTTTTGTTTATTTAATCAGGAAGGACCCCGAGCTCCTGCAACGCCGGATGAAGGCCAAGGAGAAGGAACGTCGGCAAAAAACCATCATCACGTTATCTTCGCTGCTTTTCCTAGGGATCTATCTCCTGCCCGGTTTTGACCGGCGCTACGGTTGGTCGTCGGTTCCTATCATTGTCGTCATCGCCGCCGACATCATCATTCTGGCGGCGTATGGTCTTTTCGTCCGGGTCCTTAAAGAGAACCGCTATGCTTCGCGGATCGTCGAGGTTGCCGAAAGACAGACGGTCATCACGACGGGTCCGTATTCGGTGGTGCGTCATCCCTTGTATGTGGCGGTTGGGATCATTTATGTTTTCTCGCCGCTGGCTCTCGGGTCCTATTGGGCAATGCTCCCGTCTCTTCTGGTGATCCTTGTCTTGGTTGCCAGGATATTGAACGAGGAAAAGGTGTTGCTCGCGGAGCTCGCAGGATACCGGAAATATGTAGAGCGGGTCCGCTATCGGCTCATTCCCGGAGTCTGGTGATCGATCCCCTGGGACCGGATGCGGAATAAAAGAGATTAGACTTGTGAAAGAGGAGATATCCATGGTCAAGAAAATGATCCTTATAGCATGCCTGGCGATCGCCTTGGGCTTGGCCGTCGCCCCTGCCACCGCCGTCCAACCGAAGATGATTTTCGCAACTTTTGCCGAGCAGGAACTCGATCTCGAGCGCATCCGCATCATGATCGAAAGCATCCATACTTTCGCCGGCCGGTTCAAAGATGCTCCCGTTTGGGTCTACCTTACCGAAGGACTGCTGGCCTCGGAATCCGAGTTCCTGGAGGAGATCGAATCTCTCGGGGCGGAATTCAGGCTCGGCCAGGCGCCCGAGGAGGCGACTTGGTTTTATCTCTCGCGAAAGGTCTTTGCCTCGGCCCAAGCGGAGGGAGAGGCTGTGGGGAAAGCGGACATCCTCGCCTGGCTGGATGTCGACACCATCTTTCTGCAGGAGCCGAACGAGTTCCTGCTTCCAAAGGGAAAGAGCCTGGGCTATCGCCCTGTTATGCACAGGAACATCAGTCCTTTGTACGATGAGCCCCTGGATGAATTCTGGAAGCGGGCTTATGAGGACATGTCCATTCCGGAATCCCTTGCTTTCCCAATGATCACGGTGGCCGATGGAGACAAGATCCGGCCCTACATCAACGCGGGTTGCCTGGTCGTTCGGCCAGAGCGGGGCCTGCTGAGAAAATGGGCGGGAACCTTTCCTCTCATCTACAAGGATCCAGTCCTGAAGGATTTGTGCCGTCAGGACGAGCGCAAGCGGGTATTCATCCACCAGGTAGCGCTCTCCGGCGCGATCATGAAACACCTCAAGAGGGACGAAATGCTCGAGCTTTCGAATCGGATCAACTATCCCATCTTCTTCGGCGAGATGTTCGGTGCGAAGAGAGATTTCCACAATATCAACGGAGTCGTGACGATCCGCTATGAGAGTTTTTTCTCCAATCCTCCGTCCAATTGGGACAAAATAATCGGTGGGCCTTTGGACCGGATCGCCTGGCTGAAAAAACAATTTCAGACAAGACCAAAATCATACCCATAAGGAGGAATTCATGAAGAGACGAGATTTTCTGGGAAAATCGAGTTGCGGGATAGCCGGTTTTCTGGCGGCGCAGGGCTTGCCGGCTGGACTGGAAGCCGCCCGGGAGGAGAAGCCGAACGGGCAGGAGACTCCACGCCCGAAACGGAAAAAGTACAACCTCGAGATCGAGATCTATGAGGCCCGGCCGGACACTTGGTGCCACAAGAGGGGAGACAGGTTTGCCTATCCGCAGGATATCGGGAAGATCTGCCCCTGGCTCCTGGCCAGTATGCATGATTTTCTGCGCCTGCTCGAGGAAGGCGTGACCCTGCCCTGGAAGTATGAGGGTACTCCATACGAGAAGGTGATCGACCCCGATGGTATCACTACGGAATATGTCCGCTGCCCGGACCCGACCTCCGCGTTGGTGGCCAAGATCACCCGAACGGCGATGTCCTGAGGGTCCGGGCTGAAAACTGGCCAAAATCGAGGGAGCATAGAAACTCATCAGTGTGCCGGGGAAGACAAATCCCGATGCTCCGCGGCCGGAGTTATAAGGTATGGGTCAAATCATTCCGCCATCGATGACTGCGAATTCTTGAGGATCTTTCTCAGATAACGTTGGCGTATTTTTTGCTCAACATTGAGGTTGTTGAGCACAGATGAGGTTCAAAAATGAATAAAAATAATGTTAGCCGACGGGAATTCATCAAAAAATCGGCCCTCGGCCTGTTCGGCGGCGGAATCGCGGGCCGTTCTGGTTTTCCCGATTCTCAACCAGGAGCTGAATCCGAATCTCCCCGGATCAAGGAGTACCGGACCCTGGGCCGGACAGGTTTCAAAGTCTCCGATCTAGGGACCGGAGCTCTCTGTTTATTACCTCCAGATTGAGGGCGGATTCCTCCCTGAGAAGTGTCGGCAAAGACGGCATCACCAAAGAGGGATTTATCAAAAGGGCTCTCAGAGTCATGGAGGCGCTGCAGGTCGAATACCTGGACTGCCTCATGCTTTCGAGCCCTGAAACAACAGAGATACTCAAGTGTGAAGGGTACCATGAGGCGACCAAACAACTGAAAAAAGAGGGGAAAATTCGGTTCACCGGTGTCTCCCATCACGGCTCGCAATGGGTCCTCAAGGAGCCGAAAGAATGCATGGAGACAATCCTGTTGAACGCCGCCGCGGACGGCCGCTTCGACGTCATGCTTTTGGCCTACAATTTTCTCAAGGAAGACCAGAGCGAGCGGGTGCTGGAAGTCTGCGCCCGGGAAAAAATCGGCACCACCTTGATGAAGACAAATCCGGTCCGCTCTTACAATCTGCTGCAAGAATGGCTGAAGAGAGCCCGGACTTCCAGGGGAAAAGAGTTGACGGAAGAGGACCGGAAGAACCTGGCGCGATTCGAAAAGAAAGTGGAAAAATCTCAGGAATTCATCAAGAGACACAACCTCAAGAGTGATCAGGAAATCAGGGATGCGGCGCTCAAGTTCTGTTTGAGCAATCCCTACGTGAACACGGTCTGCCTGACGGTCATGAACTACGAACAGGCACGCGATTATCTCAAGCTTTCGGGAAGCCGACTGGAGCCCAAAGACTCCTCACTTCTGGCGGCTTATAAAAAAGATTGCGGAAGCCTCTACTGCCGTCACGCTTGCGGTCTATGCGAGCCGTCCTGCCCGTACCAAGTCCCTGTGAACACCATTATGCGCTACGACCATTACTTCGTTGCTCAGGGCCGGGAAAAGCACGCGATGACACAATATGCGGCCCTTCGACCGCAAGCGGATTCCTGCCAAAGCTGTGCGGGACACTGTGAGCCTTCCTGCCCCTACGGACTTCCCGTGCGGGCCCTCTTATCAGCCGCTCACCAGACTCTTTCCTTCGGTTCTGTCGAGACGTAATCAGCTAAACAAGCGTCCAATCAGCGGCGTCCCGCCGGGTGTCCAGTCGGCCTTCACGAGGAATGATAGGAGGCGGTTTCAAGTGAATTCTAAAACCCAGTTCCCGAGCTCATCCACCAGCGTCTTCTGGAACTCGTAGGCTTCTCTCAGGGCTTGTCGTCCTTTCGGGGTGAGGCGGTGATAGATCTTGCGCCGTCCACCTCTTTCCGGTGTGGGTTCCCCATAGCTCTTTGCCAGAAAGCCCTTCCGGAAAAGCTGGTCGAGATAGCTGTAGAGGGTGCCGTAGGTCACAGTGGTCTGGGTGATCTTGGTCATCTCCTCCCGGATGGCCACTCCGTAAGCGTTTTTTTTCAACCGGAGGACGGCCAGGAGCACCACGGTTTCATTGGGGGTTAAGTCAATCATGATTTTTTTCCCCACTCATTCATACTTCAGGGATTTCGAGGGGTTTGCGACGGCGGCCTTGACGGCGCGGAATCCCACGGACATCAAGGCGGCCGTCATGAGAAACAGAGCGGTGACCAGGAACAATATTCCGCCTATGGGAATGCGGTAGGCGAAGTTCTGAAGCCATTTCTGCATGATGAAATAGGCCGGAGGTGCTGACACAACGGAAGCGATCAGAACCAGGATAAATATCTCACGCGTGATCAGGGTGGTGATCTGAGGGACTGAGGCGCCCAGAACCTTGCGGATGCCGATCTCTTTGGTGCGCCGTTCCACGGTAAAAGAGAGGAGTCCGAAAAGGCCCAGGCAGGCGACAAACAAGGCCAGGAAGCCAAAAATCCCGAAAATGCGGCCGGCCCGCTGCTCGGCCCCGTAAAGCCGGTCGAAGTCGCTGTCCAGGAAGGAATACTCGAACGGTTGCCCGCCGGTCAAGGTCTTCCATTCCGACTCGATCAGGGCGAGGGTTCGAGGGATGTTATCCGAGCGGATCTTGACGGAGGTGTAATTCCACAAACGGTCCATGAAGGGCCGGATGATCATCGGTTGAATCTCCTGATGCAGGGAGGCGAAGTGAAAATCCTTCAGAACGCCGATGATGGTTACGAACTCTCCCGGTTTGGCGCCACCCCATTCTTTGTGAATCCGCTTGCCGACAGGGTCTGTAAGACCCATCACCCGGGCGGCGGCCTCGTTGATGACCACGGCGGAGGTGGCGTCCGTTGGAATTCGGGGATCGAAATACCGTCCCTCCGCCAGCTCGAGGCCGTAGAGGCCCGAGAAGTCCTCATCCGCGTACATGGTCATCAAACGGTATACCTCTGTGGGAAGGCTTCCCTCAAGCCGGTGGGTGGTGGGGTTGAAGTGGCGTCCCGGCAGGGATTCGCTGTGGGAGACGGACAAAATAACCGGATGCCGGAATAAAGACTGTTTGAAGGCCGCGCCTTCGGGCCGCAGTGCGTTTGCCCTGTGAATGATGACGACGTGGTCTTTGTCGAACCCCAAATCCCGGTTTTGGACAAAACGGAGCTGGCGTGAAACCACCAACGTGCCCAGACAGACAAAAAAAGTGATGGCGAACTGCAAGACAACCAGGCCCCGGCGCAGGATCAAATGCCTTTTTCCCCGTACGCTCACCGAGCCTTTGATCGTCCGGGTCGGAGAAAATGAGGACAGGAAAAAAGCCGGGTAGCTGCCGGCGAACAGACCCAGGGCAAACAGAATGCAGATCGTGGGAATCAGAAATGCGGGATCCAGAAGGTTCACGAACCGGATCTGCCGCTCGGTCAGCCTGGCAAAAGAGGGCAAAAGAATCAGAATGACCAGCAGGGCCAGCGCAAAGGCAACAAGACTCAGACCCACGGATTCGGTCAGGAACTGCCCGATCAGTTGCTTCCGGCTGGACCCCAGGACCTTGCGGACTCCCACTTCCTTGGAGCGATGGGTGAAGCGGGCCGTGGACAGGTTCATGAAGTTGATGCAGGCGATGAGAAGGGTGAATACGGCGATGGTGCCGAAGATGAACAGGTCGGATGCACTTCCCTTGAGAGAAAGGTTATCGGTGATATTTTTATTGAGATGGATAGCCTTGAGCGGCTCCAGGATGTAGGAGGAGTAATAGCCCTCCTTGGCCAGAAAGTCCTCCAGGCTCTTTCCGGTCTCGGCCTGGAATTGTGGACCGAAGTGGCGGTTGAAGAAATCGGGAAACTTGGATTCCAGGGCCTGGGGATCGGCCTGCTTATGAAGGCGGACATAGGTGAAATAATTGTGCTCCATCCACCGCCTGCTCTGGGCATTGGGGGAGGTAATGAGGGAGGCCAAAAAGTCAAATTGGAGATGCGACTGGGGGGGAGGATTTTGGATGAGGCCGGTCACTTTGAAATCTCTGTTCGTGTCTGAGAAATGAAGGATTTTGCCCACCGGATTTTGCTTGCCGAAATATCGGGCGGAGGCGGATTGGGTGATAACAATGGTCAGGGGATCCTGGAGTGCCGTTTTCGAATCCCCGGCCAGAAAAGGGAAGCTAAAAATATCAAAGAAAGACGCGTCGGCGAAACGGACCCTATCCTCCAGAAACTGCTTTTCCCCCGCACGGACGAGGTAGGTCGTCGACCAAGGGCTGTAACGGGCTACGGCCTCAACCTCCGGAAACTCTTCCTTCAAGGCCTCGGCCAGCGGGGGAGAGGTCCAGGCGCCGCGGTAGGTTTCTTCGTCCTGGATGATATGGGAACAGACGCGATAGATCCGGTTGCTGTCCTTGTGGAACCGGTCGAAATTCAGTTCATGATGAATGTAAAGGGCGATGGTCAGGCTGCAGGCCATGCCCACCGCCAGCCCGGTTATGTTGATGAAGGAGAAACCCTTGCTCCTGCGGAGAATCCTCCAGGTGGTTTTGAGGTAGTTTTTAAACATGACGCCACTCCATAAGAAAAAGTTGAGAGTGAATTCCGGAAATGAGCTCAGGATCTCACGGCGGTACCACCAGCGGGCCTTGCCTCGGCCCAGCGTTTCCACCCGGTGAACGTATTCCTCACCTAGATCTCCGAGAAGAGAAAACGCGTCTCCCGCGGGACGAAATCGTCCCAGGATCCACTCGGCAATCTTTGGCGGACGATAGTCTCTCCTGGGGGAAGGCTTTTGATGATTTGGCAATTTCATCGGAACATCCATATATATATACGGAAATTCCGGAGAAATGGTTTGTATCAGAAAAAATATTTTGTCTCAGCCTGCGAGGCTTCAGACCCTTTTGCTTGCTCTGATCACTCGATTTTCGACGCTTTCCTCACATCCTATTGCCGCCGCCCACATAAAGCACCTGTCCGGTGATCCAATCCGCCTGTTTCGAGGCGAAAAAGACGACGGCATTAGCGATATCTTCAGGTCTGCCTATTCTGCGCAGCGGATAGCTCTTTTCCAGCGATTGTTTGATTTCGGAAGGCATCCAGTTGGTCAAAAGCGGCGTTGTTCACAAGAATGTTCACGCTCCCGAATGCGTCCTCCGCTCTGTCAAAAAGCTCGGGGATATTTTTTGCATTGGCCAGGTCGGCTTCCCAGTTCACACACGTTCCACCCAAATCTTTGATGGCCTGGATCACGGCATCGGCCGATCGCGTCAGCGTTTTGTAATAATAGGCCCTGCCTGGTTCAACGGCTTTGTTCGCTTCTTCGTCTTCCACTCCCCCATACTCAAAAGGCCGCAGACGGAGATAAGTGATAAACACCTTGGCCCCTTCTCTCGCGAGAGCCACGGCTGTTGCAGCTCCGATGCCATGATTGGCCCCTGTCACGATGACGACTTTATCCTTCAGGCCCGTATCCAGCATATCGAGTCGCCTCTTTGTCTTATTCCTGTGATTCCTCCAGTTTATGGATTCTCCTAAAGAGTTTTTTGCCTTTCAGAATCCGTTCCTATCTTATAATGTTCTGGACTTATCTGACAAGCCAAAGTAAACAAAAGAAAATCCCCTCTCTGCCGCGGGTCTCCCTGATATGGACTCATCCCCGGCAAAACAGGAGCATATAAGAAGGCAGGAAAAAGAGAAAAAAGTACTTGACAATAAGTAACCTAAAGGATTGGACGCAGGAGAAGCTGGCCCGCCGGATCGGCGTGACCCGCAAGACCGTCAACACGATCGAAAACGGGGTCTATATCCCCTCGACAGTCCTGGCCCTCAAGATGGCCCGGGTCTTCGGCGTCACAGTCGAGGATGTCTTCCAACTGGCCGGGCCCTTCCCGGTAGAGGATGGTCGCAAAGCTTAGTCGTGCCTGGCAAATCAAGGCCATCGCTCGCCGGTGCGCTGGATGGATGAGAACCCCTGCTCCGGCTTTGTCCCTAAGCATCTCCAGCGACTCTGGTTTACGGCATCCTCGGATGTCACTGCCTGGCTCATTGGCTATTGGGGGCTCTCAGGGGGCAACCTGAGGCCGTGGAGGGATATTTGGCTATTCGTATCTCAGCGCCTTTACGGGCTCGGTCCGGGCGGCCTTGAAGGCCTGGTAGCTCACGGTCAGCAGAGCGATGAGGTAGGCGAGGATTCCTGCCCCGAGAAAAACCCAGACGGGAAGGTCGGTTCTGTAGGCGTAATTCCGGAGCAGACGGTTCGTCAGGAAATATCCGGAAGGCCAGGCGATCAGGTTGGCCACGGTTACGAGGATAAGGAATTCCCGGGAGAGAAGCGAAACGATCCCGGCGGTCGAAGCCCCGAGCACTTTCCTGACCCCGATCTCCTTGGTCCTCTGCTCCGCCGTGAACGCGGCCAGTCCGAAGATCCCCAGGCAGGAAATGAAAATCGCCAGGGAGGCGAAGTCCCGGAAAACGATGCCCATCCGGCGGTCGGACCGGTAGAGATCCTCGAAGGTTTCATCGAGGAAAGCGGGCTCGAACGGCTGGCCGGGAGCGAACCGGCCCCAGGTTTCCTTGATCAGGTCCATGGTCCGGGTGATATTCTCCGGCTGGATCCGGACGAAAATCACGGCGGGAGCCCAGTTCGTGCGGAGGGTGATCACCATCGGCGTGATCTCTTGGGAGGGGGGCCGGTTGTGGAAATCCTTGACGACGCCGATGATCGTGCCTCGGTATTCCCAGATAGAAAAAAGCTTCCCGATGGGGTTCTGGAGACCCATCTTCCGGACCGCGGCCTCGTTGACGATGTAGTTATCGACGTCCGTCGATAACTCCCGGGAAAAATCCCGGCCGGCCACGATCTCCATTTCGAAGGTCTTGACGTAGTCGTGGTCGGTAGCGACGAAGTTCATGGTCTCGTACTGCTCGGCGCTCCGGCCTTCCCAGTAGACGGGGTTGATGTTCCCCACCCATGTCGGACGGTTCGTTGCCGCGGTGACGTTGACGATGCTCGCGTTGCGGAGCAGTTCGTCCTTGAATGCCTGGTATCTGGGAAGGATGACCCGGTTCATGGCGATCGTGACGACATGGTGCCTGCTGTACCCGAGGTCGGCGGTCCGGATATAGTTCAACTGCCTGTAAACGGCCGCCGTCCCTATGATCAGGACGACGGCGATGGAGAACTGGACGACGACAAGGCTTTTTCTCAGGCGGGGCTTCGATGATCCGGAGAGAGCAGCGCTCTTCAGGACCTTGGCCGGCCGGAAGGACGACAAGAACAGAGCCGGGTAGCTTCCCGAGACAAGACTGGTGACAAGGGTGATGATGAGGAGGGCGAGAAGCACCGCTCGATCCCGGGTGAAACTCATGATTAGGCTCTTTTCGGCCAAATTGTTGAAGGCCGGCAGGACAAGGAAGACGAGTGCAACCGCCCCCACGAGAGCCAAACAAGCGTGGAGCAGGGATTCCCCGTAAAACTGGCGGATGACGTCGGATTTCCGGGCCCCGACGACCTTCCGGAGGCCGACCTCCTTGGCCCTTGTTCCGGCCCGGGCCGTGGCCAGGTTCATAAAATTGATACAGGCCATCAACAGGATGAAAACGGCGATGGTCGAGAAAATATAGACATAGAGGATGGGACCGCCTCCTCCCAGGTTGTGAAGGTGGATCCGGGTCAGGGGCTCGAGGTCGAGCGTCCGCTCGGTGTTCACCCTCTGGTCGTATTTCATGACGATAGGAGCGATCTTTCTCCTGACCTCTTCCGGGGAGGCGTTCTCGGCGAGCAGGACATAACATTCGCTTTCATAGGACCAGTCGGTGTCCACCTCTTCCCCGACGATCCTCACCGGCACAAGGGCATCGAATCGCAGCGTCGAATTCTCCGGCGGGTCCTTGACGATCCCCGTGACCGCCACCTGGAATTGGCCGTTGTTGAGGTTGACGGTCTTGCCCATAGGGTCGGAGCTGCCGAAAAACGCCCGCGCTGTCCCCTCGGTGATAACGGCTGATTGGTTGACGGCCATCGCGCTGCGGAGATCTCCCCCAAGCAGGGGAAATCCGAACATCTCCAGGAAATCCGGGTCGACGAAGGCCGTTCTCCGGTAAAGGCTCTTGTCCTCGAAGGTCAGGAGGACGTTTCGCCCGGCGAAGCGGGTCGCTTTCCGGATTTCAGGAAATTCCCTTTTCAGGGTCGGAGCGAGGGCCCAGCCGCTCGAGGTGATCCAGGTTCCCTCTTGGCGCAGGACGGTCCTGTAGAGCCGCTCCTGGTTCGGATGGAACCTGTCGAAGCCGAGCTCGTCCTGAATCCAGAGGAAGATCAGGATGCAGCAGGCGATGCCCACGGCCAGACCGGCGATGTTGATAAACGAAAACAGCTTGTATTTCTTGAGATTTCTCCAGGCGGTCCGGAGATAATTCGCCAGCATGGTTCTCCTCTTCCGGATCCGCTAAAAAATTGGGAGAATCCGGTCATCTATATATACGCGATTCTTGTAGGAATGGTTGCAGGATTGCCTCTTTTGTGAAAAACAGCCGGCTGATCAAAGGGATGTCGTCACAGGTTTGCTAAGCAGTCCTATTTCTTTTTTCTGCAATAAACCTTTTTGCTCGAATATATGTATTATTATATAAGAGAAATAATCGATGGAGTTCCGATGAAGCTTCTATCACGAAGTGAGGAAATCATCCTCCTGGCTATCTGGAGGCTCGAGGGCAACGCCTTCGGCATTTCTATCCGCGACCAGGTTTCAGGAGCCACGGGATATCGATGGACCCTGGGGGCGATCTATGTCCCGCTGGATAAACTCACCCGCAAGGGCTATGTTGCCAAGTCGTACAGCCGGCCGACGCCTCGAAGGGGCGGCCGGAGCAAGGTCCTCTACCATCTGACTCCCAAAGGGCGGGGGGCGCTTCAGACCGTCCGCGAGATCCAGTCTTCTCTGTGGAAAGGCATCCCTGGGCACGCCTTCGAGGAAGAGTCATGAATCCGGGACAAATTCCTCCTGAGCCTCCCCCTATCATCCGGCGGCTCCTCCATTTTTTCCTGCGTCATGAGGATGCACAGGAACGAGAGGCTGAATTCGACGCGCTTTTCGGGGAGGAAGCACGGGAACGGGGGCTCCATCGCGCCAGGAGGGTTTACCTGATTCAGGTCCTGCTTTCCCTGCCCGGCCTGGTCACCAATTTCATCAATTGGGAGGCGGCTATGCTGAAAAATTACCTGACGATCGCCTGGCGGAATATCGTCAAAAACAAGGGGATCTCTTTCATCAATGTTGCCGGACTGGCCCTGGGGATGGCCTGCTCCCTGCTCATTTTCCTCTGGGTCGACGGTCAGATGAGCACCGACAAGTCCCAACCGAACAAAGACCGGATCTTCAGGCTAGAGGAAGGCGACTGGGCCGACCTGCAAACCTCATATCGAAAGGTCCTCGATACCTTTCCCGAGATCGAGAAATACGTCCAGTTCAGCTCCTGGGAAAAGCCGATCCTCCGAATTGGAGACAGGCTCTTCGATTCCAGGGATCTCGTCTTCGCCGACGATGCGGTTTTCGAAGTCTTCAAATTCAGGTTTCTATGGGGAAATCCCGAAAGCGCCCTCAAGGATCCGTACTCGCTCGTCCTCGCCCGGAGCGAGTCCCAGAGACTATTTGGCTCCGAGGACCCGATGGGCAAAACCATCATTCTCGACAACACGTTCCCGTTCACTGTCACCGGAGTTGTCGAGGACCCCGACGATTTCCATCTCGGATGGCGGGCGATGGGTCCTTTCAAGAGCCTGCCGGCTATCAAGGGACGGCCGAATTTTCTCAATGAGCGCAACGACAACTTTCCGACCTACCTCCTTCTTCAATCCCAGACGGACGTCCCGGAATTCGAGAAAAAATTGGCCGCGGCTATCAATGCCATCCGGGATAGCCCGGCCGCATTTCGGCTGCGTCCCTTCCGCGACATCTATTTCGCCCGGGATATGGTGAGGGAAAATGGAGTCAAGCACGGCAATATGTCCCTGGTCGTTCTCTTCTCGGCCATCGCCGTTTTGATCCTGCTTATCGCCTGTGTCAATTTCATCAACCTGGTCACCGCCCGGTCGTCTTCAAGGGCCAAGGAGATCAGCGTCCGGAAAGCGGCGGGCGCCATCCGGAAGAACCTCCTCGTCCAGTTCCTGGGCGAAACGTCGCTGACCGTTTTCGTCGCCCTGGTTCTCGCCCTCGTCCTCGTCGCCGCCTATCTGCCCTCCTTCGCCAGGTTGACGGGAGAACCGCTCAACGTCGATTGGACCGCCGGGAAATGGCTTGTCGGCATCCTTTCCATTTTTCTGTTCACTTCACTCGCCTCGGGTCTCGGTCCAGCCCTCTTTCTGTCATCGCTCGAGCCCGTTGCCTTGATGAGAGGCAAAGGCAGCCGGCCGGCCGGCCGGGCCCCGTTCCGAACCGTGTTGACCATATTCCAGTTCGCCGTGGCGACGTTCCTGATCATCGGAGCACTCGTCGTCCTCGGCCAGCTCGAATATCTCAAAACCAAGGGCCTCGGATTCGACCAGGAACAGGTCCTCCTCGTTCCCTTGAAGGGAAAGCTCAAGGAAACTCCCCAAGTCCTTAGGGCCAGAATCCAGGCGGGCAAAACGGTTGGCGAGACCAAAGGCGTCTTCAGACAGCGCCTCCTCCAGAGCCCGGATATCCGAGGCGTGACGTTCATCAACGAGTCCCCCGGGGAACTCACCAACACCAACACCTGGCTTGTCCGGGGGCTCAAGAAACCGATGATCATCCTGCATACCGACCCGGACATCATGGACGTATTGGGGCTCGAACTCGTCGACGGACGGAAGCTCTCCTGGGACCTAGAATCCGACATGGGCCTGAGCTACCTCGTCAACGAGGAAGCCGTGCCCTTCCTCGGGCTGGAGCCGCTTTTTGGAGAGACATTCCGGGCCAACTTCGGGCCAAGCCAAGTCGTCGGCATCATCAAGAATTTTCATTTCCGTTCGCTACATCAGAAAATCGGCCCCATGGCCATAGTCTGGTTCGACGGCTGGACGAACAACGCCGCGATCAAGATTTCGGGGACGAATATCGCCAGAACGATTGCCTATGTTCGTGAGGTCTGGGGGGAAGTCAATCCCCAGGCGCCCTTCAGCTACACCTTCATGGACGAGACCATCGGGCGGCTCTATGCGGCGGAGGCCCGTTTGGGAGGGATTCTTGAGATCTTTGTTGGGCTCGCCGTCTTTCTCTCTTGTCTTGGACTCTTCGGCCTATCCGCCTATGTCGTCGCGCAGAAGACGAAGGAGATCGGAATCCGCAAGGTTCTGGGAGCGAAAACCTCGGAAATCGTCGTCCTTCTTTCGAAGGACTTCTCCAGGTGGGTCCTCCTGGCGAACGTTTTCGCCTGGCCGGCGGCCTATTACGTTTCCGGGAAGTGGCTTCAGGGATTCGCTTACCGAGTCCGTCTCGGCGCTGCGCCGTTCCTCCTGGCCTCCGTTTCAGTGCTGGCCGTGGCTCTGTTGACCGTAAGCTTCCAATCCGTCAAGGCGGCTACCGCCAGTCCGGCCGAAGCGATCAGGCACGAGTAAAAATCTGCGATTTTTTCCGCTGGCAGGGTTTTTCATTCTTAAAAAACTGATATATTGGAAGTTCAATGATAATCAGGGGAGGGCTGTCCGCGAGGAGGATATCGGGAGGAACTCAAGATGATGGAAAAATTTGATTTCTTGCTAGGCACCTGGAAAATGGAATACCGGGTCCCGGAAAGTGAATTCAGCGCCGCGATGACCGGCTCAGGGACCGGGACCTTCAGCAGGGCCCTCGACGATAAGTATGTCTATTTTGACTACTCCGCCTCTTTTTCAACCGGGGACAAAGCCGAGGCCCATGGCATCTTCGCCTGGGATGAAAAGTTGAAAATACACCGGTACTGGTGGTTCGAAAACTCGGGAAGCTTCATGATGGCCACTTGCCGGTTTATCGATGAGGGCGTTTTGTCCATGAATTGGCATGAGACGCTGTTGTCCCAGACATTCACCAAAACCGGAAGTGATAGAGTGGTCCTGCGGATGGCCCATCCTGACTCCGCGGGGAAACCAATGACCGTCATGGAAGTCGTATTCACTAAGTCGGAGAAGTGAGGATGACGAACAGGGTTGAGATTATCAAGGTCGGGCAGTCCAATGTCTCGGAGACCGGGTTCTTCTGCTACATGAGCAAGAGGAAGTCCGAAGGTTTCCGGCGGAAGCTCGGCTGGCTCAGGGCGCGGTTTGACGAGGGGATGCAGATCAAGATGCTGAAGCTCCCGGAGCGAGGGTTCATCGAGTACATCCCGGGTGAATTCGCCTGGCGCGCCGTCGAGGGTGCTGAAGGGTATATGTTCATCCATTGTCTTTGGGTGGTCGGGAGGAGCAAAGGCAAAGGCTTCGGCGCAATGCTTCTCGACGAGTGTCTCCGGGATGCGAAAAAAGCGGGGATGTCCGGAGTGGCCATGGTGACGAGCGAAGGCACCTGGTTGGCCGGCAAAGAGCTCCTGCTCAAACAAGGTTTCAAAGCCGTGGCGGAAGCGCCTCCCTCGTTCACCCTCATGATCAAGACGTTCAGGGCCGCTCCGCTTCCTTCTTTTCCCCGCGATTGGGAGGCTAGGGCCAGGCGATTCGGTAAGGGTCTGACCGTTCTGCGTTCCGATCAATGCCCCTATCTCGAGGAGGCAACGAATACCCTTCTAGAGGCGGCCGCTGAAAAGGGGATTAGGAGCCGCGTCATCGAGCACGATTCGGCCGCGGCAGCGAAGAGTCTGTCTCCCTCTCCCTACGGCGCATTCAATATCGTCCTGGACGGCCGGTTGTTGAGCTATCGCTACCTGTTGAAGGAAGAGTTCTTCCCAATGCTCGGGCGGAAATAGGCCCGAGTCCCTTTTCTCAGGTCTTGACATGGGCTAGCCCAACAACATAAAAAATGGTGAGTGAAAACCTGAACAGAGAGAGGATTTCATCATGAACAAGAAAGAACCTCCTGCGATATCCAGGATCCAGCCACACTGTTGTCCCCACGGCGGCCTTGCTCCGAATGGACCGAAGGCTTTTTCCCGCCGGACATTTCTCAAGGGGATGGGGGCAACAGCTGTTGCCGGAATGGCCTTAGGCAAGCTCTCGTGGCCTCTTCCCGTGGGCGCCGAGGTCGAATCCAATGCCGGCCTCATCCGGCGGCCCCTCAGAGTCAAGCCGGTCCTCTCCTTCGATATCCCTGTCCGCCGGCAGCAGACAAGTTGGAGGAGCTGGGGCGGGATCCAAACGCAAGCAGATGTCTTGGAGGAGTCCGGGCGAATCCGCAGCGAGCTTGAAAAACTTCGTTCAGCCGCTGATTTCCCGGTCGAGTTCCTTCCCCTTTCAGGCGTCCGCAAGGCCGCCGATCTCTCCTTGATAACCGAAATCAATGGTTCCGATGTCGTCCTTCTCTACGCGGCGGGCGCCTGGAAGGATGTCCTCGACACCCTGGGTGGGATGGGGAAGGACATAATCATCTTCTGCCGCCACCGTTCAGGGCCTGTCTATCTCTGGTACGAAATCGTCAGTCCCCGGTTCCTTCGCCAGCACACCGACAGCCTGGCCGTTAAGGGAATCAACGATGAAGACATCGTTATCGACAGCCCGGAGGAGATCCTCTGGCGTCTCCGAGCCCTGGCCGGCCTCCGCAACGCCCTGGGGACCCGGATCATCGCCGTCGGCGGCCCCGGCGCCTGGTCCCAGCCAGAGGGTGTCGTCCCCAGGCTTGTCGAGGATATCTGGAAGTTCGACATCAGGACGGTTTCCTACGAAGACATGGGACCCCTGATCCAGGCGGCACGCTCCGATCCCGGGGCCGTGAAAAAAGCGCGCCAGCGGGCGGCCGAATACCTGGCTACACCCGGCACGACCCTCGAAACGGAGCGTCCCTTCGTCGAGAACGCCTTTCTGCTCGAGCAGGTCTTTCGCGGGATCATGAGACAGGCGGATTGCCGGGCCATCACCATCAACGGCTGCATGGGGACGATCATGCCGCTGGCCGAAACCTCGGCCTGCCTGACCCTGAGCCTGTTGAACGACGCCGGCTACCTGGCCTTCTGCGAATCCGATTTCGTGGTCATCCCTTCGGGCATCCTCCTAGCCAACATATCAGGGAAGCCCGTCTTCCTCAACGACCCGACCTATCCGCACGAAGGAGTCATCACCCAGGCCCACTGCACCGCTCCCCGGAAGATGGACGGCCGGAAGCGCGAGCCGGCCCGGATCCTAACCCATTTCGAATCCGACTACGGAGCGGCGCCCAAAGTGGAGATGTCCAGGGGACAGACGGTGACCAACATCGTCCCGGATTTCGTTTCCCGGCGGTGGGTTGGACTTAAGGGGGAGATCATCGAGGCGCCGTTCCTGCCGATATGCCGCTCCCAGATCGATGTCCGCTTCGGCTGCGACAGCCTGACCCTGGCTCAGCGGATGCCCGGTTTTCACTGGATGACCGCATATGGAGACTATATCCGGGAGACCGGCTACGCCCTCCGCCGGATGAACATCTCCTTGGACGTCCTCTGAATCCCACCACCCCTTTTACCATTTTTCGGAGAGGGTAGCTTCTGCCTTCTCTTGGCAATTCGAGTTGCTTTCTGGCTTTCGAATCCGGGTTCTCGGTCGAAAAGCGCGATTTTTGTTTTGAGCCCGGATCAATATCAGCCGCAATCGGCTGAGGCGAACATTGAGGGTTTAGCCTTCCCGAGATGCTCTTTGAGGGTACCCGCTTTGGCGGGCGCGAGGACTGTCTGAGCACGATAGGATCCCGTGGCCAGAGGAAGGAAGCCAAGAAATAAACGCGAGTGGGTAAATCAGGCGTGCGGAGTTCCGCAGCGCCGAGAAGAGCGTTGAGGGCACGGCGTTAAGAACCCGAATGGGAGCAAGGCTGATTGCGGCTGATTATAGCCTCCGTTATCCCTCGCTCACCCCACTTTTCGTTAAAAAACCCCGAATCTGTTGACAGCCCTCTCCGAAAAATGTTAATTAGACTTCCTTTTGCCATCCTATGGCTTCTCTGGTATATTGATAATGAAGAAAACGATGCCTGAAACCAAGGCGCGGGACGCTTGTCAACATGACTGGGCCATGACCAATATCCGCAGCGGATATCTGGTCGTCGAAGGGTGTTTCCAATGCCGCAACCGGATCTCCTTCTTCTCCGAAGAACCCGTCCCGCCCCAAGACGATTATCGCGAGGGCGACCATTTCTGGAGCTATCTCGGAAGCTCCCAGGCCTCCAAATTTGACCTCAAATGCCGGAAGTGCTCCCAGGAGGTCCCCTTGAAGGACGTCATGGCCTTGATGCTATGTATGAGATGCGACCCCGAATGCGGCGTTTACCAAGCCGGTTCTGAAGAAAAAGGCCGGAAGACCTGGGTTTATGTGGCTCTCTGCGCCAATACCTCCCATGCCTCCGGAAAGTGCATCTCCAAGGCGGGGATCAAGGCCCTCAACGAATATTTCAGCCGCGGGATCCAGGATCCCCACAAGAAAATCATCGTCGTCCCCTGCGAATTGCGCAAAAGCGTCGATACCTGCCAGGGGATCGTGCTGGCGGATGTCGGTTTGACAGACATATATTGATGAATAAAGGAAAGGTCGAACAATGAAAGTGTCCGAACTGCTGAAACAAGGCGATTTCAAGACTTTCAACGAGCCCGGCGACAAGGAGATCGAAGGCGTTTATATCTCCGATATGGTCAGTGACATCATCGGCATCGGCCCGGGAAACCTGCTCGTGACCCTGCAGACGCACAAGAACCTGATCGCGGCGGCCAACCTGGTCGATGTCGCGGCCGTTGTCTTCTCCCGCGGCAAGACGCCAACTGATGACGTGGTTGCCCTGGCCAACAAGGCGGGGATCGGGCTGCTGGGTTTCGACGGAGACACCTGGACGCTGGCCAAGAAGCTCTATGAGCTCGGCGTCAGGTAAAGGCGGCCGCGGATTCATCGTTTCGCCATCCTGATCCCGAGCAATGACCGGAATGAAGGGAAAGGATTATATGTCTGAGGGCGGCCTGGCCGAGCTGAAGCGGGAATTCAAAGGTGAGCGGGGCGACCTCATCCCCGTCTTGCAGAGGGTGCAGGCCCTCCACGGTTACCTGCGCCCCGAAGCCGTCCGCACCGTTTCCCGCTGGCTTAAGATATCGGAGAACGAGATCTTCGGGGTGGCGACATTTTACGCCCAGTTCCGCTTCCATCCACCCGGCCGCCATCATGTCCGCGTCTGCCTGGGCACGGCCTGCCATGTCCGGGGCGGCGAACAGCTCCTCCTGACCGCCCAGCAGCGCCTCGGCGTCGGCACGGGTGAGACCACGGCCGACGGGGAATTCGACCTGGAGAGGGTGGCCTGTCTGGGATGCTGCGCCCTGGCTCCGGTGGTCGCCTTCGACGATAAGATCCACAGCCAGGTGTCCGTTCTGAAGATCCAGAGGATTCTCGATGAGCACAAGAACTCTTGAGGAGCGGCGGCAGAAGGCCGCTTCGAAATGGGCCGAGCTCCAGAAAAACCCAGTCCCGTTCATCTACATCGGCGCGGCCTCCTGCGGGCTGGCGGCAGGCGCGGCTGAGGTTCAAGAGTCCGTCGAGAAGTACCTCAAGAAGAACAAGATCAAAGCCCGGATCATCCAGGTGGGGTGCATCGGTCCATGTTATCTGGAACCTCTGATGGACGTCCAGATGCCGGGAAAGCCGAGAATCAGCTATTCGAATGTCCGGCCCTCGGACGTACCCATCATCCTGGAGTCATTCTTCGTGAAGGGCGAGCCGGCAACTTCCCGGCTGGCCGGGCATTTTGGGGATGGAGAGTTTGACGGGATCCCCCGCTTCTTCGATATGCCGATGCTCAAACCCCAGGTTCGGATCGTCCTTCGAAACTGCGGGATCATTGACCCCGAAGATCTCGACCATTACCTGGCCAGGGACGGCTATCTCGGGCTGGAGAAGTGCCTGTCCATGCCCTGGCCGGACGTCCTGGAGACTATCAAGCGCTCCGGTCTGCGCGGCCGGGGCGGAGCCGGCTTCCCGACCTGGCGAAAGTGGCTGACCTGCCGGGAGACGGAAAGTGACCGGCGCTACCTGATCTGCAACGCCGACGAGGGCGACCCGGGCGCCTTCATGAACCGGTCCCTGATCGAGGGCGACCCCCATGCCGTCCTGGAGGGGATGCTCATAGCGGCCTACACGATCGGCGCCGCCCAGGGGTATATCTACATCCGGGCCGAGTACCCGCTGGCCATCAAGAGGCTCAAGAAAGCGATCGTCCAGATGCGGGAGATCGGCCTGCTGGGCCGGAACATCCTGGGCTCCGACTTCAGCTTCGAGATCACGATCAAGGAGGGCGCGGGCGCCTTCGTCTGCGGCGAAGAGACCGCCCTCATCGCCTCGATCGAGGGGAAGCGCGGGATGCCCCGCACCCGGCCGCCTTTCCCGGCAGTCTCCGGGCTTCATGGCTATCCGACGATCATCAACAACGTCGAGACCCTTGGTACCCTGCCTCATATCCTGCGCAACGGTGGAGAATGGTACGCCGGCCGCGGAACTGAGACGAGCAAAGGGACGAAGACGTTCTCGCTGGTCGGCAAGGTCCGACGGACCGGCCTGATCGAGGTCCCGCTGGGGATGACCCTGCGGGAAGTGGTCTTCGACATCGGCGGTGGGACCCTAAAGCCATTCAAGGCCGTCCAGACCGGGGGCCCTTCCGGCGGATGCCTTTCCGACGAGTTCTTGGATACTCCGATCGACTACGAGCATCTGGCCGAGGCCGGCTCGATCATGGGGTCGGGCGGCCTGATCGTGGTCGATTCCGACACTTGCATCGTGGACACCGCCAAGTATTTCCTGGGCTTCACCCAGAAGGAATCGTGCGGCAAGTGCGTTCCCTGCCGCGTCGGGACCCGTCACATGGTCAAGCTTCTGGAGAAGATCTGCGACGGCCGGGGAGAGCTGGCCGACCTGGAAAAGCTGGAAAAGCTCGGCAAGACGATCAAGAGCGGCTCGCTCTGTGGGCTGGGCTCAACGGCTCCCAATCCGGTCCTGACATCGCTCAAGTATTTCCGGTCCGAGTTCATCTCCCACGTCAAGGACAAGCGATGTCCCGCCGTCGTCTGCAAAAGCCTGGTGAGCTACCGGATTGTCGCGGGCAAGTGCACCGGCTGCCAGCGCTGCGTGAGCGTCTGCCCGACCGGGGCGATCACGGGCCCCCGGTCGGAGCCGCATAACCTGGACCCGTCCAAATGCATCAAGTGCCGGTCCTGCTACGAGATCTGCCGGTTCGACGCGATCGCCGGAGACGCGATCATCATCGAATCCTAGGTTGAGACATGGCGCGCCAAGAACCTCGAACACTGACAATGGAGATCAATCACCGGCCGGCGACCTTTCCGGAAGGCGTCACCGTCCTCCGGGCCGCCGAGCTCAACGGCGTCGACATCCCCTCACTCTGCTCACACAAGGACCTTTCCCCCTTCGGCGGCTGCCGCCTCTGCATGGTGGAGATCGAAGGGATGCGCGGCTATCCATTGGCCTGCAGCACGACCGCCCAGGAGGGGATGAAAGTCCTGACGGACACGGCCACCCTCCTGGAGCTCCGCCAGGAGATCCTGAAGCTCATCCTTAGCGAACACCCTTCGAGCTGCCTGGTCTGCGACGAGCGGGTCGAATGCAAGGACTATCAAGGGACGATCCGCAAGGCCGGGGTGACCACGGGCTGCCGCTTTTGTCCGAACGACGGGCAATGCGAACTGCAGGACCTGGTCGAGAAGATCGGCATTACCGAGATCGATTTTCCGATCGAATATCACGGCTATGACCCGGAACATGACGACCCCTTCTATGACCGGGATTACAATGTCTGCATCCTCTGCGGCCGGTGCGTCCGGATGTGCCAGGAGGTCCGCGGCACCAGTGTCCTCGCCTTCACCCACCGCGGTCCCAAGGTCAAGATCGGCCCGGCCTTCGGGCGGAGCCATGCTGAGGCCGGCTGCGAATTCTGCGGCGCCTGTGTGGACGTCTGCCCCACGGGCGCGCTGGCGGACAAGGCCTCCAAGTGGGAGGGGAAGCCGGATGGTTTCCACATCTCCACCTGTCCCTTCTGCGCCGTCGGCTGCCAGGTCGAGCTTTTCCACAAGAACGGCCGACTGACGGGAGCCCGGGCGAATATAGACCCGGAAGTCAACGACGGGCAGCTCTGCGTCAAGGGCCGGTTCTGCCAGCCCGAGGTGACCCACCATTTCGAGCGGGCCAAGCGGCCGATGCTCCAAAAAGGCAACTATTTCCGGGGAGTTGCCTGGGATGAGGCTCTGGAGAAAGTGGCCGCCGAGCTCAAGGAAGTCAGGCCCGAGGATTTCCTGATGCTCGTCTCTCCGGACCTGACAAACGAGGGATTATTCGCCGGCCAGAAGTTCGCCCGCGAATGCATCGGAAGCGACAACATCGACTCGACGGCCCGGCTGGAGCTGGCCGGTGGGCCGGGGCTTTGGTCGAAGCTATTCTCCCTATCCATTTCCATCAAGGAGATCGCCAGAGCGGATACGATCCTGGCCGTCGGGCTGGACAGCCGCTTCAATTTCTCGGTCGTCGGGACCAAGGTCCGCAAGGCGCTCGACCACGGTGCCAGGCTGGTGACGATCGATCCCCGCGACAGCAACCTGGCCCGCTACACCGATGACTGGCTATGCCCGCTGCCGGGGAAGGAGGGTCTGCTCTTCAAGGCCTTCGCCGAGCGCCGGGCCGGCCGGAAGATCGACGCTTCCGCCGCCGCCAAGGAAGCGGCCGTAGATGTTGCCGGTCTGAAGAGGTCGCTCGAGATCGTCGCCTCCGGCAAAGAAGTGACGCTCATCCTCGGTCCGCGGGTCTTTCATTATGGGGACACCGCCGCTCTGGTGGACGGTCTCATGACCCTGGCCGGGCTCGAACATATCAATTTCATTCCCCTATATTTCGGCGCCAACTCGCGGGGCGCACTGGAGATGGGAGTCTTTCTGAGGATCGGGCCGGGCGGCATTCCCAGGGAGGGCCGGGGCTTCGGATGGGAGGATGTTCTCAACGGGAGCAAACGGCCCAGGGTGATCTACTGCGTCGGCGATGTCGCCTTCCGGGAAAAGCCCGACTGCGATTACCTGATCGTTCAAGACACCTATCTTCCTCCGTTCCAGGTGGATGCTTTCCTCCCCGCCTCGAGTTTCGCCGAAGCCGGCGGCACCTTGACCAACCTGGAGGGCCGGATTCAGGAAGTCGTCCAGGTCGAAAATCTCCCTGAGGGAGCCGTCACCGGGTTCATGCGTCCCGACTGGCGCATCTTCTCCGATCTCGCCAAGGCCATCGGATGCCGGCCGTTGGACTACCGGACGGCCGCCGATGTCCGTCAGGAAATCAGCGCGGCTGTGCCCGGTTTCCCGGCGACGATCGACCGCCAACCGCGGCGGATGAGGCCCACTGAACAGCCGGTGATTGTTGCACCGGCCGGCGGCAAGATGGCGGAGGGCGATTTCTGGTTGGTGGCCGAACCGGGGGGCTATCGGCACCGTGGGATCGACATCGTCTCCAAGGTCGGGGGACTGTGCGAACTGGCCCTGGAGGAGGGATTCCGGATGCACCCGGCGGACCTGGAATCGCTCGGCCTGCAAAGCGGAGACGGGATCAGGATTACCTGGGACGGAGATGCAGCCGGTGCCGAGGGAGAGGTCAAGGCCGATCCCGAGTGCGCCCAAGGAGCCATCTATTTCACCCGGCGGATCATCCTCGGAGGGCTGAAGCGGGGACGTGAGTTCGGGCCGTTGTTCAACCTCCGGCCGAACCCGGCAAGGGTCCGCATCACCCGGGCCGAAAGTTGAAGGAGTCTGTGGATTGAGGGAGATTGCGTATGTATAAGATCATAGAGCGGCGGATGATCGTTCCCAACCTGCACGAGTTCGTCGTCGAGGCACCCGCCGTGTCCGAGTCCGTAAAGCCGGGGAATTTCATCATTGTCCGGCCCGACCAGATGGGCGAACGCATCCCCCTGTCCGTCGCCGACTGGGACCGGAAGGCCGGCACGGTGACCTCTATTTTTATGCAGGTCGGCGGGTCGACCGCTAAGCTGGCCCGCCTCAAGCCGGGGGACACCATCCCCACCTTTGTCGGTCCGCTCGGCAAGGAAACGGAGATCAAAAATTTCGGGACCGTCCTTTGCCTGGGAGGATGCTACGGCATCGGGTCCGTCTTTCCGGTCGCCCGAGCCCTCAAGGAGGCGGGGAACAAGGTCTATTCGATCCTGGAGGCCCGGAGCTCATTCCTCCTCTACTGGGAAGACAGGTTTCATAAGGTCTCGGACAGGGTGTTCGTCATCACCCGCGACGGGACCAAAGGAAAGAAAGGCCATATCGGCCAGATCCCGGAGATGCTGCATCAAGTCGGCATCGTCCCCGACCTGACCATCGTCAACGGCTGCACCTTCCAGATGATGCGGATGTCCCAGATCACCAAGCCGCTGGGCTGGAAGACGATCGTCAACATGAACCCGATCATGATCGACGGAACGGGTATGTGCGGCGTCTGCCGGCTGTCCGTCGGCGGGAAGATGAAATTCGCCTGTGTGGACGGCCCGGATTTCGACGGCCACGAGATCGACTGGGAGGAGTTCCTGGCACGGCGCAAGAGTTATAATCCCGAAGAAATCGATCCGCTGCGCCGGTCGAGCTGCCAGTCGCATTTCTGAGGGAGAATGCCGCGCGGAAGCAGAGAGGAAGTCTGAAGTGAGCGAAGAAAAAACCGCGAAGCCGGAAAAGAAAAAACTGGACCCGAACCGCCGGTCCATGCCCAAACAAACTCCCTGGGAACGCATCAAGAACTTCGACGAAGTGGCCCTCGGCTATCCCATCGAGACGGCGGTTGAGGAGGCAAAACGCTGCCTCCAGTGCAAGAAGCCTTTGTGCAACCAAGGCTGTCCCGTCGGGATCGACATTCCCGGGTTCATTAAGTGCATCGTCGAAGGCGATTTCGGCGCGGGCGTCAAGAAGATCAAGGAAACGAACGCCCTCCCGGCCATCTGCGGCCGCGTTTGCCCCCAGGAAGAGCAGTGCGAAAAGATGTGCGTTGTGGGCAAGAAAGGAGACCCGCTGGCCATCGGCCGGCTGGAACGCTTCGTGGCCGACTGGGAAGCGGCCGAGGGGAAGATCGAAGTCCCGGATATGGCGCCCAAAACCGGGAAAAAAGTGGCCATCGTCGGAGCCGGCCCGGCCGGTATCACCGTGGCCAACGACCTTGTCATCCTCGGCCACGATGTGACCATCTTCGAGG
>JBAQGA010000269.1:0-16793 GCA_049287565.1 Candidatus Aminicenantales bacterium
CTGCCTGGCTGGCGGTGTAGCCCTCAATTGTGTGGCTAACGGCAAGATCCTGAAAAAGCGGATCTTCAAAAATGTCTGGATCCAGCCGGCGGCCGGTGATGCCGGCGGCGCACTGGGGTCGGCCCTGGCCGTCTGGTACAAGCATCTGAAAAACCCCCGCCGGGCAGACGGCCGGCATGATTCCCAGCAGGGTTCGTTTTTGGGGCCTTCCTACACCGGCGGGGAGATCCGCCGTTTTCTTGAAGAGCAGAACATCAAGTATACGGAAATGCCCCGGCCCGATTTGAGCCGCAAAGTAGCCGAACTGATCGCCGGCCAGAAGGTGGTCGGGTTTTTTCAGGGCCGGATGGAATTCGGTCCGCGCGCCCTGGGTGGACGCAGCATCATCGGCGACGCCCGCTCTCCGGAAATGCAGTCGAAGATGAACCGGAAGATCAAGTTCCGGGAATCGTTCCGCCCCTTCGCCCCCTCGATGCTCGAAGAGCATACCGGCGAGTACTTCGATTTCCATCAGCCCTCCCCGTACATGCTCTTGGTCTACGATATCCAGGAAAAATTCCGCCATCAGCTCACCGACGAGGAGAAAAAACGGAGCGGCCTCGACCAACTCTCCATCATCCGCTCCATTGTCCCGGCCATCACCCACGTCGATTATTCGGCCCGCCTCCATACCGTCAGCCGCGAAACCAATCCCTATTACTATGACGTTATCGACCATTTCTACAGGCTGACCAGCTGTCCGATCATCATCAACACCTCGTTCAATGTTCGCGGGGAACCGATCGTGGAAAGCCCGCAGGACGCATACCGGTGTTTCATCCGGACCAACATGGATTATCTGGTGTTGGAGAACTTCCTGATCGAAAAGCGGGAACAAGATTTCATTCCGGAGGATGAAAGCTGGATGAAGGAGTTTCCACTCGACTGATGAAAGCCATTGAATTCAAAGCCAAACAGGTGCGGCTGTTTCTGGTGCTGCTCTGGGTTTTCACCGGCCTGGCCGTTCTCAAGTTCGTGCCGGCTGCCAATACCCAGGGACGGATCTTGTGGTCCGGCATCGCCACGGCGCTGATCGCCCTTTTTTTGTTCCAGCCGAAACGGTTCTTCCCCTTGTTCCGGTTGATCATGATCGGCAGCGGCTACATCGGCAATTTCATTTTCCTGGTCATTTCCACCGCGGTCTTTTTTCTGATCCTCACCCCCCTCTCCCTGATCATGCGCCTTTTCGGGAAACGGTTTTTGGCCATCCGCCTGGAGCCGCGACAGAACTCCTACTACGAGCAGCCGGAAAATCCGACCGGGTATGAGCATCAGTTCTGAATGATTCGCCAATCAAGAGGAAGGCAACATGGGAAAATTATCGATTCTCAAGGAACTCTGGGATTTCATCAGGCATAGAAAACGGTATTGGCTGGTGCCGATCATCATCATCCTGGTGCTGGTCGGTCTCCTGCTGGTCCTCACCGAGGGCAGCGCCATTGCTCCCTTTATCTACACCCTGTTCTGATCCCGACATCCGCCGATGAAAAGATGGCTGTTCCGGTTTGGGGCCGTGATCATCGCCACGCTCCTGACCTTGGGGGTTTTGGAGATCGCGATCCGTTTGGCCTGGAAAAAACTCCAGGGCCCGATCATCCCCCTGTCTTTGAAAACCCATCGCCTTAGCGCCGATCCGCTTCTGGGGTACGAATTGATTCCCGGCAGTACCTCGTTCGAGGATCAGGTTTGGTACCGGATCAACCAACAGGGGATTCGCGACGGCCGCGAATTTGCCATACCCAAACCGGCCGGTGTGTACCGCATCGCCGCCCTCGGCGATTCCTTTACCTTCGGCATGGGGGTGGAGGAAGAAGATACCTGGCCCCGGCTGCTGGAATCGGAGTTGGCCGGCTGGCGCTCCACAGAAGTGATCAACTTCGGGGTCATGGGCTATGACACCACCCAGGAAGCCCGGCTCTTGGAAACCCGGGTGCTGGCGTTCCAACCCGACCTGATTGTCATCGGCTACTGCCTGAACGATATCGGTGTGCTCAGCCGCGAGCGCCGGGTCTTGAGCCAATACCGCGGGTACAACGATTTTTTCAGCACGGGCCTGTCCTGGTTGGATCGAATCTTGGGGAAATCCCGGCTCTACGTGTTGGTGAAAAACCGATTGTTCCTTCTGAAGACCAGGGCCGATACCCAGCCTCCCCATTACTCACCCGATGGGCAGAAGGTGTTGCGCCTGGGGTACCAGGGATTCATCATCAGCGCTTACCGGGAAGCAGAAAATCGCGACCGCCTGCAGGCGGCATTCGATAGGATCGAGTATTTGATCCAGCGGCTACAGGTCCCCGTCATGGTGGCCATCTACCCCGAGTTGGAGCATTTCGATAGGTATCCCTACCGGGACGTGCACAGCGATGTCAAGGGATTGGCGGAAGCCCGGGGGTTCCGGGTCGTCGACCCCCTGGAGCAGTTTTTGCAGTTCGCTCCACGCCAGGTGCGCATCAGCGACGCCAATGCCCATCCCAACCGACGGGGCAATGAGCTGTTCGCCGCCGCCGTGGCCCACTCTGTTGTCGCTCTGACGGATGGGCAATAAACCCAAGCCCGCAGATGATGAACTGGCAAAAGGGTATACCTGGGGGCTAGACTCGCGCTATGCCGCCGGGACGGCGTCGTCTTTACGGCCCAGGGCGATCGGCCAGATGAAGGGGGACAGGTAATAGACGAATTCAAGGCCGTATGTGTAGCGCAGATAGGGAAAGGCCAAGGCGGCCACGATAACGCCGTAGAAAAACGCCCCAGACGTCAGGACGAAAAGCGTAAACGCGCCGCGATGGCGGAATCCCGTCCGGACGACGCGGGCGAACGAGAAAAGCCAAACCGCGAGGCATGCCAGGGCCCAGCCCGGATTGTCGAGAAGCGCGCTATGGAAAGAGATCAGACGCAGATGCAAGCGTTCGGGCAAGGGGATGGTCTTCCCTTCCCCGCGTTCGGGCCGGGGACGCCCCAAAACGCGGGGATGCCCGTCCGGACCGTAGAGCTCGGGGAGCATAGCCCGGGCGAACCCGTCCGGCGTCAGGGTCGAGGCGTAAGCCCGGGTGTTGAAACGCCGGCTGAAGCTGGTGTTCGGGTTCCCGAATTCGCGGACCAGCTTGAGCTTGGGCAGGTCGTCTAGGCAATTTTGGCGCAATTCCCGGTATAGGTTGACACCTCTCCAGAGATTCGATACGAAAACTTTGTACAGGCTGGAATATACATACTTTAGGGCCGTGCCGGGATGCTTGCGCAGGGCGTCTCCGGCCATCCGGCGCCACAGCGGTCGCCATTCGATGTAGAGATTGTATTTCTTCCTGGGTTCCGCCTCCAGGAACACGGCGGCGATCCGGGCACGGTTGCGTTCGTAGTATCTCTTGAAAACCTGGTTGATCGCCCGGGGATCCCAGGACGTCTGGAGAACGCGGCGGTCCCTGTCTTTGAAAACAGCCCGGCAACGTTCGATGGCCAGGTTGGCCGTCGGGCCGTAAGAAGGGTCGGGCTCCAGAAACGTGGAGGTCAGGGATATCAAAGCGTGCTCGGAAAAGCCCGAAAGCGTGAAAGACCTGATGACCAGGGAGTTGTAAACCATCTGGGACAGGAGGACGGCCGCGCAAGGCAGGACGGCCGCGATCAGGGGGCCCTGACCGAACCTATTCCGGACCATGAAAACTAAGATGAGAACCAAGACGGGGACCAGAAATAAACCAGCGGGCCGGATGAGGACCGTCATGGCCGTGGAAAGGGACGCCCAAACGAAGGGGGATTTTTTCCGCTTCGCGAGGCCAAAAGCCAGCAGTCCGAGGGTGACGACGATCGCGCTGACGAATAGACTGTCGGCCATATACGACGAATCGGAGAGGATGCGCCAGGGAATGGCAGCGTGGGCCGCCAGGCCGAGGGAAACCACGACGGGAAAGAAGGGACGTCGAGGGAAAGCCCGGGCCATGGCCCAGATGAAAAAGAGGCTCGAAACGAGGGTGATCGCGTGCTGGGCCGTGGCGACGGCGGAGCTCGTGGAAGAAAGGAAGTAAACGATCTTGAGAAAGAGCGGATAACCGATCGTCCGGATCGAGAGGTTCGGCCAGAACCCCTTGTTCATCTGGTCGACGATCATAAAGTAGCCGGAACTGTCGGGATTCACGATGGTGCTTTGGTAATAGAGGAAATACGGGAGGCGGGTGATCAGAAAAACGACAAAAAAGATCGCCGCGCCGATCCAGAATGGCCGGTTCCCGCTCAGCCGGAGGCGGAGCCGCCGAAACGCCGCGACGACACTCCTGCCCGAAAAGACGCCTTTGGTCAAATCAACTTCGCCTTTCTAGGGATCTCTACTATCGTCCGGCCGGGTCGCCATAAAATCCAACATTTCTCTTTCTTCCTGCTGGCTGAACGAGCGTTCAGACGCTCATTTCTCCATATCCCATGGTCCGGGATTATAAAACGCGATATGCTGGGATGTCAAAGGGCGCCTCCTGATCAGCCCAGTCCGGACCAACAGGCCCATGACGATGCCGTGCTGGAAAGGATACAAGCCCGTGAAAATCGAGGCCGTGGCCGTGTCAGGCCCCGCAGCCATGGTCGCGGCTCATTTTTTCGGGGTCTGCAACTTTGAAAGCGGGATGCTCCTCCACAACCCAAATAGAAACCGAACTCGTTCGCTGCCCTATCTATGCCGGAGCTTGTTCCTCTTGAGAACGGGCTGGAAATCCTGGCTGGACTGGATGAGGCTCGAGTTTCCTCCGGAGCCGACGATCGGGCTTTCATGACCCTGGTTATCGCGAACCGTGACCGTATAGATGTAAGTATTATCCGAGCCGGCATCCTTGTCCGTGTAACTGTAAACATCGCTCGTCAGTTCTCCGATAAGCTTGAAAGCCAGGTCGCTTTCCCCGGTTTTCTTGCGCCAAATCCGGTGGAGGATGATCTGGACTCCCAGAGAGTCGTTGGCCGGGTTTCGCTCCCAAATCACCTCGTTGACGGAACGTGTCTGGAAAAGGCTCTCATCCTGATGAGTTTCCCAGCGGATGTTCAGAGGTTGAAAGAGTCGTTGGATCTCGATATTGCGGACCTTGTGGGCGGAGGAGCCTGTATTATCCCGAACAGTCAGGCTGACCGTGAACGTTCCCCAGCGAGTGTAGGTATGTCTGGCCGCCCGGCCTGAGGCGCGGCCGCCGTCCCCGAAATTCCAGCTGTATTGGACGATGGTCCCATCCGGGTCGCGAGAGGTCCCTCCGTCAAAGGCGATCTCGCAAGGGGAGATTCCCGTACTAGGCGAAAAATTAAAATCGGCAACCGGGGGCTGGTTCGGCTTGCTCACCTGGATGACTTCGCTAGCGCTGTCTGTGTTTCCGTCGTTGTCAGTAACGGTCAAGTGTGCTCTGAAAGTTCCGCTGGTCGTGTAGGTATGGCTCACGATCGCCCCGGACGCCTCTTCTTCGCCAAAACTCCATTTGTAGGAGACGATGCTCCCGTCCGAGTCATAGGAAGCCGACCCGTCGAACGTGACGGTCAACGGCGAAGGCCCGGAAGTCGGGGTAGCGGTGAAGCTGGCCACGGGATTTTCGCCCGGCGGAGGCGGGGGCGGAGCGTCAGGCGGAGGAGTTCCGTCGAGCCCAGAGACAAGGAGTTTGATATGGCCGTTGCTGCCCCGCCAGACGCCGTAAAGCTGTTTATCCGTACGAGTCAGGGCCACACGGTAACCATAATGGACCGTCGGAATACCGGCGGCCGGATCGACCGTATAAAGCGACCAAGTGCGCTCGCCCGGATCATAAAAGGAGGCTTTGACCGTGTTCGATCCGTTGGATCCGATCTCGACCCAGGCGACGATGACGACCCCATCTTCGTTTGCGACCACGACCGGTATGGGATCAGTCCACACATTAAGAAACCCGATGCTCGCCCGGGTGGGAGTTTCGAAACTCCCCCCGACCGGCTTTTTCGTGTGATCGAGGCACATTTTTTGCTTGGCGTTGCTCCACCCACCTATGGATCGATGGACGACTCCGTTATGGTCGACGTAGAGTTCTCCGTAACCATTGACGTCGCAATCGGCTTTCTTGGGGAGTTTCACCATGTCGGTATATGACAACTTGCCCCCGCTGGGGGCTGTGCAGTAATAGGCTTCATATACATCGGTTCCGAATCTCCCCTGAAGAGTCCAGGTGGCGTGAACTCGGCCCCCGGAGTCGACAATGAGAAAAGGATGTTTATATTCGATGTCGTACGGAATGAACTGCTGTTCGGATTCCCATTTTCCACTGGCCAACTTTCGCATATAAAAAACCGTGGCCCAGTCGTTGGTACTGACGTTATTCCAGATGACGAACATAACATGGAGGATGCCGCTGGAGTCGATGGCGCACGTCGCCTGGCTCAATTTTTGAGTGCCCGGGACGGTCAGAACATGCTCGGTGGTCCATCCTCCCGTGGTCTTCCAGGAATGCATGAGCATGTTTCCAAAACCGGCCGTCGTCCAGGCGACGTGGACGGAACCTCCATCGGGCTGGACGGAGACATAAGGACGCCACATCGATGTCTCGATGCCGCTCGCCACCTCCACTCTGCCTGATATGGCATTATTGACGATCTTCCCATAGTAGAGAACAGCGCGGTCCGTCCAGACGATATGTACGTTGTTTGCGTTATCAGCCTGGATATCGTGCGTCCTGACGGTGTAGCCAAGGTCATAGATGTCGTATTGGGCCGCAGCCCGAACCGCGCCCAGGAGGAGGATAATAACCAATCCCGATATCAGGGCTGCGCGATTCGAGCTTTTTCCAGTCCTGCCCGTCATGACTTTTCTCCTTTCCGTTTTTGATTGTCCTCGATCGGGCGAATTCATGTCAATCACCCCTGGCGATGAGAACGGGGGTGGAATTTCAACTTTTTTCGGGGGGGATGATAACGATTTTTATTTGCCTTTTCAAGTTTTCTAAGGAATGTCCGCCGACAAAAGGCCACGCCACGCCGAATCCCTTGACTCATCCGATCTTTCTGGATAAAATGGCGGTCTACTGCCGGATTGGTATCTAGGCCAATATTTCGAAGGAGGTCCTGATGAAGCGATTCATGCCCACGGTCCTGCTGCTGGCCGCGGCCCTGAGCCTTCAGGCCCAGGAAATGAAAGTTGAAATCCGCAAGATGACGGAAGGCTTCACCGGAAACCAAAGATTCCCTGCCGTCGCCGAGAACGTCAAGGGCGAGCGGATTTATACTTTCAGGGGCAACGACTTGTACTCCCATTATTATTATTATAAGAACGGGACCTGGAGCGGCGGAGGGCGGATTCCCGGCAGCCCGAGATACGGAAACTACTGGTTCAGCGACATCGTCGCCGACAGCACGGGGACTTTCCACTATGTCTGCGAGGATGCCAGCAAAGCCTTGTACTACGGATATTTCAAGGACGGCACCTGGGCCTCAATGCGCAAGATCGATACCAGGCACGAAGCCACACTGGCCCTGGGTGTCCGATCCGACGACACGGTCGTCCTCGTCTCGGCCATGGTCGCGGTTGGCGGAGGCATCACCAAGGACGTCATTGTCGGAACCAAGCCCGCAGGGAAGACGATGTTTTCCAATTTCCAAAACATCACCCAGGACCGCAATGCCAACACCATGGTTGACGCGGCGATCGACGCCGACGACAACACGTGGATCTCCTACAAAATGGAGTTCCCTGGGGACGGCAAAGACATCCTGGACACAATCCTCCACGGAGTGAATAAATCCAACAAGGATATCTACTGGAAGAACGTGTCCGACCAGACAGGCTGGACCTGGTATTCCCGTGTCGCCATCAACAGCGAGGGCAAAATCATGGTGACCTGGATGAGATCTCAGGAGCGAGCTTATTTTTCCTGCCTCTTCGATCCCCTTGCAGAAAAATGGGGCGAGATCCAGGAGATTTCCGACGGCCCGGTACGCCCCTGGTGCACTATGTATAATAAATTGATGACCCGGGAATCGGATTTTTATTGGGCCGGCTTGACCAGCGAACGGATGGTTGTTCTCTACAAGTACGATGCGGAACATAATTCATGGATTAAGCTCGCCGACGTCTCGAGTACCCCCGCTTACTGGTGCTCTGCCCATATGGGCAGCGACAGCATTCTGATTACCTGGGACAACCAAGCCGAACCCACGTCCTGCTATCTGACAACGGTCTCCGGCATCTTCCCCCCTCCCCCTCCAAAGGTTCAATCCGTCTCCAACCTGGTGGTGGAAAAAAAGATCGAGCGCAGCTTCTTCTACGGGTATAGCCTGAACATCTTGAGCTGGGAGGATAACCCTCTGAATGCCGAGCAGGGGATCACGATCGCCGCGCACCGCGTTTATCGGAAAGAGGCGACGGCGGACAGCTCCCAATGGGCGCTGATTGCCGTTCTGGCAGCGGACGTCTACAGCTACGAAGATAAAAGCATCGCCTCCGATATCGATTATGTGTATGTCGTTACGTGCGTCGACAGCAACGGCGACGAGAGCCCGATCATCGACCCGAGCGAGGAGTCGTCTGATACAACGCGTCTTCCCGGGTCAGAGTGGTCTTCTGTGCGTTCGGATCGTTGACGACTCCGTCAAGGAAAAAACAATCTGACCAGCGAAAGAGAAAAATGATGAAAGCATTCGTCATAGCATCCCTGGTTCTTGTTCTGATGATCCCATTTTTCTGTCCCCTGACGTCTCTCGCGGCCGGGCAGGACGAAGCTTCGGCGCCCGCGGAAAAGCCGGGCCAGCCCAGATTCCGCCTCGGAGTATATTTCGAGGGGTGGATGATCAACGACAAAAATCTCAAGTCGTTTTTCCATCATTCTCAGAGAAACCGATGGGGATTCGAAGCGTCCGTGCACACGCTGTACAACATCGACGTCTGGGCCTCCTACCGGATCTATACGGATGAGACGAAAACAAGCCATTACGCCAATATCGATAAATTCCGGATCAACGCCACTTCTGTCGGTCTGCTCTATCGCCCGGTCGTTTGGAGTGTGCTCGAACCGTTCATCGGAGCCGGCCTCGAAATCTATTCATATTCGGAGAAAATCGAGGGAGCAACCGAAATCCCCGACACAAGCGGCAGCGCCATCGGCTTTCATGCTCAGGCCGGGACCTATATCAACATCACGAAGTTCCTGGCTGGAAAACTCTTCGTCCGGATCAATGGCGTAAGGAAAACGCTGGCCGAAGCTCTGCCCGACGGGACCACGAAGCTCGACCTGGGCGGAAAAGAATTCGGTGTCGGACTCGTCGCCCGTTTCTGAGAGGCGGCATCAAGATACCGGGCCTAGCCCCTCGGCGGCCTTCCTCACGGACTATTGTGGGGTGGACAGGATCATCAATCATCGGGAGCCGGCCCATGGGTAGATCGGTTGCTTCCCCTGCGGCAATTCATTATCATAGAGTGCCGGGTCTGAAATCTTGAGCTTCGTCCCGCCGATTCGAAACGAACTCGCCGGCGCGCGGCCGGCTGCGGAGGGGTTCGGCGTCCGGCGCCGTTCAGGCCGCCGACGGACCCCCTCACTCAGAACCGCGATCGCCCTCATCCTGTCGGCGCTTGCCTTCTCCGTCTGCCGGCCTCGCGAGGAGGAAACGCCCAAGATCTGGCGCTTGATCGAGCTTCTCGACGCTCGGGGTGTCGTTCAAAGTCCCTTCATGAATAATCCTGGGGTCGCGACGGCGCTCATCCCCGCCGATTCCGAACCTCTTCCCGGGTCCGAAAGCGGAGTGAATCCCTTCGGCCTAAAAAAGAAGATCACGGTGGGCCTCCAGACGATGCGCATCCTGTTCGCGCCGCCACGCAGTGTCTATCGGTTCGAGTTGGACCTTCCAGAAGGCTGCGTCTTCGAATTCGATACGGGGATCGTCCGCGACGCCAACTATGAACGGCTCCGCGGCGCCGAAGAGGCGGCTTCGGCCAGGGTGATTTTTTCCGTCGTCCTGCAGAGAGGGACGGACCGCCACCTCCTCTTCGAAGCGGAACAGTTCCTCCCGGAACGCGAGGAGGAACGCACGTTCGACGTGAAAGCCCATCGCCTGAAACTGCCCGCGGGCGCGGGGAGGGCCCGGCTCATACTTTCGGTTCGGGGCGAGGACGGCGTCTTTTCCTTCTGGCAGAAGCCCCTCCTTTATCTTCCCGTCCAAGACGGAACCAACGTGATTCTTGTCTCGGTCGACACCCTGCGGGCCGACCGGCTGGGCTGCTATGGATATCCCCGGGCTACGACGGCTCGCCTGGACGGCCTCTCCGCGGACGCCGCCGTCTTCATGAGGACGTACGCTCCCTCGAGCTGGACGCTTCCCTCTCATGTCTCTCTGCTGACCGGGCTCAACGTGATGAACCACCAGGTGGAGCGCGAGCACGACCGCATGGATCCCGAACTGCCGACGCTCGCCGGAGAGCTCAAAAAGCGGGGCTTTTACTGCGCGGCCATGACCTCGGGAGTTTTCGTCAGCGCCGTTTTTGGATTCGACCTCGGTTTCGACATCTTCTGGATGGGCCCCTGGGGCATTTTCAAGCTCGACGGGGCGGCCCAGCTGGGCCGAGCCGCCTCGGATTGGCTTCGAGAGAATTGCGACCGGAATTTTTTTCTGTTCCTCCATACCTACCAATGCCACGCGCCCTACGACCTTCCCGAACCCGACCGTTCGGCTTTCCTGACCCCCGGGACGCCCGCCCGCGTCCGCGACCCGCTGAACGCCGTCGGAGGACAGCAGGGAATCTTCCGCCCGCTGCCCGAACAAGACCGCCTGAACGCTTCCGACCTCTACGACGCCGAAGTCCGCTACACGGACCGGATGTTGATCGGACCGCTCCTGGATACACTCCGCGAAACGGGCCTCTACGACCGAACCCTGGTCATCGTCACCAGCGACCACGGCGAGGAATTCTATGAGCATGGGGCCTGGAGGCACGGGGCGGACCTTTACGACGAATCGCTCAAGGTCCCCCTCCTGATCAAATTCCCCCGGTCGCGATTCGCCGGGACGCGAGTCGAGTCGATCGTCCGGCTGACCGATATCACGCCGACGATCCTAAGGGAGGCGGGAGCCCGGGTCTCGGACCTGGGGCTCGACGGCCGGGATCTCGTTCCGCTCCTCGAGAGACGCGAAGGCGGCGATCGGGAGTTCCTGGCCGAGCTGGCCGCGGATCTATTGGGATCCCGCATTCCCCGGAAAATCGCCATCAACTCCGGCCGGATGAAACTCATCCTGAACCAACGTTACCGTCCGGAAGACCTGGCCTTCTTCACGGCGCCCCCGCCGGCGACGGCCCAGATCGAAGTCTATGACCTGGACGAGGATCCTCAGGAGAAGCGGAACGCCGCCGCCGAAAACGCGGCCCTCGCTCGAACCCTGGTTCGGAGAATCGAGGAACTCGCGGCGAAGTCGCGGAAGCGGCGGGTGGGCGAGACCGCCCTAAGCGAGGAGCTCCGCGAACAGCTCAAGGCCCTGGGCTATATCAACTAAGGCCATAACTTTGTCGGCGTGGCCGCTCCGGCTACACCCACCGAGCTTTTCACGGTGCCTTGACATCGGCTTCCCCGGTAATTTACCATCTTCTTGGATGAGAAGGTGGATAGCGTGATATAGAAATTTTTTAATGTTCAGAAATATCCTAAGAAAATCGAAAATTCCATCCTCGGAGTCAGAAAGACGCGTCAACGTCGACCGGCTCTCGGACGAAGAGTTCCTTGACTATATATATAAAAGATTTTTAGGCCGGGAGCCGGACTCGGTGGGCAAAGCCCATCAGCTCAAGTTCCTGCGTGCGGGCAACTCTCGGGCGGCCCTGGTCCTCAACATCACCGAAGCACCGGAGTTCGTCTACAAGATTGTTTGGAACAATATCCATGCTTATATCAAAGTCCTGCCGATCCAAGACGAGCATCCTGACCGGTATCAGATGCTAAGCAATCTATCGGGAACAGAAAAGAGCTGGTTCTTTAGGATTAAGGATGATGCGGATTTCGACTGGTTGGAACGGAAAGTCATCGACAACGGCTATTATGAACGGCCGGGAGTCTGGAGCTTCATTGTCGACGAGGACAAACGGATGATGGCCGACATCGCCGCTGAATTCGATCCCCGATCTGTCCTCGATATCGGCTGCGCCAACGGCGCCGTCTTAAAATGCCTCCAAGACAAGGGCATCAGCGGCGAAGGCGTCGAGATCAGCCGTCTGGCCCTGGACAAGGCTATTCCCGAGGTCAGGGACGCCATCCATCTCGGCGACCTACTGAGCCTCCCCCTTCCTCACCGCTTTGACGTTGTCCTGGGACTGGACATCTTTGAACATCTCAATCCCAATAAACTTGACGCCTATATCCTAAAAATTATCAACCTGGTCGATGACGGCGGCTATCTCTATGCCAATATCCCCGCCTATGGTAAGGACGGCTCCTTTGGGGAAATTTTCAAGATCGATTACCAAGCCTGGGAAGAGGATGTCGCCGCCCAACGCAACTTCCGGGCCATTCCAGTGGACGACTACGGCTACCCCAAGAACGGGCACATCATCTGTGCCGACACGGCCTGGTGGACGAGCCAATTCGAGCGGGCCGGGTTCCAAAGGGAAATCGAGATCGAGCTGGCCTTTCATCAGAAGTATGACGAGGCCATGGAAAAGATCTCGCGCGCGAGAAGGTCGTTTTATGTCTTCTCCAAGAGCGCCGACCCGAATAAGAAGTCGGCGGTTTTAAGAAAACTTCAGGTCTCAGGCTAATCTCATGAGCAAGAAAAACAGGATCCTTTCTTTCTTTTAAGCGGTTCGCTTTCTCCGGAAGTATGGCCAGGCAAGAATCAGGATGCTGGCGATGCCCAGCGAGTACTCGAAGATGTTGCTGAGAAGGTGAACCCCTATCCCCGAGATGACGGCTAGCCGGGGATCAAAACCCATCAGACCGAAGGTCAGCGCCCAGGCCGATTCCCAGGTGCCGAACCCAGCTAGGCCCTTGATGGGAAGCGCTGAGGTAAGCTCCGCTCCGCCCAGCCCCAAGATGAAGGTCCAGAAGCTGATGTCGTGGAGAGTAAAACCGTAGCTGCGGAGGAACGCGAAAAAAAGGGCGAACAAAGAGATATACTTGGCCAGCCGGATGAGGAGGGAGAGGATGAATATCGGGATAGCATTTTCCCTCCGGCGAACGGAATCAAGGCTCTGGATGGTCAGCTCGAATTTTTGAACGGCGGTCCGGGCCGTCGCTCTTCCCTCGATCCTCCCCACACGGAGAAGACGCCGGAAGACGCCGAGAAAGAACCGGGCCACGGGGACGAGCTTCCAATAGACCAGGAAAACGAGGAGAAAAAAGGCGGCGGCGAGGATGAGGAGCGCCGGAGTCGATAGCGCATTGGCGCCCAGGCCGACGGCGATGACGGAGACGACGAGGAAGGGGCTGATCGTCAGGAAATCGAGGACAAACGCCAGGACGAAGCTCGACGTGGCATTTTCGAAGGGGAAGCCGAGTCTCTTGTTGAGCACATAGATGTAAGAAAGAGAGCCGAGCCGGGCGGGGAGGAGGTCGATCAGGCTGTTCCGGATGAAGGTGACAATGAACATGTTCGGCCAGCTGATCAGCTGCGGCCGGAGCAGCCACTTATAGCGCCAGGCGCGAAGCCAGGCGGCGATGAGAGCCCCAGCCGCATAGACGAGCAGGGCGGGGACGAAAATCCGGGAAAAGGTGTGGACGACGTCCTCCGTTTCGACTTGCGAGAGAAGGAGCCAGAGCAGGCCGATGGAGACGAGCACGGACAGGGTGATGTAAACGAGCCTATTCTTGAGCATGCGGCCATATTCTATGCACTGCCCGATTATTGTCAAACCGGCAAAGCTTGGGAGAGTCCCTTGGATGGGCGTCGGCGTACTCTCCTGCGCCTTTCCCATATCGGCAGTAGACCTGGCCTTTCTTTTCATCGAGGGAGAGGCGTTCCAGTTGGTGGCCAAGTTCTTGGCCACAGGATCATATCCGTTCTATTAAATTTTCTAGAAATCCAAAAATCATTCAGGATGGTGATGGCTTGGGGGGCCTAGGCACGATCGGAGAAATGGGAGGGCACTTTGGCCCAACCCCGCTTGGCGACTCCTTCTCGAAGACACTTGGCTTGCGAGTCGTCCGTCTGAACTGCCGGGATATCACGTTAGAAGTGGTTAAAAAGTTGAATCCGCCATTCACTTACGCTGCCCGGTTTGGGACCAGACAAAGAAAACTCAACCGTGTTTTTCCGGTATTCTTAAATTGATGCACCTCGCCCGGCTCAACAAAGATTGTGTAACCTGTCTTCAATGTTTTTGAACCCCCCGATATCACCACCTGTCCCTCTCCTTCAATCACAAAAATTTCATGCTCAAAATCATGTGAATGATGATAGGTGTAGCCACCTGGTTCAACATGAAATAATCGCATGGTGAAATTTGGGGCGTTGTCTTTTGCAGAAATGAGAACACGTTTAGATACGCCAGAGACGTTTGTATCCTGGACTCGATTCTCTTCAATTTCAGAATAATGGGCTATTTTCATTGGTGTTTTTCTTCCATAGTTCTCTCGACTGAGAATCTTTTTCATCCCATCGTCAGGGATGATAAAACGCGATGTGCAGGGATGTCAAGAGGACGTCTTTCATTCGATGATTCCCTCCACCCGCAATACCTCTTCGGCCAGATCCATCAGGACGCCTGCCCTAGCATTTTTCTTGACGGCCTATTTCGCCGGGGTCTTCATCTCCGCGAGTGCGGCCGCTGCTTCCTTGCATCACATCATCATAGAAGGAATCCCTTTCCTATGGTGCTGACAGATTAAGCATTCATGCGGAAGAAACGTCGATCATCCTAAATTCCAAAAAAAAATTAGCCATCGCAATACACTTGTCTAACAACAGATTGGGGTCATGTCGTGGGAATAAAATAGCTGAAACTTTTTCCCTTGGGCGCCTAGCGGACGACCAACCGGGTGAACGGGAAAACATACGCCTGCAAAAACACCATCAGCCCGACTAGCACCGCCAGGGCGAGGCTGTGGAAGAAGACATAGCGAAGGATATCGCCCTCGTGCCCGTACCAGCGGGTGGCCGTGCTGGCGACGACGATACTCTGGGCGTCGATCATCTTGCCCATGACGCCGCCGCAGCTGTTGGCCGAAGCCATGAGCGTCGGGCTGAGGCCGATCTGCTCGGCCGAGATCCGCTGCAGGCTGCCGAAGAGTACGTTGGAGGAGGTATCGGAGCCGGTCAGGGCCACTCCCAGCCAGCCCAGCATAGTGCCGAAGAAGGGGTAGAGAATTCCCGTCCGGGCGAACATCAGGCCCATGGCCGCGTCGAGGCCGGAGTAGCGGGTGATGAAACCGAGAGCCAGCATGGCCGATACGGTCAGGAGCGAATAACGGACGCGGAGCAAAGTCGCCCACCAGACCCGGACGATCTCGCGCGGTCCAGACCTCATCAAAAACGCAGATATGAGGGCGGCGACCAGGATGCCCGTGCCGGTGAAGGACAGCCAGTTGAAGCTGAAGACGGCCGCTTCGGCCGTTGGACCGGAAACAACCGGAGGCATTCGTTCGACGAGCTGATGGACGAGCGGCACCGCTACCTTGAGTGAAGACAGGCCGTCGAGGAACGCCTTGACCCTGGGAATGCCCCAGATGAAAACGACGACACTCAAAATGCTCCATGGCATCCAGGCCCGGACGACCTCAGCCCGGCTGAAGCGGTGGGCGGAGCGGGCCGGAGAGCCGGCCTCGTGACCGCTGAGACCCCAGATCCGCTTGGGATGCCAGACCAGCAGGAACCCGACCAAGCCAAGGATGGAGATCAGCGAGGCGATGATGTCCACCAGCCAGGGGCCATGGAGGTTGGAAACTAGGAATTGAGGCAAGGCAAAGCTCGCCCCCGCCACGAGGAGAGCCGGCCAGACTTCCAGCATGCCGCGCCAGCCGGCGAAGGCCCAGACCAGCCAGAACGGGACGATGATGGAAAAGAACGGCAGGATGCGGCCTGTTTGAGCGCTGAGGCCCTGGAGCGAAAGTCCGGTCACGGCCTGGAGAGCGATGATCGGCGTTCCCAGAGCCCCGAAGGCGACCGGCGCGGTGTTGGCGATGAGCGAGAGGCCGGAAGCGGCCAGGGGGCTGAATCCGAGCCCGATGAGGATGGCAGCGGTGACGGCCACCGGCGTCCCGAATCCGGCCGCGCCCTCGAAAAAAGCGCCGAAGCAAAAGGCGATGAGCAGGAGCTGCAGCCGGCTGTCGCGGGTGATCCCGGTGAGGCTTTCCTGAAGCACTTTGAAATGGCCCTTCTCGTTGGCCAAAGAGTAGAGGAAGATAACGTTAAGGATGATCCAGCCGATCGGAAAAAGGCCGTAGGCGGCGCCGAACACGGTCACCGCTCCGGCCTTGTCAGCCGGCATCCCGAAGACGGCGACGGCGATAACGAAGGCAGCGGCCAGGCCGAGGACCGCGGCCCGATGGGCCTTGAGACGGAGGAAAGCGAGGGTCCCGAGAAGGACGACGATCGGGACGGCCGCGACAAGCGCCGAAAGGATCCCGTTGCCCAGGGGATCGTAAGCCTGCTGCCAGGTCATTTCCTCCGCTTATACCATAGATTTTCGGTGACACACAACCAGTTACCGAAATCCTGAGGAGTCCATCTCGTTGTGTGTCACCGCATAAGCTAAGCATCTCCCTTTATGTGATGAAAACGAATTATGGAGAGAAAAATGGGGACGGCTTTATATAAATCCTTCTCCCTGGATGGGAGAGGGTGGAGGGAGAGGGTGAAAAAAAGAT
>JBAQGA010000270.1:0-33501 GCA_049287565.1 Candidatus Aminicenantales bacterium
GATCTTGTTCATGAATCCTTTGGTTTTTTGAAGTGAAAATAGGCATAGCCGATAACAAAGAATAGGTAGAAACCGATAACAACCCAGCCGGTTGCGCCAATAACACCGGAAATCATGCTCGCTACAGAAATGACGACACCAACTGCATTGGCGATCAATAATGTGATGGTGACAGCTCTTTTCGCCTTGTCATCTTCAACGCCTCTAGAAAACAAAGCCAGCAGCCCCATCACAAAGGTTCCAAGAGCAGCATATCGCGCCATAAAACTCTCCACAGGACCATGTGAAACACCATATTGCGATAAAACTGTCGCCGGCAACAGCATGGCATAAATCCCTTGGCAGAGCATGACTACGGCAGTGATAACCAGGAAATATTTGAGCCTCATTAAATACCTCCCTAATATTTAGCATAATTATGGGGACATTTACCTTAATTCAAACCGAGGCGCAAGTATTGCTTGTGAATTAGGGTAAGTGTCCCCTTGATTCAATATTCATCGATAATTTTGAATCGTTGACAACGGTCCGGTGCTCGACGACGGTTACACGGTTTGATATCTCTAACAATTAAGGTGACACTCACTTTAATCCGTGGCCAATATCCTGAATTAAGCTAAGTCCCAACTTAATTTATGGTGTCTGCGTACCTCGTTATACCCGATCCCCCTCTCCTCTATCCTCTCCCACGAGGGGAGAGGATGTTTAAGACCCTTTTCCCTTGATGTGAAAGGTTAATAGAATGGACCGTTCCTATTTATTTGGCCGGACATCTTTTTTTGGAACAGGCTGAAGACCGGAGGGACGACCAGGGAGACGATCATCCCGATGGTCCCCGCTTCGGGAGAGGGAACGCCCCTGAGGTAGAGCGTCAGGCATACGGTCAAGGCCAGTACGGAGGCCGAAATGGCCGCGGCCTTGCCGACGCGCCGGCTAAGAAGCCCCCAGACGAACGGGCCGAGGAAAACCGACCCGATGGCCCCCCAGGAAATCCCCAGGATCGAGACGATCGTAGCAGGCCGAAAATAGGCCAGCACGGCGGAGATGAAGACGAAGAAAATACTCAACACCCTCATCATCAGCGTCAGCGTCCGGTCCGAAGGCTGTGGCCGGATGAACCCGGCGTAGAGGTCCTTGGCCACGGCTGAGCTGGAAATGAGAACAAGGGCCGCCAGAGTGGACATTGAGGCGGAAAGGATGAGAAGAAGGATCAGGACGAGGAGCGACGGAGGCACGACTCGGGCCAGAAGCTCCGGCATCAGGGCATCGAAGACGGGCTTCCCGCCCGAGAAGGCGCCCGGCGCGGACTCGGGAGAAAGATAGATCCGGGTGACGCTTCCGGCGAAATAGGCGACTCCGGCCAGGATGGCGGCGAAGAGGGTCGAGATCCACATCCCGGCGCGGATGGCCCTGCGGTCGCGGACGGCGTAGAATTTCTGGATGAGCTGAGGCATTCCGAAGGGGGCGACGGAGGTCAGGAAGACGAGGGCGAAGAGCGGCCAGAGGCCGGGCGGGCCGACCGCAGCGACAAGCTTCGGGTCGATGGCCGAGAGCCCGGAGCCGATGGCCGGGAGGCCGCCGGACTTGATCAGGATGTTGACAAAGAGCACCGCTCCCCCGGCCAGCATCAGGATGCCGAACATGACGTCGAGCATAGTCATCGACCGGTAGCCGCCGACGGCGAGGTAAAAGGCGGTGAAAAGGCCCATCAGGACAAGGGCCTGCCAGTATTCCATGTTGAAGTTCAAGCGGAACAGGTAGGAGAGCCCGATGAAAACGGCGGCCGAGTAGGGGACGAAGAAAATAAAAATGCAAAGGGGAGAGAAAACCTTGAGAAAACGGCTCTGATAGCGCTTCTCGAAAAACTCGGCCATGGTCGTCACCCCGTATTCCTGGGCCATGGTCTTGACCCGGAGCCCCAGAAGCCACCAAGCGGCCAGGACGCCGATCAGGGTGTTGCCGACGGCGATCCAGAGCCCCGAGTAACCGAAGCCCCAACCGACCTTGCCGGCGAAGCCGATGAACAGGACGGCCGAGAAATAGGCGGCGCCGTAGGTGAAGGCCGTCATCCACGGGCCGATCGCGCCTCCGCCCATGAAGAAGTCAAAGAAAGTGCGGGTTCGCCGGCCGCGGCCGATGCTGATGGCCACGATGAGGGCGATATAGACAGCCATGACCAGGATCTTCAGGGTCATCGGTCCCTCCGCTCAATACCGGAACATCAGTTCGAAACGGACCCAGGCGAAGGCCCGGGCGCCGCTATAAAAGAAATCCCCCGGCAGAAAGCGTTCCCAGAGGAAATGGCCGGAGATGTTCTTGTTGAGCTCGTAGGTCAGCTTGGCGATGATGAGCTCTCCGCGGTGTTTCCCCGTGCCGCCCAGGAGGAAAGAGGGGGGAGCCATCTGCAGGGCGCCCAGATGATGCCAGGTGAGGTCGAGCCGGGCTCTTTCCGTCGGCGCGAACACCAGGTTTCCATAGAGGGAGAAGATATTGGTCCAGTCGGCCGGCTTGGTCTCCCGGGCCTGGAGATAGATGAGCGATTCGCTCCATTTCGGCCAGCGGCTGAAGGATGATTCCCAGCCCTCGTAGGCGTCGGCCGTGGCCGGGTCATCCCCGCTCAGGCAAAGGATTCCGGCCGTGACGAGCGAGGGGAGCGGGAAACGGAGCCGGGTTTGGAAGTCCAGGTGAAAGTAACCGCCCAGGCCGCGGCGGGAGCGCTCTCCGATCTTCCCGGACTGGAAGGCGCCTTCGGTCGTCAGGGATAGTCCGTCGGCCAGCGGAATGACGGCCCGTCCGCCCAGGACGCTGTAATCCGAGGAGGGGACCTCCTCGGCGGCGAAGATGTTTTTGCGGAAGAGATAGCCTTCGACCTTGACCCTTCTCAGGGCGCCTGTGAAATAGGCCCCGAAGCCTTGCTCGTCCTGCTCGACCATTTTTTGGCCGGTGTCGTTGATGACAGGGAGCCAGATGTCGGTTCGGGGCTGACGACAGAAAAAGAGCATGATCGAATTCCGGTCGTTGATCGTGTAATCCAGACGGGCGGCGTTAAAGTAGGCCGATCGGGACCCATCCAAGGGACCGCCGTCGAAGATGAGGAATCCCTCTCCGATCATCAGGTCCTGCCGTCCCAGCTTGAGAGAGAAGGGGAGGCCGCCCGGGTTCTTCCAGTGGATGTAAAGATAATCGAAAAAGACTTCGTTCAGGTCGAAGTTCTTGCCGAGCCTGGGGTCCTGCTTGGGCGAGATGTAATACCGGTTCTCGTTGGTCAGGCGGACGGCCAGTTCGAAGCGTTCCGCGGGCCGCCATTGGGCCATGAGGCTCGTCCGGAAGCGGACATAGGCGGTCGAATCGGCAGTGGTCTCGTCCAGGCTGAGGGTGTTGTCCCAGCTTTCCTGCCGGATCCTTTCTGTGAAGGTCAACTTGAAAGCCGGACTCCGCGGTGGCGCGCCCGTCTCCTGGGCGAAGACTGGCGGGAGGCCGATCAAGACGGACGCGAAGAGCGCGCGAACAAGCGTTTTCTTCATCTCCCGACCCGCTTCTTCTATCACAGACTGGGGAAATCTTCAATGTGCTGATTCCGGCTTGGCCAATTGTTGTGTGAACAAATTTCAATGTCGCCTTGATTGCGTTTCTTTTGGATTGACTTTTGGGCCTCTATTTGATAAATAAATTCCAGAAAAAGGGAGAATCCCAAACCATTTTCATGAGGGGTAACCGATGGCATTAACCAGACGCGAAGTCGGTGACGTCATCATCTTTGACATCGAGGGAGACATGACCTTGGTCACGATCGAAAAGATCGGGCTTCATCGGTCGGTCAAGGAAATGCTCGGAAAAGGCAAAAGGCATTTTCTCCTCAATTTTGGCGGAGTCGCCTTTATGGACAGTACCGGAGTCGGAGAGTTCCTCGCCAGCTTCGTTTCCATTCAGAATACGGGGGGAAGGCTCATGCTGGAAAAAATCAACCCGAAAATTCGACTCGTTCTCGATATTACGGGAATATCGACGCTTTTCGAATCCTCCATTTTCGAGGACGAGGAAGCCGCGTTCAGGAGCTTTCGCTAGGTCGCGCTGGTGGATCCGACTTCCATTCCGGAGTAAAACACATGCGCGCAAGAAAGGCTTTCCTATGGACCGTCTTGATAGCCGTTTCGGTGGGACGTCTGGCCTGCTCGGCCGCGCCCGCTCCTGCCGCTTTCCAGGAAGAACCCAACGAAGAAATCGAAAAAGCGGAGAAGGAAGAGAAAAAGAGCGGGATCGTCGCCCTCCCGGTCGTCTTCTGCACGCCGGAGACGCAACTGGCTTTCGGCGGCGGGGGGCTGTACTATTTCTCGCTAACCACGGATAAGACAGTCGACCGGCCGTCGAACATCGCCTTCAGCGGCGTCTATACCCAGAGGAAGCAGAGTTACGTCGAGCTCAATCCCGATTTCTACCTGGGACACGGATACCATATCCAGGCCGTCCTGCGCTATTACAACTTCCCCGACTATTTCTACGGGATCGGGAACGCGACGAGCGCTGACCTGGAGGAATCGTTCACCTCCAAGTACTGGTGGTTGAACGTGGAAGCCCTGAAACGGGTGCGCGGACCGTTCAACGTCGGGCTGCAATATTACTTCGACAGCACGAGGCTGGCCCACGTGGAAGAGGGCGGCCTTTTGGACTGGGGGGATATTCCGGGGAGCGGCGGCGGGACGGTCTCGGGTCTCGGTCCCTTCATGACCTACGACAGCCGCGACAGCATCTTTTTCCCGACCAAGGGCAGCTTTCACCAATTCTCAGCCATGACCTTCGGCCCGGCGTTGGGGAGTGATTTCCGGTTCAACCGGCTCTTCCTGGAGCTGCGCAAGTATCACGGCTTCTCAGCATCCCGGGTCCTGGCCTTCCAGGCACAGTTCCTCTTCGAAACGGGTGACCCTCCGTTCTGGAGGATGGGGGCGCTCGGCGGTGAGAAGATCATGCGCGGCTATTATTACGGCCGCTACCGGGACGGGAACATGGTGGCCTTCCAGGTGGAATACCGCTGGGTGCCGGTTTTTTGGCGCATCGGGCTGGCGGCCTTTGCCGGCCTCGGCGACGTGGCGAACAGGCCCGACGAATTCAGCCTGGGCCGCTTCAAATATTCCTACGGGCTCGGCCTGCGTTTTGTCGTCGACCGCAAGCAGCGGCTCCACCTCCGCCTGGATTTCGGGCTCGGCAAGGGAACTTCGGGACTCTATTTCACCGCCGTCGAAGCGTTCTGAGTCACGGTCATCTCCTGTTCGGGGATTTTCATTCGAGTCGCTTCAGCAGGGCCTGGAAGCGCGGGTCGTTTCGGATCAGGTCGAGGTTGCTGTCGTGTTCCAGCCAGCCGCGCTGGGTGAGTCCGGCGTTGACCGCCTTTTCCAGGCAGTCGAGGGCTTCGGCGACCCGGCCGGCGAGGCTGTAGATGCAGGCCACGTTGTAGAGGACCATGGGATCGTCCGGCTCCAGCGCCAGGGCGCGCCTGACCCAGTCGAGGCCCTTCTCGTGCTCGCCCAGGGCCACCAACCCGTTTGCTCCCATGTAGAGTGCCCGGACGTCATCCGGATTAAGACTCAGGTGCTCTTCAGCGATGGCCACGCCGCGGCGCCGGGAAGCCATGCCATCCTCAGGGCGGCCAAGGACCTCGTAGCTCTGCGCGACCAGGAGCGGCGCCTGGTAATCATCCGGGCGCACCCGGATGGCCTCTTCATACTCCTGGATGGCCTGTTCGAGCTTGCCCTGGGCGAAGCTATCGCGGGCGTAGAAATAGTGGGCTTCGAAGAGTTCGGAGTTGAGCCGGATGGCCGTCCGGAAGGCGTCTTCCGCCTCGGCGTGACGTCCGCTCAGGGACAGCGCGGTCCCGAGGGAGGCGTAGGCTTCGGCCAGCTCGGAGTCGATCTGGATTGCCCTTGCGGCTGCGGCTCTGGCCTGCTCGAGATCGGCCAGGTCGCGACCGCCGTACATATATTGATAAGAGTAGCAGTCCGAGATGCCGGCGAAGGCGCGCGCGTACCCGGGGTCGATGGCGATTGCCCGTTCGAAGAGTTCGCGGGCAAAGGCGACACCCCGCTTGTCGTACTTGTAGAAGAACTTGCGGCCGCGCAAATAGTACTCGTAGGCGTTGATATCGCGGGTCGAAGGCTTTCCCAGGGCGTCGCGTTCGACCGCGCTCAGGGTGAGCTGGAGCGCTTCGACGACTCGCCGGGCGATCTCGTCCTGGACGGCAAAGACGTCTTTGATGTTGCGGTCATAGCGCTCCGACCACAACCCGAAACCGTCGGCCACGTCGATGAGTTCCACCGAGACGCGGAGGCGGTCTCCCGCCTTGCGGACGCTGCCGTCGAGAAGAGTGCTCACGCCGAGCTGCTCGCCGATCTCGGAGATATCGCTATCGGTGGATTTGAAGCGGAAGGCGGCCGGCCGCGAGGCGACGCGCAGTCCCTTCACCCCGCCGAGGGCGATCATGATCTCCTCGGCGATCCCCTCACAGAGGTAATCCTGGTCGCGGTCGGGACTCATGTCGCGGAATGGTAGGACGGCGACCGAGCGGTCGAGGGCATGCGTTTCCGAGCCGAGGTCGGAGCGGAGCTCCTCGAGAGCACGATGGAGCTCGGCGGCCGACTGCCAGCGCTGCCTCGGGTCCTTCTCCAGGCAGGAGCTGATGATCCGGCCGAGCCGGAGGGGGAGTTGGGGGTTGAGCCGGGTCGGCGGAACGGGTGTGTCGCGCAGAATCGAGGCGATCAGCGTCGAGGAGTTTGGCCCGGTGAAGGGGAGGCAGCCGGTGGCCATTTCGTAGAGAATGATTCCGATGGAGAATATGTCGGACCGGGCGTCGACGGAGAGGCCTTGGACCTGCTCGGGAGACATATAGGGGAGAGTGCCGGAGATGATCCCTTCGTCGCTGTGCGCCGTCAGGGTCGTGTGTTCTTTTTCTTCGCCTCTGACCTCCGGCGTCGCGAGAACGGCCAGGCCGAAATCGACCACCTTCACCCGGACGGTCTCGCTCATCATGATGTTGCTGGGTTTCAGGTCACGGTGGGTGATGCCCTGCTTATGGGCGGCGCTGATGGCCGCAGTCATGGAGAGGGCCATGTCGAGGATCTTTTTGAGCTCCAGGCCGCCGGGCGGGATGATCTTTTCGAGGGAGCCGCCGCAGATGAACTCCATGACGATGAAATGAAGGTCTTCGGCCCGGTCGATCTCATAGATGGTGACGATGTTGGGATGGTTGAGGGCGGCGATGGCCCGCGCTTCGCGTTCGAACATGACCAGCCGCTCGGGGTTCGAGGCCGCCTCGCTGTCGAGCACCTTGAGCGCCACCTCCCGGCCGAGCGTCATGTCCTTGGCCCGCCAGACGGAGCCCATTCCTCCCTGGCCGATCAGTTCGATCAGCTTGAAGTGAGAAAGCGTCTTTCCGGGCTGCAGCGTCATGGCGGTGAAAATATATCGTCTGCCGAGAGGTGATGTCAAGAAATCGTGAATTAAGGTTGAATTAAGGTGACACCTTAATTCGTCAAATGAAAAAGCACCCGGATGCGGTTTGGGTTCATGACATCGGGGGACATCCAGTCTTCCGAGATGGGCCGCAGCCGGGAAATCGCTTGTCTTTCTTTTCCAATCACCTGAGGCTCTCCGTCCGGCGATAGGACGAAGTGTTCCTGGCGGTCGACGAGCAGGCCGTCATAAGAGTCGACGTCGGCCACGGCGCTCGAAAGCCCCAGGCACAGCGGGCCCTTGAACACCGCCGCCATGTCCGACCCGGCCGCCGGCCAGGGGACGAGACGCAGGTCGGAGCCAAACGTCATTTCGATCGCCTCACCGGATTTCCAGGTCCGCTCCAAAGTCAGACGCGAACCGGATGGAATTATGTCGATGTCCTTCCCGTTGAGCTTCACCGTGATGCTGTTCGCCCAGGCCGGACGGCGAAGCCGCAGCGGGAAGCGTACTGGACGGTCGCACCGGACGGTTATGGCGGCAGCGCTCATCGCAGGAAAATCGCTCCTGATCTCGAGCCGGGCGCCGAGGTCGGGAAGCTCTACGTCCGCCTCCGGATAGAGGTTGACCTCGACGGCCTCGCCCGGCCGCGTCACGATGAAGCGCCCGACCTGTCCGATAGCCCACTGTCCCCAGAGAGAGCAGCAGCCGGGATTCTCGCTCCCGAACTGCCCTTCCCAACCCTGCCATCCCTTCCCGCCGATCACCTCGGCTGCGAAGAGGCGGTGGCCGAACCCGCCGGTGTGAAACTGGTTCATGAAGAAATGGTTCACCAGGACATGTTCGGCATCCTCGAGGAACTCATCGTCGCCGGTGACCGAGAACGTCATCAGGTTGACGACGAGATAATCCGCGAGCGCGCAGCCTTCGTCCTGGTAATAGGTCGGCATGTTCTCGGGAAGCCCGCCGGTCACGATCCGGCAATCCCGGCACCATTTCAGATAATCCTCCGCCTTTTCCAACAGCCGCGTGTCTCCCGTCACCCGGTAGAGGTCGATGATCCCGCGGTAGAGGGAGAGCGAGTGGTGGGTGTGATTCGTCCGCCCCGCCCGGTCGCCGATTCGTTCGGCCAGGTTCAGCGCCCACTCGTCTCCCCCGAGCTCGTATAACCTCACCAGCCCGTCCAGGCAGTGGCCGTAGAACTCGTGGACCGGTCCGCCTTCATCTTTCTCCTTCCAGGTCTCGAATGTCGCCTCGAAATATCGGGCGAGCTTTCGGGCGGCCTCGAGAAGGCGCTCCTCACCGCCGTCCTCATAAGCATCCATCAGGCCGCGCAGGGCGAAGGCGTTGCCGGAGATGAGACGGGCGTCCTCCTGGTCCAGCGGCAACTCCGGACCGAAATTGCCGTGACCGGATTGAAGTGGAAGGATGATTTCGGCAACGGCCTGTCTCAACGCTGCGGCGGTCGTCCATCCGTAACCTTGGGCGACGTGCATCACCGCTAGCATCCGTCCAATCTGGTCTCCGGGCCAGTCCCACCACAACGCGCCCGGAGTTCCTGCGGCGCTGGCGCGGTAGGATTCCAGCGGGTAGCGGTCGGAGCGGGTCAGGAGGTTGGCGGTGGCGGCGGCGAAACGCGTGCCCAACTCGCCGCGGAGGTTAACGTCCTCGAACCCGGCCGTGTTCCTGACAGCCGCGCGGCCGGGGGAGATCTCAAGCGTCCGGCTCGTTTCCCGGCCGAAGCCCTGGACCCTAATGACGTTTTTCTCCAGGGTGACGACGGCGAAGGCGTTTTGGTCCGGAGTTTCGACCATGCCCTGGAAAGTGAGGTAATGAATGCCGTTCCGGAAGGCGTAGTCGCCGGCGTGGTTGTGGCCGCAGAGGAAGGCCTTGACCGGGGGGTGCTTCTCCAGGAGGGCCACGACCTCGGCGTCGTTCCAGAGGTTTCCGGCGGATTCCGGCAAGACGGGAAAGTGGCAGATCACGATGGCGTTCTTTTTGGATTTTTGCGCCTGTCCCAACTGACGCTCGAGAAAGCTGAGTTGCTCGAGGCCGATGCCGCCGTTCCAACGCTGGGCGTGCTCCTTTCCCTCGGCGCGGAGCCAGGTGTAGAGCGCCTCGGATTCCCTCCTCAGCGTCTCGTCCGCGGGGAACGGAAACCTGAGCTCGAACCCGTCGAGCACAATGAACAGCCAATCCCCCTTGGAGAAGGCGTAGTAGGAATCTTTCAGCCCCAGCGCCGGCAGTACTCCTCTCTCTTCGCCCGCCTTGACGCTGAAGTCGTGGTTCCCGACAACGTTATACACCGGCGCTTTCGACATCTTGAACAGCGGCATGACGGCATCGAAGCTCCTGAAGTCATGGTCGATGGTGTCCCCGAGGTTGATGACGAATTGGACTTTTTCCTTGTTGAACTGAGCCAGGGCATCTTTGAGCTTGTCGAGGGAGGTGCTGTAGTAGCGGTTTCCCAGCGGTTTGCCGGGATGATACTGGACGTCGGCCACGACTCCAAACTCAATGGTCTTCTTGCATGCGCCCGTGAGCACGATAACGGCGAACGCAGAAGAGATCGCTAGAGCTTTTTTCCACATTGGCCGGCTATCCACGGTGCAATTTTATCACACTCCCGCCCGTCATTTCGCCAGCCGTTTCCGGCCGATCCTGACGAGCGCCTTGACGAGGTCGACGGCGATAAAAGCAGAGAGGACGAGCAGGCTGACGGTCACCCCGTACTTGGTCGTGCGAAGGACGGCCTCGGGCAGCGGCACGGCTATGGCGGTATCGAAAGGATGGCGGAAAGCAAGCCCGACGATGACGAGGGAAAGAGCGTGCTGGACGGCATCGACCCAGGGAGAGAACTTGACGAGCTTGACGGCCAGGCCAATTGTGCTGAGTGCCAACAGCCCGATGAGAAGGAGGGAGAACCATTGGCCGGCCTCCGGAATGAGAAGCGGCCGGCGGGAGACGGAGCCGAAGTCGACGAAAAATAGGGTCCCATACCGAATGTAGATATAGAGGGCGAGGCCAGTGACGATGGCCATCGCGATGAGGCCGAAAACCCTCCCGACCGTCGCGCCAGGCTTCTTGACTTCATCGAGGTCGATGCTGATCTTGGGCCAGGGCAGCCGGACCTCTTTCTTGCTCTGAGTGATGAGATAGAGGACCAGGGTGACAAATCCGAGGTCGAAAAGGAAAGCCGTCGGCAGGTAAAACAGGACTTCAAAGGGACCCATCGAGGGCACATAAAGCACCGGGAAGAAGACGAAGCTCTCCTTGAAGACGGCGGCGGCGACGCTGAGGAGGCAGTGGACGGCGAAGAGGAGCGCCGTGTAGCGGAAAAGGAAGCGCCTGTAGGCGGGCGCGATGATCTCGCCTCCATCGAGGTATTTTTCGGCGACCCGGCGGGCCGGGCCGTAGGCGGCGATGACCTTGTCGAGCGACGATTCCGTGACTTGGCCGAATTCCTGCTCGGCCTTCTCCAGGATGTGGCTCCGGATCTCGGACAGGATTTCCTCCCGTTCCTCGCGGCCGGAGAGGAAGTGGCTGATCTCTTCGAGATAGGTTTCGAGTCTTTTAAACATGATGCTTCTCCTTGATGACCTGCCTTAGGATGCGGTCTTGTTTTTTCCAGATTTCGAGGAACTGGGTCCGCAGGCTGCGGCCGGTGCCGGTGATGCCATAGAACTTGCGGGGCCGATCTTGGCTGACGTCCCACTGGCTCTTGACCCAGCCGTTCTTCTCGAGCCTCCGGAGCAGGGGATAGAGGGTGTTCTCCTCGACCTCGTACCCCAGGTCCCGGATGGTCCGGACCATCGCGTAGCCGTACATATTTTTCTCCAGAAGGGCCAGGACCAAGATCTGGAGGAATCCCCTGTTCATCTCGGTTACGAAACTGCCGATCTCAGCATCCATGGTTCGGTCTCCTTGTTGTCGCAGCGCTCATACCGTATGTCTCATATAGTGTGCGTCATGCATTATAATGTGTGTGACACAGCTTGTCAAGGGATTATTTCAAAAAGATGGGGACGGTCATATTTTCTCAGACGAGATTCATTCACGGGACACTAACCGTAATTCATTGAAACATCCGCCTCTTCCAAATTCAGGAGACACTAACCCTGATTCAGGGGAACACCGACCTTTTCTGGAAATAAAGTTACTGTCCCCATAATTACTCGATCCCCTTTTATTCTCGCCGTTGGCTCGGCCATGATCTTTGCGGGAACATTTCCATCCTCATTTACGTAGATAACTAGGAAGGACGATTTAAAACTTTGGGGAGGCCAATACCATGGCAAGAAAATCACTTTATGCTTTGACTCTTTCCTTTTTCCTCTTTTTCTGCGGCCTGGGGCTGGTTGCCGCCGAGGAAATCAACAAGAACTTTCAGCAGAGCTTCAACGTCAAGGAGGGGGATTCTCTATGTCTCCGGTTTGGCGACGGCGATGTGACGGTCGTCCCGTGGGAAAAAGATGTCATCGATGTGAGCGTCCGCTATCGGGCGGATATCGATGTCGCTGGCATCAGGCTGGGCGGCCGGAACGACTTTGATGTGGAGTTCCGGCAGTCGGGCAACACCGTATATGTCACCGCGAAGGAACCGTCCAGCGGGGCCATCGGATTCTACAATAAAAAGGTCTATGAATACGTCTACGAGATTCATTCCCCCGGCACGATCCATTTGGACCTCGAAGGCGACGACGGCGATGTGATGATCGAGAATTGGGCGGCCGAGATCGAGTGCCGGGTCGATGACGGAGATATTCACCTGAAGAATATCGCCGGCGGGAGAACAGACGTCCGGACAGATGACGGCGACGTGACGATCGACCAACTCTCCGGAGATCTGACGATCACGATGGACGATGGAGACGTGACCCTAACGGCCTGTGATCTGGAAAGCTGCCGCGTGGACGGCGAAGACGGGGAAGTCACGGTCCGGCAGTCAAAAGGGTCTTTCGACATCACCGTGGACGACGGGAATGTCATCATGGAAAGGATCGAGGCTCGGGGATTGAACATCAGCGCGGCCGAGGGAGATATTGAGGTCGATCTTTTGGCCGGCCCAACACTGGACGCCGAACTCAAGACGGACGACGGGGATATCAAGATCGACCTCGAAAAGGGGTTTTCCGTATCCTTTTATGTCTCTGCGGATGAAACGGACGATATCCATCTCCACCTGACCGACATGGAGAGCTACAAGGAAGACCGATATAGCAAATCGGGAAGCATCAACGGCGGAAACGGAAGGTTGAGAGTCCGGACGGACGACGGGGATGTCACGATCAAGGAGAAATCTTAGAAAAGCTCAGATCCACAGGATCAGGCCTTCTTAGCCCTCCTTGAATTCGCGCACGGGGAGGGTCTATTTCCACTCTATGACATAGCGCTTGACGAGGGGGACGCCGTCCGCGTCCTCCTGTATAAGGGCGTAGAGCTTGTCCATCTTAACAACGAAGGGCATTTCCTCGCGCGGCAGGGAGAAGCGGGTGATGCACCGCCCTTCCGTATCGAAGACGTCGTACAATAGCCCGCCCTTTTCGTCCGTTTCGTAGGTCTGGGCAAAGAGGCGGCCCTCGGGGTCGCCGATAAAAAAAGAGACGGGAGGGAACTCCCCGGGGAAGACGATTTGACTCCGAAACGGGGCATCGCTGTAGCGCTCCTCGAGGATCGTTTTTTTATCCGCCTCGGTGACTTTCACGGGCGTGTAGTCCTTGACGATCCTGCGGACGAGTTTCCCGTCCGGGTTGAGGACGCTGAATTCATATTTCATGTTGGACATCCAGATGAGCCGGTCGTCCGCCGTCACGTGACAATAGATGAGAATAGGGAAGGGGCTGAGCGTGCCGATCTTGAACGGCTCTTCGACCTCCGCCAGCGTGGCTAGTGGATTCAGGGCCGGATCGTACTTGACGAGCTTCAGCACGAGCTTTTCATCGAAGGCCATGTCGTCCGCGTAGATCATACCCCGGGAGTCGATCTTGAACCTGAACATCTGGGCTCTGGCCGTCGAGACTTCCTTGAGACACCTTCCGTCGAGTGAGTGGAAGGCGAGTTTTCTGGTGTCCAGAATTATGCCCGTTCCGTCCGGCGTCACGACCATCCGTTGGGGATTCTCCCATTCTTCGGGGCCCTGCCCCTTTTTGCCGAAAGTGCTGATCAGCCCGCCCGTCTTGTCGAAAACCCGGACCTTGTCGTCCTCCCAGTCGAGCGTCCAGATATTCTCCCGGTCGTCGACGCCGACCGAGCGGAGAGCGCCGAAGAGGGTTGAGCCGCCCGCCGGCTCCTTCCCGATGACAAGGTCCTGCGTCAGGATGAGCTGCGAAGGCCCGCCGGGCTGAGGCACGGGAACCTTGGGGTTTCGGACGACGGTGACGCCGCCCTCTGTTTTGACCTCGATTTTCTGGCCTGAGGACGCTGCGGGTGGGGTAATGGTTGCGGGAACCACGCTCAGGATAAAAATGAAGCCAAGACAGGATGAAACCAGGGATTTTGGATCATGCATCTCTTCCTCCCCGATGTCGCTTCTTTTCCGGTCTACATTGTCCAGTGCAGGATCATCAAGCGGAGCTTCGCGGCCGCACTCGGCGTTTTGTCTTCAACCACATGCTCAGGACACGAGACGGCTTGAGCTTCCCCCTGATGCGGGCCAGTTTGATGTAGGTTTTCATCATCGTCTCGGGGACAGCGGGCTGTTCGGAAGGGGGCTTGCGTTCCAGGGTCAACGAATGAGTCGGGCAGGTGGTGACACAGAGCCCGCAGCCGATGCAGCGGCCCAGGTCCGCGCTCACTCGGTCGTCTTCCAGCCGCAGCGCTTCCATCTGGCAGCGCTCCAGGCAGATGCTGCAGCCGTCGCACGAATCCCGGTCGACAGAGACCCGGAATGCCGAGGAGACGATGTCGGCGGGCCGGGGATACTTTTTTATCGTCCGCAGGACGCCGCAACAGCAGCCGCAGCAACAGCAGATGTTCCCTGCTTTCTGGGAATTGTTCGGCTGGAGGACCAGTCCCGCCCGATCGGCCTCCTCAAGGATGCGGAGCGCCTCTTCCTGGCTGATCATCCGGCCGAGCCCGTTCTCCAGGTAAAAATCGGCCCCGCTGCCGAAGACCAGACAGGATTCCTCAGGCCGGCTGCATCCCTCTCCCACCATCTTTCTTTCCCGGCGGCAAATGCACGGCGCGACCAAAATCCTCTTATGCGAGCGCACGAGCCGTTCGGCCTCCTCGTAGGGCATGATCGCGTGCTCGACCGGGATGCTTTTCCCGACGGGGATCGTCCGCAGCTGGGGGACCTTTTTCCAGGTTTCGACATCGAGAAGCCGGGGGATGTATTCCTCCATGTCCCGGATGAGGCCCTCGTCGAGAGAGTTGACGTGGTATTCCCAGATACCGATAACGAACTGCGTGGCCATATATTGAGGGGGGCCGTCCTTGGGCGGCCTCCGGTAGATCAACCCCTTCAGGGCCATGTCTTCGAGACGTTTGGCCGTTTTGTCCTCGGGGAGACGAAGCCTTTTGGCGATCCCGGCCGGTTCCTCCGGAATGAGGGTCAGTTGCAGAACCAGGTCGGCTTCGTCGGGCGTAAAGAGGCGGCGAAGGATCCGGAGTTCGACACCGCTTTCCGTGGCCGGAAAACCGCCCGGCATTTCGTCGAGGTACTCGGCTAGTTTTTTATAGACATCATCTTGATTATCGGATTTTTTTTTGCGCGGCGACATGATCCCAACTCCATATCCAACATATTATACGGGTTTAACGGCGGACCACACAAACCGGACCGATAAGGCCCGACTCGATGAGCGGGTCGTCCTTCTTGTAGAAACGGTTGGTCGTGAAGGTGAAGCGGCGGCTCGGCCGCGGCTGACCTTCGAGGACCCACTCGGGCCAACGGCCGCGCTCGATGCCGTCCCAGGGCTCCTCTTCATCGCCGATGAGCCGGTTTATCCACAGGTTGGCCACCTCGATCTCGAGATGGTTCCCTTTGCGCCGGACGGCGTCGCTGATCTTAACCTGCCAGGGTGCAGTCCAAACGACGTCCAGGTCCCGGCCGTTGAGCTTCACCCGGGCGAGGTGTTTAACCGTCCCCAGGTCCAGGTAAAGGTCCTGTTTTTTTGACCGATCGGCGTTCCCGGGAAGGTCGAAATCCCTGGAATAAACCGCGATACCCGAATAATGACGGATCCCTTCCTCGGGCCGCTTCGTCCAGTCGATGAGACTGTCGAAGACCACCCGCTCCGGACCGCCCCAGGCCGGGTCGAACTCCACAGTCCAGGGCCCTTCGATGGTCATGACGGTCTCTGGGGCCGGGAACTCAGCCGCTTTTTCTCTGTGTTGATTATTCTCCTTGTCTTTATGTCCGGCCCGCGGATTTCCCGGCTTGTCGAAGACGATGAAAAAGCTCTGGTAAGGTTCGAGCCTGATCCGGAGGGCGATTCCATCTTCCACAGCTTGGAGGTTTCGGAGCGGCCGGATCTCTCCTCGCACGGCATCCCAGATCTCAGCATCCATCGTTCCGTCCCTGAAGATGCAGTTGTCGTCGATCGGCTTATCCGTGCGGTTGGATAGGAAATAAACCTCCCGGCCGGGGAGTGAGCGATGGGTGTAGCGGAGGGCGCCCGCCGCGGAGAAATCAGGCCGTGTGTCGAGCTTTTCGAGCAGGGCGGCCGTGACCTCGTAGTCCGGATATATCGAGTCCGTCAGAGGATGAGAACCGTTCCCCAGGCTCTCGGAGGTCAATTCTCCGCCCCAAAAGATCTTCCCCAGGCTGTAGCCGCGCTCCGTCACTGCCGCCGGCGGCTCTATTCCGCCCCAGAGCACTCGGGCCATTTCAGTTACTTTAGAGTCGCAGGCCGGGTAGTTTTCGAGAGACGGAGATTTCCGGGGCGGCCCGCCCGCGACGACCGCACCGGCCTTGACCAGCGTTTCGATCTTGGCCAGGAGCTCAGGGGTCATGGTCTCGAACGCAGGAAGGACCAGGAGCGCGTAAGAGGCGCCTCCGGGGAATACGATCCGGCCGTTATCGACTGCCGCGCTCGTCATCAGGACGAGCGGAGAGCAGCCGTCGAACGAATAGGCCCGTTTGTCCGGCAGGACTTCCGTTCCTTCCAGGGCCGAAGCCGGGGGCCGGAAGACCTGCGGCGCTCCTTCCGGAGCAAGATAGAGGATATCGGCCACCGATTTCCCCTGGGAAAGGACATGCTGGCACCGGGACACATAGCGGTGATATGCCGAGACAAGCGGCCACCAGGTCTGGCCGCGGTCCCAGTGGACGCCGTACGGCCCCATGGTCATCCCGGGCCGCAGACGCTCGTCCAGGGGATTGTGGACGAAGGTGTGGAAGATGAGACGGTTGAGCCCCATGCAGAAGGCCCAGTCGGTCTGATTTTTCATGTTGCCCGGGTATCTTTTCCAGGCTTCGGGTCTGTCGGCCGTAAACGCCTCGGCCGCCACGACGGGCGCGCCGTTGACATGGGCGATGGAAACCGCCTCGATAGCGCTGAAGGAAGAGTTAAACCCGAAACCGTCGCTCCAGAACTCGCCCATCGGCACGTCGGCCACGGCGCCGAGGTCGAGGTCGGCGGCTGGGTTCATGTCGTAGGGCTCGATCGAAAGCGTGAAGCCTTCGCGGCGTCCGAGTTCCTTGAACCTCGTGGCGTGGTTCTCGATGATCAGCTCGCTCGAGGTCCGCCTCAGGTCCCAGAGGAAACGTTCGCTCCGCTCGAGGCTGCCGACGATAAGGCCGGCATAGGCGGGGAGATAGGGGAGCGGGGCGTAGCCGCGCCGTCGCTTGAATTCCTCCAGGAATCCGTCGCTCCAGTTCTGGGCGCCCATTTCCCAACTGTCGATGTGGATCATGGTCCAGCCCCCGCTCGCAGCATTTTCCCGCAGCTTAGCCCTGCGGAGGAGCTTGCCGACATAGGCGTCGTAGTGGGCATCGAAGGCCGTCCTGTCGAACTTGTCGCATTCGAAGCCCAGCCCCGGCCTGGGAGCGGGCCGGGTCACGGCGCCGTTGTTCCTGGCGACGAAACGCATGACAGTCCAGTCTCCCGGCGGCGCTTCTCAATCGAGGGTTCCGTCGGGTTGGAGCTTTTCGGTCAGGTCGATCGTTCGGTCGGGGTCGATGGCTGAACCGGGAACTTCCTCGAACACGGCGGGCGGCGGGAGATACGGCAGGACGCCCGGCTGCGATGTGTAAGGCGCCCGGTAATACAGGGCTTTTTCATCGACCAGGGCGATGGTCCGCTTCACGGGCGGAGTCGGGAAAGCAAGAACGGCGACGTCTTGGTACCAGGCGTCCCGCTTCTCCTTGAGCTCCGGCGTGAGGGTAGCGGGACCGAAGAAGGGGAGCCTGGCATTCGGAACGGACAGTTTCCCCGAAAAACGACTTGGCACTTTTACCTCGATCGCGGAGGGCACGAGATGCTTCATCGATTGGGCCGGCGTTACCCAGGGACCGCCGCTTCCGGCCCAGCCGGGGCCGGACCCGAGGATGAGTTGGATGCCGAGAGGAGAATGCGGCACGTCATAATAGGGATGCTGTTATCCCGGTTTGTTCAATGCGTCGGCGATGCCCGTAGCCCAAGAAGTGACGGATTCCCAATCCCGGAAGTCGCCGAGGGGCGCTTTGACGTTTTTTATCATCCACTTCTCGACTGCGCCCATCTTCTTCGGGTCCAGCTCCCCGTGGAAGACGGCAATGTCGCGGGGCCGGATGCGGTCGGCGACGGGCTGGAGCGCTTTCGGGAAGCGCCAGCCTTTGGTTAATTCCACCGGATCTCCCTCTCCGGTGGGCCCGCTTGAAAAAAGCCAGACCGGCAGTTCGCCCAGGGCTTTTTCTCGGGCTTTCAGAAATTTTGCCGCTTCCTTGCGCCATTGACCAATGTAAACCGCGCTTCCGAGCACGACCGCTTGATACGGGGTCAAATCGCCAACGCGATTAACCGGCAAGACGTCGGCGCTTAAACCTCCTTGACGGAGCGCTTGACCAATCTTCTCCGCGATCTCTTTCGTCGCGCCGTGCTTTTCCGCGTAGGCCACCAGGACTTGAACATCCATTTTATTGTCCCGTCCTTATCAATGCGGCGTTATCCTAAAATCAATCGCATTAAGCCACAAGCCCAAAGCATTAGCGGAGTTTGTATTTGACCACCGTGGATATTTCGTTTTTGTCTTTTTCGATGAGAAAGAGGCAGTCTCCGGAATGCTCCATTTGGTAAGACCCAAAAAGGGGGTCAGGAAGACCGTGAGGAAAAAGGAGGTAGAAATTGTCGATGTAGCGGCCTTCCCGGTCAAAAACGTCAAACAGAATGCCCTTGCGCTTGTCGACTGTTGATGTCATCACCCAGAGTTGATCCCCATGGGCCAACAGGTTTTTAATGTCATCCTGGAACTTCTGGGGTGGTGCGGTATAAGTCTTGTTGTTTATTATAATGCGCGGCTGCTTTTTCTCGTCCACCTTTTTCGGGGCCTTGATCCGCCTGTAATCCCGTCGGAAAGTACGCACAACACGTTCTGTCCTGAGGTCGAAAATATTGACCAGATACTCCTGGGTGTGAGAGACCGCCAGAGCTTTCTGCCAGGGGATGATGAGAAACTTATCGATCGATATCATTCCTCTTGCGCCTCCGCCTTGGATCAAGAAATACTTGGTCGAGAACGAGGCGATGGTTTTCACCTGTCCGCTCGTCTCGCTGAAAGCGATCAGGTCCTGAGGCACATCTTTGATCTCCTCATTTCCTTTCATCTCCGGCCAGGAAGATTTTTGGAAATAATAGGTCTCATCCTCATAAAGCCGGAGGAAGGACATGGTCAGCTCTTTGGGCAGGGAAATTTCCTTCCAGAGGCTGCCGTCGCTATTCAGCCAGAGGATTTTATTCGGGTCGCTGCTGTGGATGATGAACTTATCTTGAGTCAGAAGATAGTTGGCAAGGTAACCCATCTCCCCTGGTCCCTGGCCTTTTTTGAAGAGGTTCCGGAGGTATTTTCCGTCCGTGCTGAACTGAAGGAGCTGATCCTGGTCCTGGACGAAAATTCCGCCGTTCGGCGAGATTTTGAGATTATAAGGGAATTTGAAAAAAAACTGGTCACCCGTCTCCTTGATCCTGAGTGCTTCCTCGAGCTCGACGATACGTCCGGCCGATTTGCTAAAAGGCCGGGCCGGATTGTCGATCATTTCCTGGCTGAACAAGGAAAAGATCATGGCCATGAGGAAGACGAGAGGAATTACTTTTTTCACGGCGACTTCGGCTTCCTGGTTTCAGCCTGCAGCTGCGGCCGGCTAGGCCGCTGACTTGGACTTATAGACCAAGGCCGCGATGATGCCCATGATCACGGCCTGGACGAGTCCGGCGATGATCCAATACCAGACCACGAAATAGGGAATGGGGTAAATAATGAACTGGTCGAAACAGGTGACGAAGAAGTAGAAGAGGGTGATGATGAGCCCGTAGCGGACACCCTCCATGATGCCCTTCCGCTCATAGCCTTTAGCGAAGACAAAAGTGAAGAAGAACGAGAAGACCAGCATGGTGACGATCCGGACCCAAAAGAACTTGCTCATCTCGGCATCGGGCCGCATAGCCTTCTGGATATCTGGCTCCATGTAGGTGCCGCCGAGGATGACGGTGTGGATGAGCATGTTCGTTGCCAAGTAGGCCAAAAAGACCAAGAGAAAAGCAATCCAGAATCTCTTCCAATTCATCGGATGCGCCTCCTTCTGAAAGTTGCTCAAGACCTATCCTCTCTCAGCCCCGAAATCTCGTTTCCCTTGCGTGGGAAAATTGTATTCTCAGCCGCCGATCGGTGTCAAGCTAAATTCCAGTCCTGACTGTGCCCTTAACACCTGTTCGCCATCTGATATTTGATGCTGAGGTTCCCTTAGCCTTTCCCCGATGTCTGAAGCCAGATCAAGGCGGCGGCCGCCTCGTCGCAAGCCTTAGCTGCAGCAGGTCCGCCCTGGTTCGTGGTGACGAGGACGGCGAAATCGTGCTTTGGTGCAGCCCAGACGACCGCATAATTCATGGTGTTGCTTCCAGCGTGGGTCAAAACGGTCCCGCCGCCCCATTCCCGTTCGACGGTCATCCAGCCGAGGGCATATTCGCCGCCGAAAGGCGGCGTGTTGAGCATCTTGTAGGTTTCGGGTTTGAGGAAGGCCCTTTCGCCCCGCGTTCCGCGAAGGTGGTCCGAGATAAATTTTGCCCAGTCTGAAAGTGAGCAGTGGACGGTTCCGGCGGGCCCCAAAACGGGCGGATTGTCCACGGCCGGGCCGTTTCTGGAGACCGGTTTGCCGTCCGCTTCATGACCCCAGGGTTGATCGATTTCACCCGGTGTCCCGAGACCGCCGAAACCCGCGCTTTTCATTCCCAATGGCTTGAAGATCAACTCAGTCATCAAGTCCTCCCAGTTCGAGGACATCGTTTTTTCGGCCATTGCGCCGGCGATGACGTAGCCCAAGTTTGAGTAGAGGAAGGTCGTCCCGGGCATAGACAGGGGCTTGGTCTTGGCCAGTATCTTCACACACTCGAGCCGTTGCTGCGACATGGACAGATCCGGCTTCGAGACGGCCATCCATACGATATTCGCCGGAAGCCCAGCTCGATGGGATAAGAGGTGAAGGAGCGTTACCCCGCGCAGTTCGGGCTGGAGCTCAGGAGCGATTTCCGGAAAGACCTGCTCGATGGTTGTATCCCACTTGAGCTTCCCTTGCTCGACGAGCAGGCCAATTAAAGTGGTAGTCATCGCCTTTGTGTTCGATCCAAGATGCCATTTGTCCTCGACCGTAGCCAGAATTTCGGTTCCGGCCTTCCTCACCCCGACTACCCCTCTCATAACAAGACCTTTTCCGGTCACGATAGCTCCAGCCAGGGCCGGGACATGATGCTTTTGCCGGATCGACTCGAGGACTTCGTTGATCTTGATATCCCGTTCAGCAGTTTGAGATAGTTCTTGCGGAAAAGACAACACTGTCGAAAGCAGAATGATAATCGCCCCTGAAATGCGTTTTCTTGACATCGGCCCTCCTCAGGGCGGTTTGATGGATGCTTGACGCTTGCCTACGTTACTTCGGCTTCTAAAGGGGTGGGGCTACTTTGTCGCTTTCATGCCTGTGACGATCTTGTCCTTGTGCGCTCCCTTGGTGAGATGGATCAGATACCCCTTATCCCCGGGCAGCCACAGCTCCGCCAGGAGGTATTCGGTGACATATTCCGTGTAAGACGGCTCGAAATTCCCCACCATGTCGAAAACGAGCTTGGGTTCCTCGATCGGAGTCTCCGGCAGCGCTAATCTTTCCTTGAAGGGGATCAAGATCTCCTCGCCCCCGGGTTCCTTCCGCAGGGCGATCTGTTCTTCTCCCTTTGGGGACACCCAGTAGTCTCCCGCAGGGAGCTTCTGGCCGGCCGCCTGGAACTTGAATGGGATTTTAAATATGCCTTGGGCATAAACCGCGGCGTTCCCGGCGATCAGCAGGAAGGCCATTGCCCCGACTGCCGAAAAGACCAAACGCTTCATCTTACCCCTCCATTATCTCAGTCCGATCTAGATAATCTCTGTCCAGTCCACACCCTCCACCGGGCCGCGCCGGGCCGCCGCCATGTTGGTTGGAACGCCGCCCTTGAGAGCGTCTTCCATGGCCATCACGAACATGTCGATCTCCTCTAGCGTTGTGTAAACGTTAGGCGACACCCGGAGAGCGGTATAATCGAAGACCGAGTTGGGCGGGGCCCCCCCGACGAGCGGAACCACGATGATCCGGTACTTGTTCATCAGGAACTTGGCCAGGTCCCTGACATCGATACCATCGATATTGACCGCGGCCACTCCCCAAGCTTGGGGCGGTTCTGTGAGGTTCGATAGGATCTGGACGCGGGTGTGTTTTTTAAGGGCGTTGGCCCAGCGGAGCGTCAGGTAACGGAGCCGGGCCGCCTTGCGCTCGGCCCCGATGGCCTGATGGTAGGCCAGTGCTTCACCAAGCCCCGCCCGGATGGCCCAGGGGTGGGTGCCGATCGATTCGAACTTGCGGATATCGTTGTCCTGCTGTTCGGGAGCCGCCTGCAGGGGCCAGAATTTCGGGATCATCTCCCTGCGGACATACAAGCAGCCGTTCCCGATCGGCGCCAGCAGCCATTTGTGCAGGCTGACTCCATAGGCGTCGCACTCGAGGTCCCTCAGCTTGAACGGGAAATGCCCCAGCGCGTGCGCTCCGTCGACGATGGTGACGATCCCTTTGGAGCGGGCCAAGCGGGAGATCCGGGCCACCGGGAACAGTTGAGCCGTCAGGTTGGTGATGTGAGTGAAATGGAAGACCTTCGTCTGGGGCGTGATGGATTTCTCGAACCTCTGGTAGAGATCATCCTGTGTTGTCGGCACGGGAAACTGGAATCGCGTCACCTTGATTCCCTCCCGCCGCATCCGCTGGTCCCAGGTCGTCAGCATGCGGGGATAGTCCTGCTCGGTCGTGACCACCTCGTCGCCGGCCTTGAGGTCGATCCCGTTCTGGACGATCTGCAGCGACTCGCTGGCGCCGCGCGTCAGGGCTATCTCGTCGGCATCGCAGCCGAACTCCGCCGCCATCCGGAGGCGGATCGTCTCCACGTTCCTGGCGATCATGCCCTGGTAATGAACCGGCAGCATGTTGATCATGTCCATATAGCGCCAGGTCGATTCGAGGGCGACCCGGGGAGTCGGCGCGGTAAAGCCGTTATTGAGGTTGATGAGTGTCCGGTCCAGCTTGAAGGCCAACTGGACCTCCCGCCAATAGAACTCGTCCTGGGCGACCTCCTCGGGCGACTTATCGGAAATGGACTGCGTGGCGGCCTCGACGCGCTCCAGGCCCCCGGCCTTGAAGATTGAAGCGGCCGTCCCCATGACGCCACACATCCGAAGAAATGATCGTCGACTCCACATCCCGGAACTCATTTCAGACCTCCTTGAAATTCAGATTCAACTTCCCATCCAAACATCGGGTGGATTTTAGTTTAGGGTTCGAAGGGATGTCAAGAAAAGCCTTTGTCCATCTGCGCCTAACGTCCCCTTCCTAGGATTGAGCGGAGCAGCCTTAGCAAATTGCGAACCGCCAGCCAAAGTAAAGTCAGTGGGCTCATACCCCGGGTCATAAAAAAAGCGACTCAACTATGCCCTACAACCGTTTTTATGAGATTACGTATAATCAAATTGGGTTTGCCTGAGAAACTTCATTATAGGGATTTAGGAAATATAAAAAAATATCAATCGTTGAAAATTAATGATCAAAAGGAGGATGGTAATGAGAAGGCAGAAAATGAACTGCTTCCTGGCTGCAGCAGGTGCCCTTTCATTTTGGGTATTGGGCGCACCGCCGGCTCGGGCATCATGTCCGCCGCTCAACCAAGAAATCGAGGCCGTCGAGACCCTGGTTCAGGTCGGGAAGTATCGTCTCAACTTCCAGGTTATTGAAGGCGGGAACCTGACCATTCTCTTCGAAGCGGGAGGCGGTATGGATTCTAGAGAATGGAATAACATTGCCGCTGAACTTGCCCGGAAGACGGGAGCCACTATCGTTTCTTACGACCGCGCCGGATTTGGAAAGAGCGATTTGCCCGAAACCCCGAGTGATATGCGTGAAGAGGTCGATTGGCTATGGCAGGGACTCCGGAAGCTCAATCTGGACGAGAATCTCATCCTGGTCGGTCATTCATTCGGAGGATGGATGATCCGCTTGTTTGCCAGTGAACATCCTGATGTCGTCCGCGGGATGGTTTTTGTGGACCCATTCACAAACGAGTTTGTGGACCTGCTCGGCGTGAAGTATCTTGATAACCACCCTATGGCAGGGAAAATCCCGTTCGACACCTCTCAGCCGGATAAGCTCACCAGAATTCAGCGCGCCCTGGTTCGGATGGTCGGAGACGGATTGGGTCCCAAGATGGAGGTCATGCGCAAGACATCAGTCCCTTCAGGCATTCCGGTTGTCGTGATGACCAGTGGCCTGCCATTCCTCCCTAAACCCGAGGAACAAAAAGCCTGGAGGCTAGCCCACGAACAATTCACGGCATCGATCAAGGGCGCGACTCTGATTGTCGCGGAAAAAAGTGGCCATATGATTCCGGCAAGTCAGCCGGATCTCATCATCGAGGCAGTGATAGGGGTCATCAACAGGGTGCCCTGACACCTCGACATTTTCGGATACTTTTTCAGCGGGGAATCGAGAGCGCGGCCAGGTGATCCTCCAGGAGCTCCCGGGCGATCCTGATCACGGAGGGCATCAGCTTTTTTCCGCCCAGGTCCGCTCCACTAACGGGCTTGGAAAATGAGATATGGACGTTGGTGCGGACGCTCCGCGGAGCGATAACCTGCTGGCAGAGCTGCAGCACTTCAGCGAGCTTCTGTCGTCGGGCCGGGTCTTTTCGGATCCTGACGAAGGGGCTGCGCAAGAACCGGCGCATCAGTACGCCGCTGGCGATGGCCACCTGGAGCCGGCATTCGGGCACCTCGCGGAGCATGACCTCGATGCTCCGGGACCAATTTTGAATGGCCTCGGCGGCGCCCGGGCTTACCTCCGGGTCGGGCTCCACGTCTCCGTGGGCAAAAAGCAGCAGGGCTTCACCTTTTCCAAGATGGTCGATCGAGGCCCGGAGCGCCGGGCCGCGGCCCCCGGCTCGCAGGGGAACGTAGATGAAATGCCGGCGGGCGGCCGATAGAGCCCGGGTGAAGGGGACGTCGGAGATAAGCACGCTGACATCTTTCCTGGGGATGGAGGAAAGAATGGCGATGGAGTCGAGCGCGCCGGGATGGTTGGAGACGAGGAGCAACGGTCCGTCCGGGGGGATGAGCTCCGCGCGCCGGGAGCAGACGGTCAAGTTGAAATCAGGCAGGATCCGGCGGGCGCCCCCGCTGAGGCCCGAGCGGGCGGCCTCGCCATCGGCCCGGGCGGCGATCCATCCGATTCGGCCGGCCGGCAGTCTGAACAAGGGCCCCAGCAGCCGCCGCATCGCTCCGCTGCGACCGGCCCCCAGGGCATAACAGACTTCATCGATGATCCTCTCCCTGTATGCGGCCGTTTCTTCCTGCTCTGCCGAAGGGCTCACTGTTTTTCGCCTTCCGGCGGTTTTGCGGCAAACCAGCTATGCTCTGTCCCTAGACGCTGCGGTTGGTCCAGATTAGCCGAAAAGAGAGGATTGTTTCCAGCCCTCTCTTCGGACCGATGCCCCCAATTCGCGGTCAGCCGGCAGGCAGAAAAGGGCGCGAACGATTTGATCCTCAACGAAAAGGATAAGTTGCCGTTGTCGCTGCCGATCCCGGAGCGGATCTCTCTTTGTCTCTAGAAACGAAATTCGATGCCCGCAGAAAACGCCCAGGCCCAGCGCTCGTAGGACTCGGTGAAGGGTAGCGGATACTCCGGGATCGTCACGGACCGTTCGGCGTTGTCGTACTTCACGTAGATGCCGCCGAGCTCCAGGGCTAATCTTGAGCCCAGGTTGATCCGCCCGCCGAAACCGACCGTGTTGGCGGAGAGTTCGTGGGTGAAGTCGCTCTGATAGAGATCGTTGACGCCGACCTTGGTGCGCAGGTAGCCGGCGCTGATTAGGAAGGCATCCGAGATGTCGTACTCGAGCCCGAGGCCGATGTCGTAGGAATCGGAATCGACGAATTTTTCCTGGCCGTCCCAGTCGGCGTTCTTGTCGAAGAACATGTGATAGGACACCATGGCCCGGAAATCCGGGGTGATCCCGTACTGCACTCCCAGCGACAGGATGGCCGGGATGTCGGCCCGGAAGGAGTACCCGTCCGGGAACATGCCCGTGTCGTCCACCGTGCTCTCGTTTTTAAGCGTCAGCTTGGTGTTGAACTCGTAGCGGATACCGATGTTCAACCGATCGTTCGGCCGGATGTTTAGACCCAGCAGAGGTGTCCAGGCCGTCCCCTTCTGGGTGACGTCCACAGCCTTATCCTGGACCGCGGCGGCGTAGCCGGGCTGCCCGATCACGGTGAAGAACTGGGCCGCGGGCATCATGGCCCCGGTCGGATTGATCAGTGGATGCTGGGGATTGATCATAATGTTTCCCAGTTCACCTTCGTATGTGGTTTTCGCGGAGACATACCGGATGCCGGCAGCCAGGGAGAAGACTTCGTTGATGGCATAGGCCGCATTCACCTGGAAGCCCAAGTAGAAGGACTTGCCGCTGAAAGCGATATCTGCCGAGTAGGCCGTGGTAGGAATTCCAAAGCCGGAGACCAAAGCCGGCAGCAAGGAGATGGGGATCTCGAAGGATGGCAAACCCGTCTTGAAATCCGCGCTTCCTCCTCCCGAGTTGACTCCGAATCCGAAGGACAGAGCGAACTTGTCCTTCTTGTAGACCGCGAACAGGGACGGGAATAGAGGTGCCTTCACGTCGCCTACGTACTCGGCATTATTGAGGAACGGGAAAGCATTTTTGACGGTCTTTGTCTGGAAGATGGTCTGGTTATGGATGGCCAGATGGAAGCCGTTCTCCAGATGGACGACACCGGCCGGGTTGTAATAGACCGCGTCGAGGCCGAGGGAAGCGTTGCGGTTGAGGAGACGAAGGTACTGCACGCTCTGGTTCGTGTTGGTGATGATCGTCCCGAAGCCCAGGGGCGCGACGAACAGCGCCAAAACAACGGACATTAGACCTCTTTTCATGGAACCTCCTTTTCTGTGTTGTTCCGGCACCCGGATCCCACATATCCGGGGCTGGCAGAGAATATACAGATTTTCTTGTCCGGATGCAAGATAAATTATCATCTTCTTGGGGGGGGCGGACGAGGGCCGTCCGGTGGGATTTTTCTCTTCGGCGCGTTGATTTTTGGGGCGGTTTCTGCTAAATTTATGTATTCTATAGGATAAATAGGAAATATGGCTATCCCGGGATGATAAGAAGGAAGACAATGATCGCCATCGTCATCGGCGCTGTGGTCGGCGGGATCGTCGGCTTTCTGTATTACCGCTTCATCGGCTGCCGGAGCGGCGCCTGCTTCATCACCAGCAACCCCTACATCTCGACGATCTACTGGGCCGTCATCGGTGCGTTCGTCGCCAACCTCGTCCGCTGAACCATTCCCCGGATGAAACCGTACCTTTGAATCAAGATGCCGTAACTCTGGGGATTTCTAAAAAACTAGGCCCGGCCTTTGAGGCCGGCTTCGATAAGCTCGACCTCGCGGCGGGCGGCCTCCAGCCGGCGGCGCTCCTCGGCCACGACGGCGGCCGGCGCCCGGCTGATGAAATCCGGGTTCGTTAAGCGCTTCTCGGACTGCTCGAGGTCCCGCCGCCATTTCTTGAGGGAGGACCGGAGGCGTTTTCTCTCGGCCTCGACATTGACGACGTCGAGGAGAAAGATCTCCATCCCCCGGTGGACGATCTTGGCCGCCGTCGCCGGCCGCTCGAATTCACCGCGGACTTCCAGTCTCTCCAGCGCGGCCAGGTGAGAAATCCCCGCGGCCGTCCGGAGGACAGCCTCGGCGTCCGTCCCGGACGCCCGCACGACCGCGGCGATCTTTCGGGAAGGGAAGAGGCCCGTGCTCGACCGCCAGTTCCGGATGGACCGGACAATATCCTGGAGAACCTGCATATCGGCGTCCGCCCGCTCGTCTCTCCATCCCGGGTTCGCTTCCGGCCAGGCGGCCGTGATGAGGAGTCCCCGGCAAACCGACTCGCTATCGATCCCGCGGCGCGGCCGGATCCGGCCCAGGCTCTCCCAGAGAGATTCAGTGATGAACGGGACGAAGGGATGGAAGAGCCTCAGAATCTGGTCCAGGCCGAGGGCCAGCACCGCGCCGGCCCACGGGTCTCCTTCGTGCTCCTTGAGCCGCGGCTTGACCAACTCGATATACCAGTCACAAAAATCGCCCCAGAAAAATTCCCTGGCGGTGCTCAGGGCCTGGGAGGGATTATAGTCGCTGAGGCCGGCCGTCATGGCTTCGCTGGCCTGCCTGAGCCGGCCGAGGATCCAGCGGTCCTCCGGTTCGAGCTCGGCGAAGCGGAAGAGCTGGAAATCCTCCGGGGCTTCTTCCTTCAGGCTGACCAGGGCGAAGCGGGCGGCGTTCCAGAGCTTAGTGCAGAACGCCCGGCCGACCTCGAAGCGCTCGCTGGTAATCTTGGCGACCGGGAGGTCCTTGATCGTCCCCAGGACGTCGAACTCCTTGCCTGTTTCCGGGTCCAGGTAGGTAAAGATCGTCCGGCCGTGCTTGGCCGCGGCCAGGTCGACGAGCTTTCCCGTGTATGGGCTTATGGCCTGGACGGGCAGGCGGATGTCCTGGGTCCCGGTCTGCATGTCACAAAGGACATAGCGCATCGCGTCGGCGCCGTATTTCTCGATGATGTCCACCGGGTCGATGCCGTTTCCCTTGCTCTTAGACATCCGTTCCCCTTTGCCGTCCTGGATGTTGGCGTGGATGAAACAGTCGGTGAAGGGGACGTCTCCCAGGAGAAAAAGACCCATCACCTGCATCCGGGCCACCCAGAGCGTGATGATGTCCCGAGCGGTCACGAGGCAGGAGCCGGGGTAATAATAGTCGAGGCAGTTTTCGAAACCGTCCCTGGCGCCCAGGGTCGGCTTCCCAGGGTCGACCTCGGCCGTTTCGGGGTCGGGCCAGCCCAGCGTTGAGAACGGCCAGAGGGCCGAGCTGAACCAGGTGTCGAGGACATCAGGATCCTGGGCAAGGCCCAGTTTTTCCAGAGACTCGACGGCGGCCTTCTCGGCGGCGGCGTTTCTGAGGCAGACGAGCAGGTCATACCGGTCTCCTCCGGAGAATCCCCTGTCCTCGGGATGGTGAAGGTTCCCTTCCTGATCGGCGACCCAGACGAAAAGTTCCCCTTCGGAGAGTTTGGGAATTCGGGAGAGGATTTCGCCGAGGGCGAACCCCTCGAAAGTCCCGCGCCAGATCGGGATCCGGTGGCCCCACCAGAGCTGCCGGCTGATGCACCAATCGCGCTTTTCCGCTAGCCAGCTGACATAGGTGCTCCGGTAGCGCTCGGCATCGGGGTGAAACTCGAGGTGCCGGCCCGAAGGAGTTTTATAATCGGGTCCCGCGGCGTCGATGGCAGCCTGGGCGAGTCCCGCGGCCCGGAATTTCTTGTCCGTACCCGCGCCGCAGACGATGCCGCCCTCGATGTCCCCCATGCGGATGAACCACTGTTTGGAAAGAAACGGCTCGATTGGAGTCTTCGACCGGTCGGAATGGCCGATCTCAATCTCCCTGTCCTCCACCGACTCCAACCACCCCTTGGCCTCAAGGTCCTGAATGACTTTCTTCCGGGCCTCGAAGCGGTCCAGTCCTGCGTATGGTCCGGCGTTTTGATTGAGAGAGCCGTCGGAGTTGAGGATGCTGATGATCCCGATCCGGGAGCGGTGGCGTTTCCAGACGTCATAGTCGTTGGGATCGTGGCCGGGAGTGATCTTGACGCAGCCGGAGCCGAGTTCGGGCCTGGCCCATTCGTCGAGGATGAGCGGGATGGGCCTGTCGAGAAGAGGCAGGAGGACGGACCGGCCCTGCTCGGCCATATCGCGCAGTTTGAGGAGATGGGACAAGAGCTCCCTTTTCCTCCTCCCGATCTCTTCCAGCTCTTTTTCCAATCCGGGCTTTTCTTTCGTCGTCGCCGCGGCAATTTTCTGCGGGAGCTCTTTGCTCAGGTGGTCCATCTCGGCAGCCGGGTCGGGATGGACGGCCACGGCCGTGTCGCCGAGCATTGTCTCCGGCCGGGTCGTGGCCACGATGACGAATTCCGGTTCTCCCGGCCGGGGGTCGATGACCGGATAGCGGATGTGCCAGAAATGTCCCTGCACTGTCTCGTGGATGATCTCGTCATCGCTGACGGCCGTCTGGAGCTGACAGTCCCAGTTGACCAGACGGTCGCCCCGGTAGATGAGGCCGTCCCGGAAGAGCCGGAAGAAGGCTTCCCGGACGGCCCGGGTGCAAACCGGATCCATGGTGAAGCGTTGGCGGTCCCAGTCGCAAGAGCAGCCCATTTCCTGCTGCTGTCGGATGATCCGTTGCTGGTATTCTTCCTTCCATTCCCAGATCCGCCGGACCAGGCCTTCCCGGCCGATATCGTGCCGGGTTTTGCCCTCGAACTCGAAAAGGCGTTTCTCGACGACGGCCTGGGTGGCGATCCCGGCGTGGTCGGTGCCGGCCATCCAGAGGGTGTTGTCTCCTTTCATGCGGTGCCAGCGGATGAGGAGATCCTGCATGACGTTGTCCATGGCGTGACCCATGTGGAGGGCGCCGGTCACGTTGGGAAGGGGCATCATAATGACGTAGCGGCGATCCGGGCGGCGGCCGTCGGGGAAAGCGGCAAACGCCCCGGCCTGGAGCCAGCGAAGGTAGACGGGACCCTCGGTCGCGGCCGGGTCGTAGCGCTTGGCGATCTCTTGGTCCATACCGGAATCCTTTTAGCACATATCGGGGCGGCGTTCAATGAGCGGGGGCCGGAGCGGGCCGGTCAGGCTCAATCGATCATCAGAAAGGCGTAGCGGTTCATGAGCTGGTCGGTGCGGGCCAGGACTTCGATCGGGTAACCCAGGGCCCTGACCGTCGAGAAGACGTCGACCGCCATCGCGTCTGTGGTCGGTCGGGCCTGGCGCGGCTTGAGGCATGTCTCCCGCGCGCCCGAGCACTTGGGGCAGAGGTTGCAGCTGTCCAGGAAGATGAGAAAGGCCTTTTCGTGGCCGGAGAGAAAGACCTCACGTTCGAGCTCGAGGAGCGTGAGGTTGAGCCGGCGCGTCCAGGTGAACCGGTCTTCCGGCTTGGGCACCTTCTTGCTGAAATGGAAAACGACCGCCCGGCGGTACTCCCGGAAGAAGCGCTCGCATTCGGCCACGGAGGGAACGTGGGGCGGACAAGTGGCCGTTCTCCCGTACTCCCCGCAGCCGAACATGCACTTCAGCCGGGTCCATTGCGCGACCACGATCTTCCGCGGATCGAGCCATCTGTAATCGGCGAACCCGCGCTTCCGGAATGCGGCTTCGAGCTCTTTTTTTGTTGCCATGGTCGCCTCCTGCTCCTATTTTTGTCTTGGCCAGGCCATCATTATAATATATTCTTCAGGAGTTGGAAGAGACCCCCGGTGAACGGAGAGTGACGATGAGGTTAAAAGAGACATCAGACTTAAGCGAACGTCTGTTCGTCATCTTGGTCCGGCCCGAAAGTCTCGAGAACATAGGGCTAGCGGCCCGGGCGATGAAGAACACCGGGTTCCATAACCTGCGCGTGGTCGGACGGAAGAAGGTCGAGATCGCCTGTCCCCGGACCGCCGTCCACGCCAAGGAGATCATCAAGGAAGCCGCTTTTTTCTCCGACCTGGCCTCGGCCACGGACGATCTCAATGTCGTTTTCGCCTCGACCGCCAAGCGACGCAAGAATTTTGCCGTGTTGCCCCTCGACGAGGCCGTTGCCAAGATGCTCTCCTTTTCAGGGGAGGCGAGGATCGGGCTGCTCTTCGGCAACGAGCGGACGGGCCTGACCTCGGCCGAGCTGGCCGCCTCCAATTTCCGCTGGTCCATTCCCCAGGCATCGCGGCAGCCTTCCTACAACCTGGCCGCTGCCGTCCTGATCACCCTCTTCGAGCTCTTCCGCCGCGTTCCGGAAGCCGGGCCGGCAACCCGCGCTCCGGACCGGGAAGCGCCTCTTCCGCGGAGCGAGCAGGAGGATTGCATCCGGTTCATCCTCCAGAAGCTTGAACAACGGATGTTCATCCATTCGACCAACAAGCGCCATACCACCCAGATGGTCCGCGACCTCCTCGGCCGCCTGGCCATGACCGACCGGGACCGCAAGCTCCTCCTGGCGATATTTTCCCAAGCCGGCCAGGGCGAATAACGAAACCACGGCAGAGCCCTGAGCGGGAGCGCTGACATTCCCAAAGTTGTTAATATGTTCATTACATAGACATAGATGCTTGCTGACAAGTCGGTGTGCTTGAAATAAGCCGAGCTGTCCTATAGAATTCATAGAATTCCCGAAGTTCCGGGATGACGATTGTCGTGAGGAGTGACCCAATGAGTGAATTACCCGAGATCAAAGTGACCTTCCCCGGAGGACTCCGCGTGGACTCCGAATACAAGGGTTTCGTCGTCAAGACCGACCAGCCCATCCAATATGGAGGAGACGGGACCGCCCCCGCTCCCTTCGACCTCTTCATGGTCTCGATCGCCGCCTGCGCCGGCTTCTATGTCGTGGCCTTCTGCCAGGAGCGGGAGATTCCCACCGACAACTCCGGTGTGGTCATGCGTATGGAAAAAGATCCGGTGAGCAAATTGATCGGGAAAATCTGGATCGAGGTTCGGCTTCCCGCCCAATTCCCCGAAAAATACAAGCGGGCGATCATCAAGGCGGTGGATACCTGTACGGTCAAGCTCAATATATTGAAAGCCCCGGCCTTCGAGATCGTAACGAAGGTCTCTGACTGAGTCTCAGCAGGCCGGGAGTTCATATCTCTCCGGGCGTACTCCGTTTCCTCTGTAAATTCAATATTTTCCGCCCCCATGCCTTTCAACCGGATTCTCCCATTTTCTACCTGTTTTCAGGAAATAGTCGACAAAAAGTCGACACATTGCCGGCTACGCTTGACAGCGCCCGAGGCCGGCCTTTATCCTTAATCGTGGACAGCATGAGGTCAAATTCCGGGTCTAGGGTAGCGCCCGAAAAGCGGAGCATCCCTATCCGCCTGGCCCGGATCGATTTTCCAGGGATTCTACTCCAGGGAGGTAGAGATGAAGATACCAAATGGCATTAAAAAAAGGATTATCAAACAAAGGAAAGTAGGCTATGGCTTGGATTCACAGAGGGCCGAACTATTAAAGAGAAACAAGGCTTTCCTTAAAGAGCTCGAGGGAATAAAGGCTAGACTAGGCGATGAGTTTTTTGAGTTTTATAACTCGGGCATAAGCATCGAAGAATTAAGAGAAATATCCAAAGACAATTTTCTTTCTATGATGATGTGATGCAAGTACTTTTTATAGCGCCTCCTTTCTTCTTCTTCTTGCCTTCTTTGTAGGTCTTGTGGACCATCCTTCTATCCGTGCCCTTAGCCCGAAGGCCAAGTCCGCACACACTCTAACCTCA
>JBAQGA010000271.1:0-1585 GCA_049287565.1 Candidatus Aminicenantales bacterium
TCGTTATACTAACAGGAAAATCAAGGACTTGGTGGGATGGGCACCCAGGGTGCCGACGACAGAGGGGCTGAGGCGGTTTTTCGAAAGCTACCGGGAAGGCACGCGGGAAGATAGTTAAAAATCGACAAAAACTCGATGCCTGACCGTCGATCACTTTTAATTTCCTTTTTCATAGCGTTCGAGCCAGGGGAAGGAGCGGAGGGTCGGTGGGGGGAGATGAGTTTTCAGGAACTTCAGGTTTAAGACGACTTTATTTTGAAGGACGGGCCAGAAGAGAAGGCCGACCGTTAACAGCGAGAGACGCGGCCCTTTGGTTTTCGAAGGCAATCGGACATGGGCCTGCTTTAGGGAGAGGGCATGCCCGACAGCGGTGAGGAGCAGGACGGCCAGTCCGATGAGGACAACGAAGCGAGCCAGGGATTCCGGGGTGGTGATCTGGGTCCAGACCAGAGCGAAGCCGAATCGAGCGCCCTTGGTGTCGCGGATCTGCTCTTCGATGGCCATCCGGCGATCATAGAGAGCGGCCAGTTGGGCCAGAGAGTCGTTCCGATTGGTGGCCAACCACCACGGCTCCCGATGCCCCTTGGCCCAGATCCCGACGACTCTGATGTTGACCGCGGCGTCTTGGCGAAGATCCACCCAGCCCAGATCCACCGCTCGGCCGGGCTGAAGTCCCCACTTTCGAAGAGTCCGAGATCCTCGTTTGGCCTGAACCGAGACGTTCTCCGCCAATCGCACCAGGAACGAATGGCCCGTCTGCTTCAGAAGAAGCGTAATGAAGCTGGTCCGCCGGAAGCCCCGGTCCGCCAGAAAACAGGCAAAAACACCGGCTTCTCGAAGGACCATGACCAGCATCTGGAGGAAGCTGTCCTCCCAACAGTTTTGAGATCGCCGGATGGCGGTCTTGATGAAGGCCGCCGCCGAGACCGGCACAGCCCGCGTCCCCACGACCACCGAAGCCAACAACATCCGTAACGGGGGATGCCACTCCGTCCAGTCCAGGGCGACCAGCAACGACGTCGTCCTTTTCGCCAACGTCCGGATCATCTCCCGGCTCAAGACCAGATCATCCAGCCGCCGATTGTGAAGAAGGCGATAGACCCGGGTCAGAGCGCTGTCGACCTGAGAACCGACTCTCTGAGCCAAAACGGCCGCGATCGGAATCGAAGCGGCCTGACCTAGGGCCGCCATGGCTTGAACCACCAGGCTGATGATCGTACGCTGGGACTTGCGGAGTGGGCTCAGGACCTGGCCGAGCGCCTCTTGGCTCATCGCTTCCGATCCTTCTCGTCGCAGATCTGCTCGGAAACCTCGACCAGCTCCCCACACAATTTGCGAAAGACATGATAGTTTTCTACCTGTTCTTCCAGCCTTCGGATCTCCTCGGTACCATGGAGCCGGCGGCCTTGGGTTTTTCCTTTCTTTTTACAGGTATAGAGGGCATAGGGGCCGGCCAGAACCGGGTCTTTCTGTCCCTTGAGTTTAAGCTTCAGGAACTGATGGATGACCGACCCCCGGCGCATCTCCTCGATCGCGGAGATATGGCCGAGCAGTTCCTGCCGGAGTTGACGGAGTTGTGGTAGTT
>JBAQGA010000272.1:0-31530 GCA_049287565.1 Candidatus Aminicenantales bacterium
CTACAGAGCCTCAAAGAACGCCCCAAGGTCGTTTTCCTAAGCAGCCAGGCTGCGGCCGGCCCTTCGGACGGCCGTCGACCCGTCCTGGAGAACGACCGGCCACGCCCGATCACACACTACGGCAGGAGCAAGCTGCGCGCCGAGGAGGAAGCGCTCAACTTCAGGGATTTGTTTCCCCTCACCGTCGTCAGGGCCAGCTCCGTTTTCGGTCCCTTGGACCGGGACTTCCTTGCCTATTTCAAGTTGGCGAGGAGAGGGATCCTTCTCAGTCTCCCGGAAAGGAAAGAGATCAGCCTGATCTATGTAAAGGATCTGGCCGAAGCCCTTTTCCTCTGCGCCCGAACAGGCCTGCCGAGCGGAGAGATCTTCAACATCGCCGATGCCAGGCCTTACACTTGGGATGACCTGGGCAGGGCGGCTGCCGCGGCACTGGGAAGGAAATGCCGGAAGATCAAGGTCCCCAATGGCCTGATTTATCTTTTCTCCCTTTTTTCTGAGGCCGGGTACCATCTGACCCGCAACCCCGGGCTCTTTAACCGGGACAAGTATCGTGACCTCATCCAACCGGGATGGTTGGTGGACGTCGGAAAAGCCGCCGAGATCCTCTCCTTCACACCCCGTTACACATTGGAGCAGGCGGTGGAGGAAACCATGGCCTGGTATATCGCCCAGAAATGGCTGTGAAGGATCTCAGGTCTTTTTCTTGACCGAGGAAGGGCGGGTGAAGAAAGGCACGAAGAACTTGGCGGTCGTTTTGACGCACCAATCTTCTTCTTGAGATCGAGCGAAATATTTGATCCGTCCTTCCAGGATGTGGCTTCCTTTTCCCGCTTCCTCACTCACGGTGAAGGGCACGCGGATGGCCTTCTTGAGGTCGAGCGATTCCTCTCCATCCTGTTCCTCAGTCTCGATTCCCAGGTCGGTCGCCGTGTAAAAATTCTTGGGGAAGACAAGCTCGGGGCAGGGCTTGAACTCGATGGTGAAATCCGGCTTCGGGCTGACCGTGATCCCCTCCTGGAGACTCAGTTTCAGGATGACCGCCCCTTCTTCCCCCCGGGAAAGTCTGCGGGGAACGATCGAGGCCTCGACCCTGAGGAACTCTTCCTGAGCGCCGACAAGGCTGAGCAGCGCCAGGCAGAGGACAGAACGCCTTAGAAAACGCCGCTTTTTCATCCGCATTCGCTTCGCTTACCTCTCCACTGAAAATCATCCTACCGCTGGTAAGGCCATCCGTCAAGCAGAGCCTAATAATCTCCTTTATTTTTAAAAACTCATCCATTATAATGGTGGCCGCTGCCATGAACACAAGAACCATCATCACTGGAATCGCCCACTATGTCCCTCCCCGAGTGGTCACCAACTTCGACCTCGAAAAGCTGATGGACACCTCCGATGAATGGATCCGCCAACGGTCCGGGATCATCGAAAGGCATCATGTCGACCCCGGAGTCGGGACCTCGGACCTGGCCGCTGAAGCCGCCCGGCGAGTGATCGCCGGCTCCGGCACCGACAAATCGGAGATCGACCTGATCATCGCCGCCACTCTTTCTCCCGACCACTATTTTCCCGGCATCGGCGTCCAGGTCCAGGCCAAGCTGGACGTGGCCCCGATCGGAGCCATCGATATCCGAAACCAGTGCTCGGGTTTCATTTACGCCCTTTCGGTCGCCGACCAGTATATCCGGACGGGGACTTATAAAAAGATCCTGCTGGTGGCCGCCGAGGTTCAATCGACCAACCTCAATTATTCGGACGAAGGCCGGGACATGGCCGTCCTTTTCGGAGACGGCGCGGCGGCCCTCATCCTCGAGCCGAATGGCCGGAATGATGGACGGGGGATCCTCTCCACCCATCTTTTCGCCGACGGCCGCCACCTGACCGACCTTTGGCTAGAAAAGCCCAGCTGCCTGGACAAGCCCTGCGTCACGGAAGAGATGGCCCGGGCCAAAAAATTCTTTCCCCATATGGACGGCAAAAACGTTTTCAAGAACGCCTCGGCCAAGATGCCCGAAGCGGTCCGAGCGGCCCTCCAGCACAACGGCCTCACGGTGGAGGATATCGCCCTCCTCATCCCCCACCAGGCCAATGACCGGATCACCCTGATGGTCGCCCACAACCTCAAGATCCCCGTGGACAAAGTCATGCGCAACATCCACAAGTACGGCAACACGACGGCCGCATCCATTCCCATCGCCCTCGACGAAGCCCGCCAGGAAGGCCGCATCAAGCCCGGCGATGTGGTCGCTCTGACGGCCTTCGGTTCCGGCTATACCTGGGCGTCCGCACTCCTCCGATGGTGAGCAAAAAACCTTCCTGGATTCACCTGTCTTTTTATGATAGCATTCTCAGCTGGGAATTTTTCCGGCAGAGTTTTGTACTCATATAATGAAGGAGGTTTCCATGAGAAAACGGACCATTCCCTTGATCCTTTTCGTCTTCGCTTTTTCGTTCCTGGGCCTGGGTTATTTGCTCTCCTCGCAAAACCAGGAAGAGGCCAAGTTCCAGAAGACAATGGACAACTATCTCGACGCCTATTGGAAATTCTACCCAACGGCCGCGACGCTGGCCGGCTTTCACAAATACGATGACAAGCTCGAGGACCTGAGCGATAAGAATATCGAAAAGCACCACGATGAGCTGGACTCGTTCAACCAGGAGCTGGTGACCAAAACGGACAAGACCAAGCTCGACGATGACGCTCAGATCGATTACAATATCATGAGGAACGCCATCGACCTGGAGATAATGCGCCATGAGAACCTTCTCCCCTGGCAATACAACCCCATCTTCTACAACCAGCTCTTCTTGAACAGCATCAGGAGCCTTCTGGCCAAAGAATTCGCTCCCCTGGACGCCCGGATGAAGAGCGCTGTCGAGCGGGCCAAGGCTCTCCCCAACCTCATCAAGAAAGCCAAGGAGAACCTCCAGACCCCGCCCCAAATCTACACCGAGACAGCGATCAAGCAATTTCCCGGGATCATCGACTTCTATAAAATCGACGTTCTCCAGCTCATCGAGCCGGCCTCGCCCGAGATGAAGACCAAATTCCAGGCCGAATGGGCCAAGATCATCCCAGCGCTGGAAGACTATCAGTCGTTCCTCCAGTCCCAGCTCCTTCCCAAGTCAACAGGCAACTTCCGGCTGGGCGAACAGGCCCATTCGCGGCTCCTCACTCTCACCGGCGAGTTCAGCATCCCGGGATCGGAGCTGACGGCCCGGGCCAAGGCCGATTACAACAACATCCGAAATGCCATGGGCCTTGTTTGCCTTCCCTATTACAAAATCATGTACCCCAACATTAACGCGGATCAGTTGGCTGCACAGATAGGGGCAGATCAAGCGCTGAATACAGTCATACAGGGCGTCCTGGACAAGCTGAAGATTGATCACCCCCGAAAGGAAGACTTTGTTAAAGAGGCCAAGAACACCGCCGAATCCATCAAGAGCTTCATATCGGAGAAACAGCTTGTCGATCTTCCTCAGGTCGATATCAGCGTCGAAACCATGCCGGCCGCTGAGCGGGGCCGCTCGATGACTCTGCTTGTCCCCCCCGGCCCGTACGAGACAAGCGGAGCCTACAGGATGGAAGTGGCTCCCCTCCCAGATGATTGGACGCCGGATCAGGCAACCTCGTTCCTAGAAGAATACAATCATTTTTATACTCCGTTCTGGACCATCCAGAATATTTATCCTGGCTCTTTCGTTCCGGTTTTTTACACCGATAAGTCAGGCACTCTGATGCGGAAGCTTTATCCCAACAGGCCGCTTATCGAGGGCTGGCCTGTCTGCCTAGAGGAGATGCTTGTCTACGAAGGGTTCGGCAATTACGGCCTCCGGTTCCGGCTCAACCAACTCAAATCGCAGCTCAAGATAGTCATTGACTACCAACTCGAACTCAACATCCACCAAGGGGGAATGACCAGGGAGCAGGCGATTCAGTACATGACGCGCGGGGGCTTCCAAACCCAGGCCGAAGCGGAATGGAAATGGAACCGGATCTTGCTGATGCCCTGCGATGCCGCCTACGCCCATATCGGTTACCAAGAAATTCTGGACATGGAGAAGGACTACAAAAAGATGAAGGGTGAGGCCTTCAGCAAGAAGGAGTTCCTGCAGCAGCTACTCAATTACGGCGCGCTTCCGATCCGCTATCTGAAAGCTAAACTCGCCCAATAGCAGGATGGCGAAAACCCGCCGGAGATCCGGAATCGCTCCGGGGGCAAGGACCCTTTCCTGATGGAAATCGTCGACTCCCATGCCCATCTGGATATGAGGGAGTTCGACGCGGACCGCGACGAGGTCGTCCGGCGGACCCGGGACGGCGGCGTCCAAGCCCTCCTTTGTCCCATCGAGCTCGCCGATCCCCTGAGCCTGCCGCTCGTCCTCGAGCTCCGTCAGAAGTATCCCTGGATCACGGCCGCGGCGGGCGTCCATCCTCACCGGGCTAAAGACTTTCTCTCATCCCATTTGGACAGGGCCAGAGAACTCGCTCGGACCGGGAAAATCGCGGCCGTCGGCGAGATCGGACTCGATCACCATTACGACTTTTCCCCGGCCTCGGTCCAGGCCGATGTCTTGCGGGCCCAGCTTCTTCTTGCTCAGGAGCTGACTTTGCCGGTCATCATCCACAGCCGGAGCGCGGGAAGAGAGATCGTGGCCGCGGTCGAAGAGGTGCGGTTCTCACAAAGAGGCATTCTCCATTGTTTTACCGAGGACCGGGAGACCGCCGAGCGGATGATCAGCCTGGGCTTCCTGATCTCTTTTTCGGGCATCCTGACCTACAGGAACGCGTCCGGACTGCGGGAGATCGCCGCCGCTCTCCCCCTGGAAAAGCTTCTCGTCGAAACTGACTCTCCCTTCCTCGTCCCCCAGGCATTGCGGGATAAATGGAAGCGAAACGAGCCCCTTTTCGTTATCGAAACGGCCAAGGTTCTGGCCGAGATCAAACGGGTTTCCCTGGAAGAAGTCGCCGCCGTCACCGGGAGCAATTATCGCTCGCTTGTTTTCAAGAACGGCTCTCCATCCTGAAGCCGGGGACAAGCCCGTCCATCCCCCCTTTTTTTAAAAGGATGATTTATCTCATTGTTCTATGGTTTTGATGATCCGGCCGAGCTCCATTTCGAGTCGGGGCTCCAACGGCGCAGTCTGATGACCCGCGAGGATTCGCCTGGCCTTTTCCAGGGCCCAATCGGGCGCGCCGTCCTTTTTTTCTTCCCAGACACCGTAGGGCCGCCGGTCGAGGAAGGAATTCAGCCAGAGCCCGCGGAGATGCCGCTTGGTGTGGGGATGGGTCAGGAACGTCCCGCCCGGCCCGACATCCCGGATGGCCTCGACGGCCAGGGTTTCTTCATCCACCAAGATCCCCTCCATCATCTTAGCGACGATGCCGAAAATCTCACAGTCCATGAGCATCTGGGCGAAAGACCAGACCGTGCTTCCGTTCAGAAGCCCGACGCCCAGGAGCATATCCGACATCGCCGCAGAAGCCATGAAAGTGGACAGGGCGTTCTCCAGACCCGCCTGCCAGTTCGGCTCCTTGGCGCCGGTGGCGAAGGATCCCATCGAGAGCGGTACGCCGTAGAAGTCGGCCAGTCTGTTGCTGGCCCCGCCGAAAAGAAAATCCTCCGGGCCCCCTCCCGTATAGGCGCCTGTCCTGAGATCCATCACCGTCTGGGCCGCCGCATAAAAAACGGGCGCTCCGGGATAAGCCAGCTGGATGAGCGCCAGACCGCTCAACACTTCCGCGTTGGAGACGACGAGGTTCCCGGCGAGTGTGGCCGGTCCGGACGAGGCGCCCGAGGCCATGCTCATGAAACCGACCGGGAGGCCGGATTCCGCTCCGACCAGGGCGGCTTCCAGGCTCCCTTTGTCATGGGCCAGTGGAGAGACCGTGCACTCCATGATGGAAAGCAGGGGGCGCTTCCTCAGGGCTTCTTTTCCCCCCGCCAGGAGAGCCGCCATCTCCACGGAGGCGCGGGCTTCTGCGTCCGAATAGATGCTTTCCGTCTGGACGTGTTTCGTGGAATTCTTCCAGATGGCCAGGAGTTCATGAAGCCCGCGCGACTGCGGCGGGCAGTCCTGGGCGGAGACAGGAACCCAGTGAAAGCCGACCTCATCGAGACCGTCGGCGACCCTGGCGATGTCGGCGACGTCCTGGAGGATCGATCTCCGGCGTTCTCCCGTCCTGATATCGATGATCTCGACACCGCAGCCGTCCGTGCCGATATAGACGTGGTTGCCGTCGAGGAGAAGGTCGAGGTCCGGATTGCCGGCCGCCAACGTATAGACAGGAGGAGCCTGCCGAATCGCCTCCTCGATCAGTCGTCCCGGAGCTTTGACGACCATCGAACCCTCGTCGACCGCGGCACCATGGGACCGCCAGATATCGAGCGCTTTCTTCGAAGGGAATCTCACGCCCGCGGACTCGATCACTCGCAGGCTCGACCGGTGGATCTTCTCTATATCCTCAGGTCTGAGAATATTCAAACTCAGGCGGGGATTGGAGATGGACTTGATCTTCTCGCTCACCGTCGCCCTCCTTCCGGAATATCCGGCCAAGAAAACGGAGACGCCTCCGCCCTTCAGATGCTCGTCTACGGCAGTTCGGGCAGGACCGTTATCCCATTAGCTTTGGCGCAGGCGGTCATGACTTTTGTAAGGTCGTTCCGGACGTCCTTATCCGCAAGAGCGGGCGGGTTGGACCGCAGGATCTTCTCCACCTGTTCAGAAGCCCTCTCTGCCATCGGTTTTTTCCCCAAGGCCACCCAGGCGTCGTAGGTATCCCTGTCCGCGATCACCGGATAGGAATGCTCCATCCTGTACCATTTCTTGGTATGGGGCAGGGTGAGGAACTGGGTTTCCGGGGTGAAACCAACGAATTTGTCCGCGGCGATGGGCTCCTCGCGCTGGGCGATGCCGGCGATCAGCCGGTAAGCCATGCCGCAGATCTCGTCGTCGATGACCAGCTTTTCCAGGCTCTGACAGCTCTCGAAGTCGAGCATCCCGGGCCCGCTGATGACATTGACGCCGGCCAGAGCTCCCAGCACCGCCCCGAGCCCTGTCTCCATCCCGGCCTGGGCGTCGTTGGTTTTGGCGTCGCTCAAACCCATGTAAGCATGGGTCGGCAGGTTCAGATATTTCCCGATCTGGCTGTAGCCGACATCGATCATCATCGTCTCGATCGCGCCCATCGGTGTCGTTCCGCGCCTCATATCGAAGCTGGAGGGGGAGCCGCCGAAGATCACCGCCGCACCCGGTTTGGCCAGCTGGACGATGGCGACGCCGCAGAGGTTCTCGGCGACGTGCTGGACCAGGGTGCCGGCGATCGTCACCAGAGAGGTGGCACCGGTCATGCCCATCGAGATGAGCTCGGAGGGGATCCCCGCCCGGGCCGCATCGATCAGGCTCTGGGTCGTCAGGTTGCTCCATTTGAGAGGAGGAGAGGGACAGGCATCGAAGATAGCCAGGGGCTTCCCGGCCAGTTCCTTCTCGCTTCCCCGGACCGCCACCAGGAGATCTTTCATGGGCCGGAACGACTCCACCCGGAAGGTCCCCGTAACAAAGGGCTTGTTGGAATACAGCAGTCCGAGGTAGAGCCGGTAAATATCCGCGATCGCGTGGGGGACATCGGAGCTGATCAGGCCGGTGCTCTGGAAATGGATGTTCTCCAGGCACTCGGTCAATCTGTAGAAGCGGACCAGGTCGCCGCTGTCCGGTTTTCTCTCTTCTCCTGTTTTGTGGTCGAGGATAGTGACGGCCGCCGACCCGGGGTCGAAATGGACCTCGTCGCCGCCGACCGCGTATTCCCTTTTTCCGGCGCGGTCGTAGAGATGGACCACGGACGGGGCCGTGGCCAGGCATTTCCCCACGAGTCGCCGCTTGAGGTGGACGCGGTGGGATTTCTTGTCGACCTTCATCCCCGCTTGCTCGAAAAGTTTCAGGGCGTTCTTGTTCTCGACGAAGATCCCCTGCTTGTCCAGGATCTCATAGGCCTCATCGATGATTTTTTCGATGAACCGGCGGCTCAACAATTCCAGTTTCGGTCGGATTGTCTTGATCATCTGTCTTCCTTCCTTTCCGTCTTGACGCCAGGACGTCGGTCGCGACTTCAGGCTCCCATCAGCCGCTCGGCCAGCTTGACCGCGAGCATGGCGTTCTCCGCGTACCCGTCGGCCCCGATGTCATCGGCCCATTTCTGATTGGCCGGGGCTCCGCCGACCAGGACCTTGAATTTTCCGTAGAGGTTCTTCTCCTTGAGCATCTCGATGGCCTTTTTCTGCCCGAGCATGGTGGTCGTCAGCAAGGCCGAAAGGCAGATAAAATCCGATTCTGTCTCCTCGGCCTTCTGGATGAACTTCTCCAGTTTCACGTCCGCGCCCAGGTCAAAGACCTCGAACCCGTTGGCCGAGAGCATGGACGCAACCAGATTCTTGCCGATGTCATGGATGTCCCCTTCGATCGTTCCGATGACGACCTTGCCCTTGGACTTTGTCTTGATCTTGGCCTTGTCCAGCTCGGGCTGGAGGACGGCTATGGCGGCCTTCATGCACGCGGCGCTGGTGATCAGCTCGGGCAGGAAGTAATCGCCCTTTTCCCAGAGGTCGCCGACCTTCTGGATCCCCGGCACATAGCCGTTTTCGATGACCTCGTTGAGATCGAGTTTGGCCTTGATCGCCTCGCGGGCCAGGGCTTCCGCTTCGGCCTTCCCTCCTTCGATGATCGCCTTTTCCATCCGGGCCAACAATTCTTCTTTCTTCATCGTCTCTCCTTTCTCCGGTGTTTGAACGGTTCAAAAAAGCCCAGTTCTCATGACATAGCTCCTTATCATATCCAAACCGAAGGACAATTCAACTTTCCTTTTTAACGAGGGCGGCCATCCGGCGAATATACTCGGGGTTCGTCCCGCAGCAGCCGCCGATGATGTTCGCTCCGTTCTCGATCGTCCGGGGGATGTGCTGAAGATAGTCCTCCAATCCCTGTGAATAGGAGACCTCCCCCTGTGCGGAAAGAGAGGGCTTCCCGGCGTTGGCCTGAGCGACCAGAGGAAGACCGGTTTTTTCTCTCATGACCTTGACCAGGTCGGCCATGTCCGCACTGTCGAGAGTGCAGTTGGCCCCCAGGACGGGGACTCCTTCCCTTTCCAGCTCTTCGAGGCACTGGGCGGCGCTGTTCCCCATGATCGTGAAAAAACCCCTCGGGACCCGGTTGAAAGTCATGGTCACGAAGACCGGGATGGCCGTGGCCCGGCGGGCCGCCCGCAAGGCGCAGAGCGCCTCTCTGAGATCGTATTGTGTCTCGATCAGCAGAAAATCGGCCCGGCCGTCGGCCAGCCCCCTCGCCTGCTCGGCGTAGGCATCCTCGAACTGCCGTTCCGTGAACTCGCCCTGCGGCTGGAGGAACTTCCCCGTCGGCCCCAGGCTTCCGCCGACGAAACATCCGGCCGGCTTAACCTCATTGGCGATGGTCGCCGCCCCTTTGTTCAGTTCATAGCACCTTTTGTCCTGACCGTGAGAGCCAAGTTTGATGATACTTCCCCCGAAGCTGTTGGTCAGGACGGCATCGGAACCGGCCTCAAAATAGCTCGTGTGGATCTCCTTGACGACATCGGGCCTCTCCACGTTCCAGGTTTCGGGACAGGCCCCTTGAGGGAATCCGCGCCGGATGAGCTCGGTCCCGAAGCCGCCGTCGAGGAGCACCCTGCGTTTCCGGATCAATTCCAGGATCGCTGCGGACATGCTCTTCCTCCTTGCAAATATCTCCGTCCTCAAGCCCGTTTTCAGGGCTCAAGGATTTTTTTGACCGTCGGGAAAAGTTCGATATCCGTATGGGGAAAAAAGAGAGACCCGGTGTATTCATTCATGTATCCCGGCTCCGCGTTCAACTCGAGGTAGGTCATCTTGGCGGCGATGGTTTCGACCAGCTCGCGGTTCTTCTCCGAGACCAGCCCGAGATAGGCGCCGGTCAGAGAGGTGTTTCCCAGGTAGCGGAATTTTTCCCGCTCGAGATCGGGCAGAAGGCCGATCCGGACGGCGTTTTCGATGTTGAGATGCTCGCCGAACCCGCCGGCAATATAGACGCCGTCCAGCCGGTCAAAGGCCAGGCCGATGTTCTTCATAAGGACGGCGCAGGCCGAATAGATCGCGCCCTTGGTGCGGATCAGGTTGGCGATGTCCTTCTCGGAGATAACCAGGTCCCTGCCCCATTCGCAGCGGGAATCGCCTTCGATCAGAAAAGCGGCGCCGTCCTCGTTCCTGACGAACCGCGTTCCCGCCTTGCTTTCGTTCAGCTTTCCGGCACGGTCGATGAGGCCGTGGACGAAAAGCTCGGCCAGAAGGTCGACCAGGCCGGAGCCGCACACCCCCTTGGGCTTCTCCCCTCCGATCACGCGGTATTCGAGCCGGCCGTTTTCGCGGATGGTCACCGCCTCGATGGCCCCCTCAATGGCGGGAAGGCCGCATTTCGTGCCGCTACCCTCAAAGGCCGGACCGGCCGAGCAGGCACAGGCGGCCAACCAATCTCTGTTGCCGATGACCAATTCTCCATTAGTCCCGGCATCGATGAACAGCGAAATCCTGTCTTCCGCTTTGAGGATCGGGGTGGCCAGAAGACCGGCGGTGATATCCCCTCCGACGTAACTCCCGACGGCCGGGGCGCAATGGACGATGGCCTCAGGATTTAAATCCAATCCCAGGTCAACGGCTTTGACCGGCGGCACCAGGTTCACGGTCGGGATATAGGGCTCTTCCCGGATGGTGCGCGGGTCAAGACCGAGAAGAAGATGGGTCATTGTCGTGTTGGCGGCCAGGGAGACAGCATAAATATCGGGGCTCGAAATCCCCGCCTCCCGGCACGCTTTTTCCAGCAGGGAATTGACCGTCCGGGCGGCCAGCGTCTGGAGTTCCCGCAAACGACCCGGTTTCCCGGCATAATCGATCCTCGAGATCACATCCTCCCCGCAGCGGAGCTGCTGGTTGAGGCCCGATGTCGTGCTCAGGATCCTCCCGTCCTCCAAATCGACGATCGCGGTGACGACAGTCGTCGTCCCCAAGTCACACGCCAGACCGTAGACGTTTTGGGGCGGCGGGAAGGGCTGGAGATCGACCAGCCTCCACTCGGAGCCGGATCGAGAAAGGACGGCCGTCACTTGGCCGGCCTGTTTCCTCACCGCGCCGGCCAGCCCGAGCAAAACATGATATTCGGCCTGCCGGCAGCGGAGACCAGCTGATTTCTGAATCTGCCGCTGGACCCGCCGCAGGTCGCTGGAGTTATCGGCCAGCGTCGGAGCCGGAAGGGAGAGCCGGAGCTTTCTGACGCCCGGGCTGACCTCGAAGACACCCGAGATCTGGTCGGGTTGGGCCTCGAAAAAGCGGGAGCTGACGAGGGCACGGACGGATTGCTCCTGGAATTTCGGCAACTCGACCGTGAGATCATCCTCGATCTCAGTCTGGCAGGATAATACATATCCCCGGCGCCGGACATCTTCCGGAAGTCCGGACGATGCCCGGCTCGCGGCTTTTCCGCTCTTGATCCGGACGAGGCATCCGCCGCAGGTTCCTTTTCCGCCGCAGGTTGACTTGAGGGGCAGGCCGATTTCTCTCACCGCATCCAGAAGGTTCGTCCCGCGGGCATAATCGCGGCGGCTGAGGAAGGGCAGGAATTCGACTCGGCAAGTCTTCTTCATGACTCTATCATCTTCTTTAGGCCAGCTTCACGCTCTTGACAAAAGAAGGGATGTCGGCCGCATCCTGGCAGCCGACGATGATCTCCCAGCCGGGGAGTTTCTCTTCCAGTTCGCCGGAGATCTGGGCCACGAACCCGGGGATGACGAGTTTTCGGGTCTCGACAGTCTCTTCGAGCTTGATGTCCTTGATGAACTTGGCGATCTTTTCCGGGACGAACTTTCCTGCCGCCCAGGCCGTGAGAACGGACTGCCCCTCGGTGTCGCAGACAACGAGATGAGCGGAGGTCCCGGAGTTTTCGATCTCCCCCGAGACGATGAAATAGGTCAAAGAGAAATTCGTCGTCACGAAGACGGGAGATCCCGGAGTGGGCTCGCCGATGGCGTAGACCTTGGGGTCGACCTGGATCGGCTTTTGGGGGTCGGTGTAGATATTCTGGCGGAGGGTGAAAAGGGTGTAGAGCAGAGCCTTATCAAACCGGGGCAGGACGATGATCGAAGCATACTTGCAGAGGAAGACGGTCGCCTCGGCCAGCGACTCGAACCCGTCTTCGCTCCGGATCCTGGTCAAAATTGGATAGCCGAAGGGCTTGAAGTTCCTCTTGAGGGCGCTCCGTCTCAGGATCGTGTTGTTCTGGATGGTCTCTCCCAAACCCGCCGCCGGTCCGTTCAGGATGAGGTCGTTCAGACCGGCCTGCCGGGCTCTCTCCGTTTGACCGGCCAGGTCTTCCAGCGAGGAGCCCGAGATGATCAGGCTGACTCCAGCGGCTTTCGCCAGCCCGATGTCCTTATCCGTTACCGGCCGGCGCAGGTAGATCGCCGGCCGGTCATTATGGAGAAGCTCGAGGCCCTCCTTCAAAGCTCCCTCGTCCGGACAGTCGACGATCACTCCCTTTTTCGAATGCGCTTTGACGAGCGCGATCGTCCTCAGGAAAGCGGATTTTTCCGGCGAATCATGGGAGATGAAAAAGAGGTCGGCCTTGAGGAGCTCTCCCACCCGTTCGATTTGAAAACCCTCCCACTGCTTAACGGCGGCGCGGATGCTGTCCTCGGCTGAGGATGTCCGCAGCTCCAGGCCGATCCCCGGCGGGTGAAAGAACGTCTTTTCGTGCCGGAAGAGGACCGTTTCCCCGCCCACCTCCAGAGCCTTCTCCGGGCCGATCTTGAGCAGCCGGATCGGAGGTTCGCCGGCCGCGCCCAGGGCGGCCTTGGCCTCCTCGGAAGCATGGGGACAGCTCGAAAGCTCGGCCTTCTTCTGGGCGATCTTCATGGCGAAGGCCATGCAGGTGGGAACGCCGCAATCGCCGCAATTGGTCTTGGGCAAGAGCTTAAAGATGTCAAGTCCGGAGAGCGCCACGGACTCCCTCCTTTCCGGAATCGAAGATCTCGGCGATCCGCTTGCGGACGACCTCGACGGCCCCGGGATGGGCCATGATCAACAGGTCCGCGCCGGCAACGAGCAGACTCATCGCCGTGGCGATCTCCCAATAGACGCCCCGGCGCTTCTCGTCGCCCCAATCAGGGTAGTCTTTCTCCGGAGCCCGGGCCTCTTTGACCTTGGCGCATTCGTAGCCCGGCGTAATCAGCATCGGGAAGGCCAGCATCCGGTCGCCGGCCAGGCCGTCATTTCGGATTCTCTCCATGATGGAATAGCTATATTCCAGACCGTAGCCGAGCGCTCCGGTCAGCGGGTCCAGCACCAGCCTGGAGGGAGAAAAGTTCATGTCGGCGAGGAGGATATTCAGCTGTTTGGCCAGGTTGACATCGATCGGAGACTGGGCCACGAGGGAATGATGATAGGCCAAACAGGCGGCGGCGATCGTCTTGTAGTTGTTCGTCTCGACATAGTTGATCAGGCAGTTCTCGCCGGCCGTGGCCTCGCAGACCTTTTTCATGACCTCGTTCGTCTTCTCGAAATGGCTGTGCCCGGTGATGATCAACGGGACCTTCACCGAGGCCAGGACTTCCTTGACCACCTCGACGGCCTCTTCGGCGCTTTTATTGGCTTTCTCGGGGTGAGTCCCTTCCAACCGGACGCTGATCATCTCCGCCCCCCATTCCGCGACGCACCGCCGGGCCATCTCCCCGGGCTTCTCCAGGACGTCATGGGTGTAATCCCGCAGCGAATCCGGATACTTGGCTGGGATCGAATCGAAGACTTCCATGGCCACGACGGGCCGATGGGGGTGGTCCCCCTCGAAAAAATGAAACGGCAGGGCCGTGCTCCCCCCCAGGGTCACGGTGTGAGAGCGCGTCCCGCCCCGGTCTGCCGTCGCCCCGATCGTTACCTCGACGATCTTGCCCGGGTTGGTCTCTCTTGGAATATCCATGGTCATGCCTTAACTGCCTTAGAGGTCCAATCTGTCCATCATCCGGCCGACGGACCGGTAGGCCGGGGAGCCGGCGGAAATAGAATAAACGGGAACGCCCTGCTGGTCCATCTTCAGGAGGGCATCATCCTCCGGGATCGTTTCGAGGAGCGTGAACGTCTCCTCGCGAATGGCCGCTTCGACGGGCTCCGACAGCGGGCCGGAGACGCGGTTGAGGACGATGTACTTCCGGCCGACGCGGGTCTCGAGTTCACTCAACAGCCGGCTGATTTTCCCGGCCGTGGCGATTCCCCGGGCGGTGGCGTCGGAGACGATCAGGAGACAATCGATGGCCTGGCTGGTCCGGCGGCTCAGGTGTTCCATCCCCGCTTCGTTGTCGATCACCACGTATTCGTAGTTGGCGGAGAGCGTTCGAAGGATATCCTGGAGCAGGTTATTGGCGTAGCAGTAACATCCCGGGCCTTCGGGCCGGCCCATGGCGATGAGGTCGAAACCCGGTCCCTCGACCAGGGTCGTCTGGATCTTGTATTCGAGGAATTGCTGCTTGGTCATCCCTCCGGGAAGTCCGGAGATCCGGGATCTCATCTCTTCCCGGATGGCCCCGACCGTCTCCTTGAGCGTGACGCCGAGAAGGTCGTTGAGGTTGACGTTGGAGTCGGCGTCGACGGCCAGGATCGGCCGGCCCTTTTTCTCTTTCAGCCGACGGATGGCCAGGGCGGCGAGGGTCGATTTCCCCGTCCCTCCCTTGCCGGCGATGGCGATCGTCTTCATTTTCCAGTCTTCCTCTCAAAACAAAGGCGGCATGGTCAGCGCCGGATGATTCATCCTGGTGATATAGGAAAGCACTTCTTCCTCGGTCACGGCCACGGTTTCGTCGGCGATCATCTCCGGGAAGCTCTCGATCCCCTCGCGCCGGCCGATCTCGCGCAATTCTGAGCCCAGTTCTTCCTTGAGCTCGCGGTTCATCCAGACGATTCGCCCGGCTCCGCCTTCCGCGCTGATGAATTTCCGGCTGCTGATATAGTGCTTGCTGTGGCCGATGAACCCGGGCGTCTGGATGCCTCCTCCGACCGTCCCCGCCAGGGTCGAAAACTTCATCCCGATCGGCGTCATCCCGGGAAAATTCCGGTAGACCGTCATGATCCCGTTGCAGGAAGGGAGGACGCAGGAAATGCATTCGAAGCAGCCGCAGGAGGTCATTGGGTTGTCGATGATGCTGTAGGCGCTGAAGACCTGGAGCGTCTTGTGCGAGGCGTTGTGGACGAATTCATTGATCCCCTGCCATTGCCCCTTGACCGTGTCGATGACCTGGGCCTTCAAGATAGGCTGGTTGGCGCCCGTAGGGTTGATCTGATGGGCGGCCTTGCCGTCGAGCCAGTTATAGGCGCCGCAGAGGCCGGAGCGTTCCGGGGTGATGACGCAGACGTGATTCGGGGCGAAGGATTGGCAGAGGGTACATGAATAAAAAGTCTCGACGGCCTCGTCGGTCAGGTCGGCCAGCCGCTCATCGCGCCGGCGGTAGGCCGTTCGGGCGGTCTCGATGAGCTCCCTGATCTCCTTCTCCCGGGTGTATATCCGCACCTGGACCTTGTCGACGATCTTGCCGAACTCGCCGTGCAGCTTGGCGTGGATGATCGAGCCGAAGTGCCGGAACCGGAACCCGGCCCCCTTGGCCTCCTTGCTGATCCGGACCCAGTTGATGTCCCGCTGTCCCATATGAAAAACGCCGTGGGCCATGTTCATGAAATCATGCAGGCGCCGTTCCAAGATCGGCTCGAAATCGGGCTGCATCTGGCGGCCCGCGACTTCCACCCAGATGGCCAGCGGAAGCTGGCCGCCCTCTTCTCCATCCTCGATCTCCGGCCCGATGACTTCGATCTTCCCGTCCTCGACCTCCTCCAGGCTCCGGCCGGTCAAGTATTCAAAGCCCAACCCTTCTGTGCCGGCCAGCTCCACATACATGTCCTCTTTCCGGACCCGCTCTCCCTGGAAGGCGGGGCCGAAGGGCAGGGGAATCGGAACCTTGGTGACGGTGACCTTGAGTCCCCGGACCTCGATCGCCTTGGAGACGATCCTGTCCAGGGGAACGGGCGAAACCACGTGTTCGTAGGTGCAGATGCCCGTCGGCAGGATGTTGTCGATATCCGTGTCGGCGATCGTCGGGAATCCGTAGTTGATGGCTCCGGCCGCCTGGGCGTGCTTTTCGTCATCGACCGGGCCCAGGGCCAATACGAAGGCGAACACCCTGTTCTTGTTGTAGCGAAGGACACGCTGGTAATCCCCCGGCTGGGCGCCCCCGAAGGAAAGAGCCACCCTCGTCGAGAACCCCAGGGCATGAATGGTGGCCGTGACATCGTCACCGAAGGGGACGAGCCTTGTCTCCCAGCCCATCTCGATCCCCTCTTCGGCCAGCTGCCGGGCCATGGATTTTCCGTCCGTGGCCGCGGACATGAAGACATAGAGGTTCTTTTCCTGGAGTTCCCTGGCAATCCTGACCGCCATCTCGTTCGTCGGACAATAGCCGACGCAGGCGGCAAATCCGGGCGCGGTGTTGTCGACGAACTCGATGCCCCGCTCGCGCATGATGACGTCGTTGGCCGCTCCCAGCCAGAGATGGCCGTCTCTCGGATTGGTTTCCGGAAGATACGGCAGGGGTGTCCGGGTGTACTTGATGGCCTCGATGATCTCGTCGGCGAACAGCGTCGCCATCCCGGCGTCGAGCGTATTCCCCAGATAAGGAAGCCAAAGATTGTCCGAGGGGATGGGAGGCAGCAGCTCTTGGGCTTCGCCCAGAAGCTCCCGCAGGCCGCCCAGGGTTTCGATATTCAGCCCGAGAATCCCGTGCGAGATGGGAAGATAGTAGCCCGTGTTGGGGAATTCGACCCGGGCGTCCGCTCCCTTTTCTTCGATGGCCCGGAGGAGCTCCCGTTCGGCCCGGGCCACCAGCTTGTGGGCGCCCCGGATGGCTCGCGTGGCTATGATCCTCGACATGATCACACGTCCAGTTGACGCCGCATCTCCATATCGAATAAGACCCTTTCCTTGCCCTTGCTGATGCCCAGCTTCTCCCGCTTCCAGTTGATATGGTCGATGATCATCCCGGCTACCTTGGTTCCATCGGGCTGAGCCGCCCAGTGGCCGCCGAAAAGTCCCTTGTATTCGTCAAAGATATGGCGGCAAAAAAGCTCGCTTCCCGTGATCGGGAGCCCGATGCCGAAGACTGTGAACACGCCGGAGGCGACGAAGTACTGCCCGATGGAGATGGCCTTTTCGCTCATCCACTCCGGAGCCGCGCCAGCCACCGGCAGGTCGCTGATGTCCTGACCCAAACCCCCGACTCTGACCATCTCGGTCAAAGCGATCAGGATGCGGCTGTTGTCGACGCACGACCCGGAGTGAAGAACCGGGGGCATGCCGACAGCCCGGCAGACCTCGGCCAGCCCTTTGCCCGCGGACTTGCTGGCCGATTCCGGAGTCAGGAGCCCGGCCTTGGCGCAGGCGATGGCGGAACAACCGGTCTGAACGACGAGGATATCGTTGGCAATGAGCTCTTCGACCAGGCCGACGTGTCCCTTGTCGTGGGTCGTCTTGGGGTTGGAGCAGCCGACCACTCCGGCGACTCCCTTGATCCGGCCGTTGATGATGTTGTCATTGAGGGGCACGTAGGAACCGCGGAAAGAGCCGCCGAGCATGTAAGTGATAGCCTCATGACTAAAACCGGCGACCAGGTCCATCTTGTCCCGGGGGATGTCGACCGCACCTCGGTTAGCGTAGTTGGCGATGGCCTCCCGGACAATCGTCCTGGCCCCCTGATAGGCGTTCTCCGGCTGGATCTCCACAGACCGGGCTCCGTCGATCTTGGCCTTGGGCGAAGTGGTGATGAGCAGCGTGTGGAAATTCTTGCAGACTTGGGGCAGCGAGGGCATGATGCACTGGACGTCGACGATCATAGCGTCCACTGCGCCCGTGGCCACGGCCAGCTCCTGCTGCAAAATATTCCCGGCGATCGGCAGCCCGTGGCGGAGAAGGACCTCGTTGGCCGTGCAGCAGATCCCGGCCAGATTGATTCCTGTTGCTCCCGTCGACCCGGCGAGTCCCAGGAGATCCTTGTCCCTCGCCGCCTTTACGAGCATCTCGGAAAGGACGGGTTCGTGTCCGTGGACCACGATATTGACCTCGGTTTTCGAGAGGACGCCGAGGTTGACCTGGCCGCGGATCGGGGACGGCGTCCCGAACAAGATGTCCTGGAGTTCGGTGGCGACCATCGAGCCGCCCCAGCCGTCGGCCAAAGCTGTCCGGGCGCCCTGGAGCATGATGTTGCGGTGATCCTGATCCACGCCCATGTTGGTCCGATGCAACATTTCGACAATCTCGCGGTCGATCCCGCGAGGCACGACGCCTAGTTTGCGCCAGACGGCCTGGCGCTTCTCCGGGGCCACCTTGATAAAGGAAATCTCGCCCTCCTGCCGACCGAAATCGGCCAGGGCGCGCTCGGCCACCTCGAGGGCGATCTTTTCCTTGGGTTTGTCCTGGACGGCGACGCCGAAAACCCGGGCGACTCTTTTGAGTTTCCGGACATCGCGGATCGAATATCCGGAATCAGGGTTCGTGGCCGCCAGGAGGAGCGTCTTGGCCACCTCCCGTCCGTGGTCGGAATGGGCGGCCGTCCCAGAAGCGATCATCCTGGCGAAATTCCGGGCGACGATCACTTCGGCAGTGGCACCGCAGACGCCTTTTTGCGGCTTCCTGCCGCCGGGATGGATGCGGCAGGGCCCCATATAGCAGACATGGCAGCAAACCCCCCGCTCCCCGAACCCGCAGTGAGGCATCTGCTCCTCGGCCCTGTCCCAGATCGTCTCCAGGCCTTTGGCCTTGGCCTGCTCGAGCATCTCGTTGACCGCAGTGTCAATGCTTTTCGGTTTCGACATAGTCTCCCGTCCTAACGACTTCTCCCGTTTTCCTGCACAGGTGTTTAAGTTCTCAGCCGGCGGCTCAGCTCGCCCAAACGGGCAAAAACCTTCTCCGATAAATCTACGGGAAGCGAACCCGTCCCGCAGCTCGGCGTGACCAGACACTTTTCCCAGATCAGGCTCTTCGGGATCCCCTTGCCGGCCAGGTTTTCGACGGTCGAACGAAGCCTCCCAAGCAGAGTTTCCGGGGTCTCCGCGGCGATCTTGGCCGAGGTCGGAACGATGCCCCAGGCCAGCACTCCTCCCCTCTCCAGATATTCCTTGATGGGACCGGGATAGTAGGCGATGGTCTCCCCATACTCGAAGGCGTCGAAGCTGATGATGTCCGTGCCGGCATCGGCGAGGATCGTCCACTCGGTGTTTCCGCAGCAGTGGATTCCGGCCAAGGCGCCCTCTTTGTGGACGGCCGCGATGACATCCCGGAGGTATTGGACGATGTCGGAGCGCTGGACGCTGACATAGGTCGAGGAGCCGAAGGCCGAGAGGATCGGCTCGTCGATGAAGCAGAGCTGCGGCACCCCGAGCGCCCGGAACCGGCTCAATATCCAGCGGGCTTTCATCTCGGTGCCCTTGACCACGACATCCCTCATCATCTCGCTGTAATAGATAGAGCGTTTATTTTGGTCGGTGCGGCCGAGGCCGAAGGTGATCGGGCCGGTCACCTGGTTCTTGAAATAGCGGAGACCGGCCGGTTTCTGCGCGGTCAGCATTTTTTCCATCTCGTAGATGCCCCGGCTGAAATCCGGAGAGATCCGGAAGTACTCGAGGTTCTCAGCCAGATAGTTCTCGTAGAACTTCTCCAGCTCCGGGGTAATGTCCCCGCCGGTATCGAAGTGCATCCTTCTCCCTACGGGATCGAGGACCACACCGGGCAGACCCTCCGAGTATTGAATCTCCATGCCTTCCCGGAAATCCGCAGCCGGCAGCTGGGGCCAGACCGGGATTTCCGGGACGCTGTCCAGAATGACCCGGCAGGCCGCCTCGGGACTCTGGTGAGGCAGGCTGCCGATAGCCGTGGCCAAGCCTTGAGGATTGAAGCTCATGATAGACCTCGCTCTCGTCCGCATCCAGAATAACGCTCTGGGCCGGCGGAAGATAGGAATGGGAGGTCCATTATTTGTACAATGATGCTATTTTTGCCGGAAAAATACCGACCAAATTCAAACCGCACGGTGGCCGCCGACCAGAGCCGAGAAGATCGACCTGAATTCCGTCCGGAGCCGGTCATCCAGGATGTCGATGAGCGGTTGTTCATTCCGGTCAGCGTCGCGGATGGACTCGCTGTAGGGGATCATGCCTAAGATAAGGGCGGGCGGAAAATGAGAGCGAATCCAGCGCTCCTGGTCATCGTCCTGGACTTTGTTGCCGATGATCCGGAACTTCTGGAGGCCGATGTCCCGAGACAGCTTCATGATGGTCAGAGCCGTGTCGATACTCCGGGAGCCGGGCTCGATGACAATGATCATTTCCTGGATGGCCGAGGCTGTGGCCCGGCCCAGGTGCTCGATCCCGGCCTCCATGTCGACGATGACGGCCTCCTCACGATGGAGAATGATCTCACTGAGAAGGCTTTTGAGCAGGACATTCTCCGGACAGGCACACCCCGTTCCTCCCTTTCGAACGCCCCCCATAACCAGCAGTTTGATGCCCCGAAAAGTGAACGAATACTCCTGGGGGATATCATCGACTCGGGGGTTGAGCTTAAAAAGCTGGCCGAATTCCCTGGGAGATGCGCCCGTTCTCTCCTTGATGAGCTCCCTCTGTTGAGATATAGGCAAGATCCTTTCCGCCTCCGACTTCGGGATCCCGAGAGCGGATGCCAGGTTGGCGTCGGGATCGGCATCGACGGCCAGGACCCGGTATCCGGCCCGAGCGAAATAATGAGCCAGGATCCCGGCGATCGTCGACTTGCCCACTCCCCCCTTTCCGGAGACCGCGATCTTCACCTCGTTTTCCTCATTTTCCGGCCGTCAGTCTCTTGACCAGACCTAACGCGGAAGCGGCGTCGGGAGCATAGCCGTCGGCCCCGATCTCATCGGCGTAGGACTGCGTTACGGGAGCGCCGCCGATGACAACCCGGACCCGCCTTCTGAGGCCGGCGCGTTCCAGCGACTCGATGACCTCTCTCATGTAGGACATCGTCGTCGTCAGCAGAGCAGACAGGCCGAGGACCGCGGAGTGGGCCTTGCCGACGGCCCGGACGATCGTTCGCTTGGGGACGTCGATTCCCAGGTCCACGACCTGATAGCCGGCTCCCTCGAGCATCATCCCGACGATCTTTTTGCCGATATCGTGGAGGTCCCCTTTGACCGTGGCCAGGACGATTTTTCTCCTGAAATGATCCTGCTCGGGGGAAAAGAGCGGGCGGAGGATCTCCAGTCCGACGTTCATGGCCCGGGAGGCGATCAGGACCTCCGGAATGAAGATCTCGTTGTTCTTGAATTTTTCTCCGACCACCGACATCCCGGCGATGAGCCCGTCGTCGAGGATCCTCTCCGGCCGGTATCTCTGAGACAGGGCCAGCCGGGTCAGCTCCTTGACCCTGGCCGAATCCCCGCGTTCGATATGGGCGGCGATCTCGGTCAGGATCGGCATGGTCTTTTCCGGGCTTCTTTTGTATAATTCAGCGGGAAAATTATACCGAAGAATTATACCAGAATGGAGATCAAGAAAGCCATAAGCCGGCCGGCGTTCAACGCTCTGGCGAAGGAGTATCGCCAGAGGACCGGTCTGCCGCTTCTGCTCATCGACGTCGGCGGCGAGATCATCTACGGATCCAGGCGCTGTGAGTTCTGCCGGAAGGTCGTCCCACCCAGAGGCTCCAGGCTGAAAAAAATATGTCGCCTGAAGATGGCCCAGGCGGTCGAGGAATCATTCCGCTGGGGGGAAGGCTACATCACCACCTGCCCTCTGGGGCTCATCCTCTTCGCCGTCCCTCTCGTCCACCACAGGAAGCTCCACGGCGGTGTCGTCAGCGGATTTGGCATCTTCCCCGAGATGAAAACGGATTTTGCCGAGGAAGTCTCTTCCAACCTGAAAAAACTCGGCCTTGACCCGAAGCCTCCCGCTCTCAAGGCCGGGGGGGTCAAAACCTTCTCCCTCGGGAGGGCGAAGGAATCCGTCGCCCTGCTGATGTCGCTCACCCACAAACACAAGGTCAACGACCTGCCTTTTTTAAAGGAACGGAACGAAAGATATGTCCAACAGTACAAGATCGCGAATTTCCTGGAGAAGCTCAAGCGCGAAAATCCCGACATCGCCCGGAAAATCCTGGACAAGCAGGACGAGATCATCCAGAAGGTGAAGCTGGGGGATACCAGCGGCGCCCGGGAGATCTTAAACGAATTCCTGGGCTCGATCTTCTTCGAGAGCGGGATGAACTTCGAGGTGATCAAGGTCCGGATCATCGAGCTCATCGTCATCATCTCCCGGGCGGCCATCGAGGCCGGAGTCGGAGCCCAGGAACTCCTCGGCCTCAACTATTCCTATCTTACTGAGCTCAGCAAGGTGACAGACCTGGAGGAGCTGCTTTTCAAGGTCACCCGGGTCCTGGAAAATTTTATCGCCAAGGTTTCGTTGAGCAAGGGGAAAAAGAAGAAGGTCAGGTGCCGGCGGATGCGCGATTTCGTCGAACAGAACTTCACCAGCAGGATCACCGCCCGGGACGTCGCCAGGCAAGCCGGGCTCAGCGTCAGCCGGGCCCTTCACTTGTTTCGGGAAGAGACGGGGATGACCTTGACGGGTTACCTCAACAAGCTGAAACTCGATTACGCGAAATACCTTCTCCTGAACAGCGATATCTCGCTGGCCGAACTGGCCGCCGAGCTCGGGTATTGCGACCAGAGCCACTTCACCAAGAATTTCAAGAAGCTTGAAAAGACCGCCCCTTCCCACTTCCGCTTGAGATACAAAACGGATCTATAGAGGCGATGTCAAACAAGCGCCGGGAGGAGCGAATCCGGTTTGAAAAAATGGCCCTTCAATGCTAAGATAAGGCCCCATGGTGCTAGACCATTCGTTTGACATTGTCTCCAAGATCGATTGGCAGGAGGTTTCGAACGCCATCCACATGGAATTTGCCAGCTACCGATGAGACCATCCATCCCTCAGAAAGCCCGAAACATACTCGCTCAGAGGCGTGACCTCAACGATGTCTACAACCATATCCAGGCGGAGCTCGACAGGGTCGAGGAGAAACTCAAGGCCTTTTCCTCTTCGCCCAATCCGTTGATCTCCGAGATCAGCAGCTACCTCTTCCAAAAAAAGGGCAAGCGCATCCGGCCGGCCCTGCTCATTCTCTGCTCCAAGTTGCTCCGCTACCGGGGCGATGAACATATCTTCATGGCCGCGCTGGTCGAGTTTATCCACACGGCCAGCCTGATCCACGACGACATCATCGACAACGCCGACAGGAGACGGGGGAGAGACTCCGTCCATACCCGCTGGGGCCCGAACATCTCCGTCTTGCTGGGTGACTATCTCTATATCAAGACCATCGGGCTTTCCCTCGAAAGCGCCTATCCCGGGGTCGTCCGGATCCTGACCGACGTCTCGACCCGGATGATCGACGGCGAGCTGACCGAATATGCCCTGAGCGGCCATCTGGACACCGCCGAACAGGACTACCTCAAGATCATCAACCAGAAAACGGCTTCCCTTTTCGCCGCCGCCTGCCAGATCGGAGCTATCCTGGGCAGGGCAACACCGAGGCAGGAACGCCTGCTCGTCGACTACGGCCGAAACTTGGGCCTGACCTTCCAGGTCATCGACGATCTACTCGATTTCCAGGGAGACGAAGACGAGATGGGCAAGCCGGTCCTCTCGGACTTGAGCGAGGGCCGCATCACCCTGCCGCTCATCTACACCCTCCACAACGATGGTTCGACCAACCGCAGCCGCCTGCGGACGCTCATGAAAAGAAAGACACTGACTAAAGAATCCAGGAAGGAGATCCTGGCCATCATCAGAGCCAACGGGGCCCTGGATTATACCTATCGCAAGGCCGAAGAATTCTCCCTCCGGGCCCGGGAGATCGCCTCCCGATTCCCGGAGTCGGCTCATCGGGAGGCCTTGAGCCTGCTGGCCGAATTCGTGCTGTCCAGGAACAAATAGAGACGGATCCGTCTTGGTCGAGATCGAAGTTAAAGTCAGGGTGAACGACGCCGCGGCCATGCGGCAGGCCATCCTCAGATCCGGCGGGCGGCTCGAGAAAGACCGCTATCCCGAGGATAACACCCTCTTCGACCTTCCTTCTCGGGCCTTGACGGGGAAGGGATGCGCCCTCCGGGTGCGCCGGGCCGGCCGCAAGGTCTTCCTGACTTTCAAAGGTCCGGCCCAAAAATCGCGGCGATTCAAGGTCCGCGAGGAGCACGAAACCGAGATCAGGGATGAAAAGGAACTGCGGCGGATCCTGCGCTCACTGGGATACGTGGCCGTCTTCCGCTATCAGAAGTTCAGGACGACCTTTCGGCGGGGACGTATCCGGATCATGCTCGATGAGACAGCGGCCGGTTGCTTCTGCGAATTCGAGGGCCAGCGGAGCGATATCACCAAGTATACCCGCACCTTGGGATTCTCATCCGGGGATCTGATCAAACAGGACTACGTGCAGATCTTGCAGGCACAGGAGAAAAAGGCTTAGTCCTCTTCCTCCGTTTCTCCCCCCTTCTTTTCCTTCTCCTCGTCCAGGTCCTCGGGAGAGTCGGCCTCTTTCTCTTCCTCTTCTTCCTCTTCTTCTCCCTCTTCGGGCCCGACCTCTTCTCCGAATATCTCCGGCCCGATATCTGCGGCTGCTTCCTCCTCCGGCTCGACGCCGATCTCCTCACCCAGAAAGACGCGTTCCTCCTGATCCGAGGCGTCCTCTTTCTCGCTCTTCAGGATTTCGAACTCGACGAGCCCCATCTGGACTTCCTTCTGGGCGATGCGGACGGGGTTTTTGGACCTGGACTTGATACGGGCTTTGGCGCCCTTGAGAAGCTCTTTCGCCCTTTTGGAGGCGATAATAACGAATCGGTACTTGCTGTCGACATTGCCGAGATCTTTCAACGAAGGTCGTGCCTCCTCTTTTGATCCTTGAATGATGAAGGGTAGGATAGCAGAAACGGCGGCAGAATTCAATTTTTCGCCCTAAAATATTCACTTCCCCGGGTCGGTGTGCTAAAATAGAAACTCATTTTTTGTATAAAGAACGGCCCATCCAATGTCCGAAGATAAAAAGCGTCCCCAGGCGATCTTGGCAGTCGGCAGCGGCAAGGGAGGAACGGGAAAAACCTTCCTCTCGGCCAATCTGGCCATTGCCCTCGGCATTGACCGGGGAGATGTCATCGCCATCGACGCCGACCTGGGAGGCCCTAACCTGCATACCCTTCTCGGCGTCCGGGAAAACGGACGGGACCTGGGCGATTTCATTAGGAACCGGGTGGACCGCCTCGAAGACATCACGATGTCCACCTCCTTCCCGGGGCTGCGACTCATCCGGGGAAGCGAGAACACGCTTTTCCTGGCCAACCTCAATCACTACAAGAAGCTGAAGCTGATCCGGCAGATCAAGAGCTTGCCGTCGCAAAGAGTGATCATCGACCTGGGAACAGGAAGCGCCTACAACACCCTCGACCTGTTCGTCATCGCTAGGCCCGGAATCCTCGTGGTCACGCCCGAGCCGACGTCGATCGAAAATACCTATCTGTTCTTGAGGTCGTGCGCCCTCAGGGTCCTCAAGGCGTACGCCCGCTATTTCGGGATCCGGGACTTCGACAAGAAAGTTCAGGAAGAGCTCGAATCCCGTTCCACCACCGTGAGGACATTCCTGGAGAGCCTGGCCGCCAGCGACGCTTCGGCCGGCCAGGTCCTCACCGCTGCCCTGAAAAGCCTCAGGCTCTTCCTCGTGATCAACAAGGCCCGGGATAAAAAGGATATTCTCCTCGGCCGTTCGATCGTCGACGTCGTCCGCAAATATTTCCTCCTCGACTTGGAGCTCCTCGGCACGATCCCCTACGACGAGCGGGTCCATTTGAGCCTGAGGAAGTTCTCGCCGTTCATCTTCGAGTATCCCGAGAGCTCCGTTTCCCAGATAATCCGGTCGATGGCGGAGCGCCTCTCCCAGGACGAGCCGGCCGACCAGCCGGAAGAGAAGCCTTCGCTCCGGGCGTGAACGATGATTAAAAAGATCGAGGACCTGGACTGCTATGAGATCCTGAACCTGCCGAGCGACGCCTCCCAGAAAGAGATCGAGAACTCCTACCTTCTCGCGATTGCCACCTACCACCAGGACAGTCTGGCGTCCTATGGAGTGTTCCTGGACGAAGAGCGGGCCATCATCCTGAACAAGGTCGAGGCCGCGTTTCAGACCCTCCGCGATCCGGAGAAGAAAAAAGCCTACGACTCGCTCGTCCGCGGCAGGCATCCTGAGTTCCGGCAGAAAGCTTCCTTCCGCAAGACGATAGAGCGCCTGATGATCGAGGATGCCTCGGAGGAAGGCGGCCTCTGGGACAAGATCAAGTCCGTCGTCGGTCCGGTCCGACGCCGCCGGGAAAACCGCACTCCCGCTAAGAACGAGGATGGGAGGGATTGGCGAGGTCTGTCCGACGATTTTTACTATTACGGCGAGTACCTCAAAAAGGTCAGGGAGAGAAGGGGGCTATCCCTGGAGGACATCGCCAAGCAGTGCGGGGTTGATCCGTCCCGGCTGGAATCATTGGAACAGGAAACCCCCGATCTCCATTCCAACGGAGAAAAGAACCTGGAGGTCCTCAGATGCTATGCCAAGTGCCTGGGACTCAACTCTGACGACGGCCGGGATTCTTCGTTTCCCACCCGCTTCCGCTGAACCGGATCAGCGCTCCACGATGATATCGTCGTCCGTATCAAACCTCCGGTCAGGCCCGGCGGAAATCAAACGATAATTCTCATCCGACAGGCGTTCATACTTGAGGAGGGTCCCCCAGCCGTCGGACGGATCTCCGGAGAATAGGCGGGCGGCAAAGAGCTCTTTCAGGTTTTCAGGAACCTGGCCTTGGGTGGCGGTGAAGAAGGCGAGCGCCTTTTCCATGGTGGCTATGTTGGTCTCGGTGATTCCGGTCCGGAGCCTTGTGTTGGCATCCTGGGTGGCCTCGATATAGCTTTTCTTCCCAACCTTGGCAAAGAAGAGAAAATAGACAACCGCCATGGCCAGAAGCAAGACGATCAGCGCGCCCCGTATTTTCATCGAGGTTTTTTCTTTTCTCTCCCTCTTTTTTCTCTTTTTCTTCTCGCCTTTTCTTTTTTTTCTCTATCTCTTCTCTCTTTTTCTATTGTCATTGATTTGCTTTTTTCTTGGTGATTCCCTTTTGTCCGCCAATTCCTCCACCTGACCAAATTATCCCTTTTCTAATATCTCCAGATTGACTCTCCTTTTCAGTTTCATTCCAGCAGCACCGAGAATAACCCGGATAGCCTGAGCGTTTCTTCCCTGTTTTCCAATAACCTTCCCCATATCCTCCAGAGCAACCGTTAGTTCAATGATGGAGCTTTGTTCCCCATCTAATTGGGTAACCTTCACCTTGTCCGGGTTGTCCACTAATGATTTGACAATCCGCTCAACGAGTTCTTTCACTGCCATCTCCTTTAATACTTGATAGGTCAATTTGGCGGGGCCGAGATCGATACCTCAATCTCCCTGAATTCCCTGTTTTTTAGCGTTTACTTCTTCTCTTGGGACGCATTGTAGGTGAACGCTTTGAGCATCTCGAGGGGCAGGGGGAAGATGATCGTGGAGTTCTTCTCGGCGGCGATCTCCGTCAGCGTCCCCAGAAACCTGAGCTGGAGGGCCTGGGGATTCCTGGAAATGATATCGGCGGCCTGGGTGAGCTTGTCCGCGGCCTGGAACTCGCCTTCGGCGTGGATGACCTTGGCCCGGCGTTCGCGCTCGGCCTCGGCCTGCTTGGCGATGGCCCGGACCATGTTCTCCGGAAGATCGACATGTTTCATCTCGACGAGCTGAACCTTGATGCCCCACGGGTCGGTGTTCTTGTCGATGATCTCCTGGAGCTGGGCGTTGAGTTTCTCCCGCTCCGAAAGGAGGTCGTCGAGATTGACCTGCCCGAGGACGCTCCTGAGCGTGGTCTGGGCGAGCTGGGAGGTCGCGTAGAGGTAATCCTGGACGTCGATGATGCACTTGAGCGGCTCTATGACCCTGAAGTAGAGGACGGCGTTGACCTTCACCGAGACGTTGTCCCTGGTGATAATATCCTGCGGGGGGATGTCCATGGCGATCAGCCGGAGGCTGACCTTGACCATGCGATCGATGGGGGAGAACACCAGGATGAGCCCCGGGCCCTTGGGCTTGGAAAGCACCCGGCCCAGCCGGAAGATCACGCCCCTCTCGTATTCCCTGAGGACTTTGATGGCGCTCAGGATGTAAAGGACCACCAGTCCGATGATGATGATGGGCGGCGTCAGTAAGTTCATGTTCGTCTCCTTATTCGGATTTTGACTATGTCCTGTTCGCTCTCGGCGTCGAGGCCGATCAATCCGCTCTTGAGGGCTTCCTGCTCCGTGTAGGAAAGGCTCTTGCGGACGGTGATTCCATTATAGGGAGTCGCCACGGGCAAGTCAACAATGAATCTTTGGATACAAAGGGAAAGAGGGACTGACCCGTGCAGGACTCGAACCTGCAACCCGCGGATTAAGAGTCCGCTGCTCTACCTATTGAGCTAACGGGCCATTTATCGTCTAAACTATTGAATCTGCTTAACTTGCGCGACCTCTACAGGCGCCGTCTCAGGTTGGTCGTTTTGGGCATTGACGGGATTTTGACGGGGTGCTAAGGGGAAAATCTCCGCAGCCACGGCCTCGACAGCCAGCCGCTTGTCGTCGTCGGTCGGGTGAACGTATCGGTCTATCATGTCATATCTTAGCCAGCCGAGGATTCTCATAGCCGTCACGACGTTCGTCTTCCTAACCAGCCTGCTCGCAGCGAAGTGTCTGAGATCATGGAAGCAGACGCCCTTCTCCCGGCTCGTCGGGATGTCTGCCGCCTTACATGCGGCCTCGAAGGGCTTGCGAACGTCCCGGCGCCGCTTGCCGTTCGGGAGGGCGAAGATATATTGCCCGATTCGGGGCAGGCTGTCAATCGCCACAGCCAGTTCGGCATCGAGCGGAATGGTGCGCTCGTGTTTGTTCTTGGCGTTCTCGGCCCGGACCCGCAACGTCCCCAGAGTCAGACTGAAGTCTTGCCATTCGCTCTTCAGTATCTCACCGAGCCGCATGCCCAGCGTCACCGCCAGCCGGAGTACAACGCCGAACCAGTCACCACCAGCATCCACGAGCCTGCGGAGCTGGTCGTCGGTAATGCCCAGGCCCAGGATGTGCTCCTCCCGCATGTTGTTCTCTTCGAGCCTCTTCACTCTTCGACCCCGCAGCGGATTCGCCGGAAGGATGTCGTCGAATTCGGCGGCATAGAGGACGGACTTCAGCAGCGACAGCTCCCGGTTCGCCGTGGCTGGCTTCCTTCCGTCATCCTTTGTCCGTTTGGTCATGTACGTGCGCACGGCGCCGGGCTTTATCTCGGCGAGCGGTATGTTCTTGAACATCTTGTTGAGGGCGGCAAGTGAAGTCTCGTCCCGGCGGTGGCTCCGCTTCTGGCGCCATGCCGCAGAGTCGAGGAGGCCCTTGGCGTATTCACCAAAGCTTGTGCCGGGCACGACCCGGGCAGGCTTCAGCAGATCGCCGAGCTTCCCCTCCCTGGCTGCAATCCGCAGCTTGGCGAGAGATGTCTTCGCTTCCTCTTTGGTATAGCCGGCAAAGCGACGGACCCGGCGCCAATTCAACGTGATCTCCGTTAGGTAGTGGGCCGGCTTGCCGTTCCTGGCCGGGATGAAGACGAGGTTTTTTTCTTGTTTCATAAGACAACACCTCCCTTGAACCGCTTGTAAGTTTTATAAGCCCTGCCAAATCCCCACTTTTCAGAGAAGTCGTCCGCACGACGCTCACTTTCATCGTGGGGAATCCCTTTCAACGGATTCTTAGGCCGCGAAATAAAATGCCCGATCTCGTGTGCTATCGTACATAGCTTGCGCTTCTTACTTTTGATTCCTCGAAAGTTAAAGATAATATACGCCCCATCACGCCCCCCCCTATGAAGAAATGGGTGCACAGTTCCGTCAGCGACAGTATGGACAAAAACCACCTTCTCTAAGACCTTTTTTCTGATGCGTTTTGGAAGCTTCTGAAGGACTTTCACAATAAGGAGGTTGTTCATCTCATCTTCGGTTGTACACTCGCCCATAATACTCATGTCATAACGAATCCCGTCCAGTGAGTTTTCCCGGTTCTCATAATCCCGCTTAGTACCCCTGGGGTCGAATTCTTTTTCTTCGATCAATGCTTCACCTCTCACACAAGAAGCGGCGCGGTCCAGCCATGCAATTAAAGGGGAACCGGCTGAACGCCGGAAAGGTGGGAGCCGGCCGCGCCGCGTAAGATCATATCTGTCTCTTCCGGCTGCCGTCAACCGAAATCAGCGAAAGCTCCAAAAGCAGTAGCGCCCGAAGTGTAGGGTCCTCAACAGACTCGATGAAGTCGCCAATGACCCGGACAAAATCATCGGCCATCTCGCACGTCTCGAGCTCGCGTTCAAACTCGTCAAGTCGGACCATCGCGCCTCCTCACTCGTAAGCCATGTATCGCTGCGGAAGGCCCCGGACCTGGCCGGCTTCGAGGTAGAGTCGGCGGGCCTGCCGTCTTGAAAGAACCCAGGGCTCAAGAAGCCGGATGATCTCGCGTCCGTTCGTATAGAGCTGCTCCGAAAGCGAGTCCTTTTCGTAGATGACGCAGCAGAAGGCTTTCGAGTCCCTGCGTAAGACCTTCTCCGCCCAAGCCCGAGCCTCTTGCACGTCTGCGAAATATTTTCTGCCGACGGCTGCCGGCTGCTCTCCGAAAAACACAAGCTCGATCGTCTTCATTTTTTCCCCCAGTTTCTCATAACGCAATATATCGAAAAGATGATGCCGGCGGCGATTAACACGATCCAGCGAAAGGGCGTCATTTCAGCACTCTCCGATGAGCTCATCTTCATCATCGAGTATCTCAAACCACACGGCATCGACGGCCTGGCCGTCTTCGAGCACAAGGACCGGTTGACCAGGGGATGAGGCCGGATGATCCTCGCGCCACTCGGCCTCGAAAATCTGGTCGGTCAGAATGCTTCTAACTTTCATCGGTCCCCCTTTATGCTTTCGGATTTCTGATGAATGCCTGAAGGTCTCTCTCCCGGACCCGCCAGAGCCGGCCACCGCTGCCGAGCTTGAAAGCCTTGAGCTCGCCGGTCTTGATCCAGTTAAGGGCGGTCTTGCGGGTGACCCCTAACTTCTCGCAGACTTCATTTAGCGTGAAGAACCTACTCATCTTTATCTCCCACTATTCCCTACCATTACCCATGATAAAGCACTTTCACAACCATTGTCAAGCGATTTCTTTACTTCCCTGGCTCTTCTGGATAAGATATTGCCGGGATGGAAAAGGACTTCCTGACTAAGAAAGAGCTCCAGGAGTATTTGCGGATAAGTCATGGCATGGT
>JBAQGA010000273.1:0-22366 GCA_049287565.1 Candidatus Aminicenantales bacterium
ATACAGGACCTCGCACGTCGTCAAGAACATCTATATTATTATCATCGCGGTCATCATCGGGGTCATGCTCATCTTCATCGGCGCCGATATTCTCCGCCGGCTCCTCAGAAAGGAAAAACATGGATAGCCCGCCGCTCATTCGGGACGATGAAGTCTTCGTGCGGATGAATCTGCCCGAACGCATCCAGCACTGGCTCCTTATCCTGACCTTTTTTCTTCTCGTCGTCACCGGGCTGCCGCTTTTCTTTTACGAGTTCAAGTTCTTCCAATGGGCTATTCCCAGCGGCCGGGTCTTTTTCATCCGGGGCGTTATCCACCGCATCGCCGCCGTGGTCATGATCGCCAACCTCATCTGGCATTTCTTTTATGCGGCCTTGACCGAGCGGGGACGAAACAACTTCAAGGAAATGCTGCCCCGCTGGAAAGACATCAAGGACGCGGTGGAGCAGTTCGGCTATAACCTCGGGCTCACCCGGTTTCTCTACAAGAGGGGTCTGGGCAAGGGATTCTTCGAAAAGCACCCCTACTGGCTTTTCCCCGAATCGCCCCGCTACGGCCGCTACAATTTCGTCGAGAAATTCGAGTACTGGTCGTTGGGCTGGGGCTCACTGATCATGATCATCAGCGGGTTCTTCATGTGGAACGTGGAGCTGTCCCTCCGTTTCTTCCCGCTCTGGGTCCACGACATCTTCGTCATCATCCACGGCTACGAGGCCATCCTGGCCTTCCTGGCGATCATCATCTGGCACATGTACAACGTCCACCTCAACCCCGAGGTCTTCCCGATGAGCAAGGTCTGGCTCAACGGCAAGATTAGCGGGAAGGAGTTGCGTCTCCTCCACCCCCTGGAGTACGAACATGTCCTCGAGGAGCGCCGCAAAACCTTCAGCTCCGAAGCGCTCTAAGCGCCGCGTACTCTTTTATTTATTCCGGAGAATATGTAAAATAGCACAAATGCGCGCGCCGGCTCAAGGGACAAACCGCGCCCTGAGCCATTCCCGGAAGGCCTATCTGGCTCTCGAAGACGGGTCCGTCTTCGAGGGTTGGTCCTGCGGATACGAAGGCGAAGCCCGGGGGGAGGTCGTCTTCAATACCGCCATGACCGGCTACCAGGAGATCCTGACCGACCCTTCCTACCGGGGCCAGATCGTCACCATGACCTACCCGCTCATCGGCAACACCGGCTGCAATCCCGAGGACGTCGAGTCCGGCAAGCCCTGGGTGGAGGGTTTCGTCCTCAAGGAGATGGCTGTAGCCCCATCGAACTGGCGGAACCGGGAGAGCCTGGTCGATTATCTGGGACGGCACAAGATCCCGGCCATCCAGGGGATAGACACAAGGAAGCTAACCAAGATCATCCGCCGGACCGGCGCCCAGCGCGGCCTGCTCACGACCTCGGAAAGCGAACACCCTACTCTCCGGGAACGGGTCAAAGAGGTGCCTTCGATCGTCGGCCGGGACCTCGTCAAGGAGGTGACCTGCGCCGCACCCTATCGCTGGCGCGAGGGGATATACGGCTGGCCGCGCGGCTACCCGGCCAAAAGGCGGTTCAAGTATTTCATCGTCGCCTATGATTACGGGATCAAGCGAAACATCCTCCGCAGCCTTGCCGCCGAGAAGATGGATGTCCTCGTCGTCCCCGCCGCCACCCCGGCCGAAGAGGTCCTCAAACTCAAACCGGAAGGCGTTTTTCTCTCCAACGGGCCCGGTGACCCGGAGCCCTTGAGCTACGCCGTCGCCAATATCAGGAGCCTTGTCGGCCGCGTACCGATCTTCGGCATCTGCCTCGGCCATCAGCTGGCGGCCCTGGCCCTCGGAGGCAGGACCTACAAGCTCAAGTTCGGCCACCACGGGGCCAACCATCCGGTCAAGAACCTGGAGACGGGGACTATCGAGATCACCTCCCAGAACCACGGGTTCGCCGTCGATATCGATTCGCTCAGAGGCCTGGGCCGGCTGACCCACATCAACCTCAACGACATGACCTCCGAAGGATTCTCCCTCAAGGACAAGTTCCTCTTTACCGTCCAGTATCACCCGGAGAGCTCGCCCGGGCCCCACGATTCCCGCTACCTCTTCCGCGATTTCGCCCGGCTGATCGATGACTTCAAGGGGAAATGACGTGCCGCGGCGAGACGACATCCGCTCTATCCTGATCATCGGCTCGGGTCCGATCATTATCGGCCAGGCATCGGAATTCGACTACTCGGGCACCCAGGCGCTCAAGGCCCTCAAGGAAGAGAACTTCCGGCTCATCCTGGTCAACTCCAACCCGGCCACGATCATGACCGACCCGGAATTCTCCGACCGCACCTACCTGGAACCCCTGACGGCCGAATATCTGGAGAGAATCATCGAGAGAGAAAAGCCCGATGCTTTGCTGGCCACGCTCGGCGGCCAGAAGGCCCTGAACCTGGCCCTCGAGCTCGACGACCGGGGCATCCTCGAGAAACACGGCGTCCAGCTCATCGGTGTCACCACCGACTCCATCCGCAAGGCCGAGGACCGCCTGCTTTTCCGCCGGGCCATGGAGCGCATCCACCTCGAGGTCCCGGACTCGGGGTACGCCTCGAACCTCAAGGAGGCGGTCGACATCGTCAACCGGATGGAGTTTCCCGTCGTTCTGAGGCCTTCCTTCACCCTCGGCGGGACGGGCGGCAACATCGTCCATGACTGGGACGACTTCTACCGGTTTGTCCCTCTGGGGCTGGCCATCAGCCCCGTATCCCGCGTCCTCATCGAAAAATCCATCATCGGCTGGAAGGAGTTCGAACTCGAAGTCATGCGGGACAGGAAGGACAACGTCGTCATCGTCTGCCCGATCGAGAACTTCGACCCGATGGGTGTGCACACCGGGGACTCCATCACCGTGGCCCCGGCCCAAACCCTGACCGACAAGGAGTACGAAATCCTGAGGGACGCCTCGATCGCCATCATGCGCGAAATAGGGGTGGAGACCGGAGGGTCGAACATCCAGTTCGCCGTCAACCCCGAGGATGGCCGGATGATGGTCATCGAGATGAATCCCCGGGTTTCCCGTTCATCGGCCCTGGCTTCCAAGGCGACCGGCTTCCCCATCGCCAAGATGGCGGCCAAGCTGGCCGTCGGCTACACCCTCGACGAGATCCTCAACGATATCACCAAAAAAACGCCGGCCTGCTTCGAGCCGGCCATCGATTACGTCGTCGTCAAGATCCCGCGCTTCGCCTTCGAGAAGTTCCCGGAAGAGGTCCGCCACCTGACCACCCAGATGAAGTCGGTCGGCGAGACCATGGCCATCGGCCGGACATTCAAGGAGTCGCTGCAGAAGGCCATCCGCTCGCTCGAGTTCGACCGCTGGGGCCTGGAGCCGGCCGTCCGGAAGGGGGATGGCGATCTCCTCCGGGCCAACCTCAAGCAGCCTAACTCCGACCGGCTGTGGATGATCGCCGACGCTTTCCGGCACGGTCTGTCCGTCGAAGAGGTGGCCGAACTGACGCGCATCGATCCCTTCTTCCTGCGAAACATCGAGGAGATCGTCGCTTTCGAGGAGGAGTTGCGCGCCGCCCGAAAGAAAGGCCTTCCGCCTTCCCTTCTCCGGCGGGCCAAGGAGCTCGGCTTCTCGGACCGGAGGATCGGCCGGCTCTCCGGCCTCAAGGAGGACGAGGTCAGGGCAGAGCGCGATAAAGAGGGCATCCGGCCCGTTTGGAAGGTCGTGGACACCTGCGCCGGCGAGTTCGAATCGGAGACGCCCTATTTCTACTCGACCTACGAAGAGGAAGACGAGGCCCCGCCGCTTCCCGAAAAGAAGGCCATCATTCTCGGCTCGGGCCCGAACCGGATCGGCCAGGGCATCGAGTTCGACTACTGCTGCGTCCACGGCGTCTTCGCCCTGCGCGACCTGGGGTACAAGACGATCATGATCAATTCCAACCCGGAGACGGTCTCAACCGACTATGACATCTCCGACCGGCTCTACTTCGACCCGTTGACCCTCGAGGACGTCCTAGCCATATACAAGAAGGAGAATCCGGAGGGAGTGATCGTCCAGTTCGGCGGCCAGACACCGCTCAAGATCTCGATCGGGCTCGACCGGAACCGGGCCCGCATTCTGGGGACGAGTTCGGAGGCGATCGACGAGACCGAAGACCGGGAAAAGTTCGAGCGTTTCCTGGACCGGCTCGACCTGCTGCGGCCGCGAAACGGCCTGGCCAAAAGGCCCGCCCAGGCGCTGCGCATCGCCGACCGGATCGGCTACCCGGTGCTCGTCCGGCCGTCCTACGTCCTCGGCGGGCGGGCCATGAAGGTCGTCCGCGACGAGCTCGAAATGGTCAAATACATCGCCTCCAACCGGGAGTATTTCAAGGACCATCCACTGCTCATCGACGAGTTCATCGAGAATGCCGTCGAGCTCGACGTCGACCTTCTCTGCGACGGCGAAGATGTCTACGTCGGCGGCGTCCTCGAGCACATCCAGGAAGCCGGGATCCACTCCGGGGACGCCACCATGGTCATCCCGCCCTTCTTCCTGGCCGACCGGGTGATCGAGGAGGTGGGACGGCAGGTAGAGGTCATGGCCAAGGCTCTCGGTGTCGTCGGCCTGATGAATGTCCAGCTGGCCGTCAAAGGGACGAAGATCTATGTGCTCGAGGTCAACCCCCGGGCGTCGCGTACGGTTCCCTTCATCTCCAAGGCGACGGGCGTCCCGCTGGCCAAGGTAGCCACCCGGCTGATCATGGGTGCGAAGCTCAAGGATCTCGACCTCCCCCTGAGAAAGCTCGACCTCTACGCGGTCAAGGAAGCCGTGTTCTCCTTCGATAAGTTCCTCGAAGTCGACCCGGTCCTGGGTCCTGAGATGCGCTCCACCGGCGAGTCCATCGGTATCGACCCGGAGTTCCCCCTGGCCTTCCTCAAGTCCCAGGAGGGGGCGGGGTTTTTCCTCCCCCAGCGCGGCCGGATGTTCGTCAGTGTCACCGATGAGGACAAGCCGAGAATCCTCCCGCTGCTCGAAAAGCTCGCCCTCCTCGGATTCAGCTTCCTGGCGACCGAAGGGACGGCCCAGTACATGCGCCGCCATGGCTTCGAGGTCGAGACGATCGGCAAGGTCTCCACGGAAAGGAAAAACATCCTGGACGACCTCAGCCGGGGCAAGGTGCGGATGATCTTCAACACCCCGGCCGGGACCCAGGAGGTGCGCGACGCCCAGAAGATCCGGCGGGTGGCCTTCAGCTACCGGGTTCCCTGCTACACGACCGTTCCTTCGGCCAGCGCCGCGGTCAAGGCCATCGAGATGAGGAGAAAGACGGCACCTTCGCTGGTCTGCCTGCAGGACCTGTGGGGGAAGGCATGAAAATGCGGAGACATGCGTTCTATTCATCTCCCCTCCCCTCGTGGGAGGGGATAAGAGGGGAGGGGGAATGGACGGAAAAGAAAATTCGGGGACATGACCCGATTTTCTGAAATCGGGATCGTGTCCCCTGAATTTTTAAAAGGAACGACCATGAACAAAAAACTGATCGCACTGCGCACACTTATGAAACACCACAGGATTCATGCCTACCTCATCCCCAGCTCCGACCCTCATCAGAGCGAGTACGTTCCGGAATGCTGGAGAAGGCGCGCCTTCCTGACCGGATTCACGGGTTCGACGGGCGATGCCCTGGTCACCCTGAAGACGGCCGGCCTGTGGACTGATTCGCGCTATTATCTCCAGGCGGAAAGGGAGCTTCGGGGCTCCGGGTTCACGCTTTTCAAGTGGGGCTCGGCCGATGTGCCCTCCTGGCAGGAATGGGCCGCCCGGAATCTTAGGCCAGACGAAACACTCGGCCTCGATTCCCAGCTCATCTCCAACAAAGAATATTCCAGGCTCGAAAAGGCACTGGGTGACAGGGGCGTCCGGATCAAGCCCGTGGAGACAAACCTCGTCGACGAGATCTGGAAGGAAAAGCCTGCTCCTCCAGCAGAGCCGATCATCGTCCTTGCTGATAAGTACACAGGGGAAAGTGTCCGCAGCAAGCTCGTCCGCCTGCGCCGGAAAATAGCGGCGGAAGGCGCCGCTGCCCACATTCTCAGCCAGTTCGACGCCGTCGCCTGGCTCTTCAATATCCGCGGCTCGGATGTCCAGTACAATCCTGTGGCCATCGCCTACGCCGTCATCACGGCGAAGGACGCCCTGCTTTTTATTGCGCGGGAAAAGGTCGGTGAAAAGGCCAAGGCCGCTCTGAAAAAGAAGGTGAGATTCCGGGACTACAACGAATTCCCAGGGGAGCTCCGGTGCCTCGCCTCGGCCAAGAGCCGGGTTTGGCTGGACGAGGCGAGCGTAAGTCAGTGGATCGTCGACAGCTTGAAGGGCGCAAAGCTGATCTTGAAACCGAGCCCGGTGGCGGTTTTCAAGGCCCTCAAGAACACGGCCGAGATCAAAGGTGCGAAAGAGGCCCACCGCCGCGACGGCGCCGCCATGGTCAAGTTTCTCTACTGGCTGGAAAAAGCTGTGCCCGAGGGCGGTGTCACCGAGCTCTCGGCGGCCCAGAGACTCGAGGCGTTCCGGAGCGGTCAGATCCACTTCCGGGGACCGAGTTTTTCGACGATTTCCGCTTATGGAAGTCACGGTGCCATCGTCCATTATTCGGTCAGCCCGGAGACCGACATCCCCTTGAAGCCAGCGGGAATCTACCTGGTCGACTCGGGCGGGCAATACCTGGACGCGACGACCGACATCACGCGCACGGTCGCTCTGGGCCGGCCGACGGCCGAGCAGCGCGACCGGTTCACCCGGGTCCTCAAGGGCATGATCGCCCTGAGCTCCGTCTCTTTCCCCAGGGGCACATCGGGCCCGCAACTCGATGTCCTGGCCAGACGGGCCCTCTGGGAAAAGGGCCTGAACTACGGCCATGGTACGGGTCACGGCATTGGCTCTTATCTTAACGTCCACGAAGGGCCTCAGACGATCTCGCCGGCCCGCGGGCTGGGGATTGGCCTCGAGCCCGGAATGATCCTGTCGAACGAGCCCGCCTATTATAAAGAGGGGGAATACGGTATCCGGACAGAGAACTTGGTCCTCGTCGTCAAGGATACCGTGCGGTCAACGGCCGAGTCGTCCTTCTACTCTTTCGAGACGCTGACCCTCTGCCCGATCGACCTCCGGCTGGTAAAGAGGGAGCTTTTAACGGCAGAGGAGATCCGTTGGCTCAACAGCTACCACCGCAGGGTGCGCAAGGAATTGACTCCCCGTCTGGACAGGGCCGAAGCCGCCTGGCTGAAAAACGTTACTCGACCGATTTGATGGACTGCGCTCTCAGGAATATGGAGCTCATCAATCGAGAGATTTGTCAATTATCCCCCCGCCCAAAACAACGTCCCTCCGATAAAAAACCACTGACTGGCCGGGGGTGATGGCCCGCTGCGGCCGGTCGAACTCCACCACCACGCGCCGTGGTGAAAGAGGCCTCACCAAAGCCTTCGCCTCCCGGTGTTTATACCGGATCTTGGCCTTGACGGTGAGCGGTCCGTCGATTTTCTTCACGGCGATCAGACGCAGGCTTGAGGCCTCCAGGCTTCTCCTGGAGAGCTCCTTCTCCGGCCCGACTACGATAGTGTTTCGCCGCGCATCGATGGCGACCACATAGAGCGGCCGGGAAGCGGCGATCCCAAGACCGCGGCGCTGCCCGATCGTGTAACGCCCAATTCCCTTGTGCTTTCCGAGAAGATGACCGGCCGTGTCTTCGATCGGGCCGGGCCGCAAAGCCTCCGGCAACCGTCCGGCCAGGAAATCCGGGTAGTCCCCGAGGGGAGCAAAACAGGTCTCCTGGCTCTCCGCTCTCTCGGCCACGGGAAGCCCCCAGCGCCTGGCCATCTTTCTCACCTCGGCCTTGGTGAAATCCCCGACCGGCATCAGGACCCGGCTAAGCTGGGCTTGGGTCAAGCGATAAAGAAAGTAGGACTGGTCCTTGGCCCTGTCCTTTCCCTTCTTAAGGAGGAACCGCCCCGACTCCGCATCCCCTTTCACCCTGGCGTGATGCCCTGTGGCCAGCCGGCCGGCGCCCAGCCTCCGGGCCCGTTCAAGCAGGATCTTAAACTTGATACGTTCGTTGCACCGGATACAGGGATTGGGGGTCCGTCCGCGGCCGTATTCCCGGATGAAATCGGCGATGACCGCTCCCTCGAACTCTTTCCGGAAATCGGCGACATAATGAGGGATGCCGAGCTGTACGGCCACCCGGTGGGAGTCCTCTACGGCCTTCCAGCCGCAGCAGCTCCGGAGCTCCTCCGACCGGCACAGCTCCTTGGGGAGCGAGAACAGGTTCATGGTGACGCCAATGACTTCGTACCCCCTCTCCTGGAGAAGGGCCGCCGCCACAGAGGAATCCACTCCTCCGCTCATGGCCACGACAACCTTCCTGCCTCTCATCTTCTGTCCTGCGCCCCTGGCCTATAAGATAGCAGAAAAGCTCGGCCTTCCCAAATCAAATGCGCCTTTTCCCTTGACATTGTTGGACAAACGTGATAAAGAGTATCTATCTTGAATTAGTACAGAGGGAAGCGGAATGAAAAAACACTGGCCTATTGGTCTTTTTATCTTAGTTTTTATGTTAACTCTAACGCCACAGGGCCTGTTCTCTCAGGCCGACCCCACCAAGTCCAAGCCGACCCGGGTCGAGCGTGACCGGGCTTCCAGCTACTGGGGCAGATTCAAGTTCGAGCTCAGCACCGCCGTCAGCTACCAGAAATCCCTGCTGGACAGCTCCTATTTCCACGAGTACTCGCCGCCGTTTCTTTCGGGAGCCTATGAAAGCCTGGCCGACCAGACCATTAAGATCCGGGGGAAGGACGGATGGGGCTTCAACATCGGCTTTGCCTTCTTCCCCGTGGAGATGTTTGGCGTTCAATTCCTCGTCGACTATGCCAAGCCCAAGCTGTCCGGCGGCAACACGCAGTACGATGTCTGGCTGCACTATGCCCTGAGCTTTGATGCTAGCCCCCCATACCCTTATATTTTCGAGTACACGTATGGATGGCCTGATACGGCGGGGGATCTCACCGAAGTCTGTCTGAGCCTGAACGCCGCTTTCCGGCTGCCGATCTTCGAGAAATTAGCCTTCTATCTATCCGGGGGGCTGACCTATTTCCATGTCGACAGCGAGGGAACCGGGCTAGCCTACTCCTATTATTGGTGGGAGGATCCCTGGTTCCTGGGCCGCACCTTTAACGTCAAGGCTAAGATCGGGACGATAGACAAACTGGGGCTCAATCTGGGAGCTGAATTCAACTGGGTGCTGTGGAGCAATATGTGTTTCGTCCTGGACGCGCGCTACTTTGCCTGTCCCTCATCGACCCTGCCGATGAAAATCATCGACGAAGGTCTGGTCACACCCCCTCCCCCTCCCTTTGCAGAGATTCCCTTTGATGAGGTCAAAGAGACGATGAACCTCCAGGAAGTCACCGTCAATCCTTCCTTTTACAGGATCAATCTCGGGTTGAAATACCTGTTCTGACGGACATTCCGGGGGTCGCGCTTATCTCTTGACCTACTCTTGATGGGGGATGGCTCGGAATTCGTCAGCCCGGGGCTTGCGGCGGGAAAAGAGAAAATACCAGTTTACGAAGAGGATGAGGGCCAGGCCCAGGACGGTCACGATGATCTTGGCTGTCAATCCATCCTCCTAAGAATGCAGTTTGAACCGGCGCAGCCGTAGCGAATTAGAGACGACCGATACGGAACTGAAGGCCATAGCCGCCGAGGCGATGATCGGGTTAAGCAGAAGCCCGAAGAACGGGTAAAGAGCGCCGGCGGCGACGGGAATCCCGACGACATTGTAGAAAAACGCCCAGAAGAGGTTCTGCTTGATGACCCGCAGGGTTTGTTTGCTCAGGGCGATGGCCGAGGCCACGGCCCGGAGATCGTCCCGGATCAGAGTGATGTCCGATGCTTCCATGGCGATATCGGTCCCAGTGCCGATGGCGATGCCGACGTCGGCCTGAGCCAGGGCGGGAGCGTCATTGATCCCGTCACCGACCATGGCCACCCTGCGCCCGGCCTCCTGGAGTTTCTTGATCTCCCGGACCTTGTCCCCGGGCAGGACTTCGGGAATAACACGGCTGATCCCGGCCTGGGCGGCGATCGCCTCGGAGGTCCTGCGATGATCTCCAGTCAACATGATCACCTCGAGGCCGAGCCTTTGCAGGTCGGCGACCGCCTCCCTTGAATGATCCTTCATGGTGTCGGCCACCGCCAGAAGGCCGGCCGCCCGCCCGTCGACAGCAGCGAACATGGCGGTCTTCCCCTCCGCGGCAAGACCCTCAGCCTTCTTGACGAACGCTCCAATATCCACGCCCCGGTCGGTCATCAGCCGTGAGTTCCCGAGGAGGACCTTCTTCCCATCGACAACGGCCTCGACACCCTGGCCCTCGAAGGCCAGGAAATCCCGGGCCTCCCCGACGGCCAAACCCCGTTCTTGTGCCTTCCTGGCGATGGCTTCGCCGAGCGGATGTTCGGACGGTGTCTCGACCGCTGCGGCCAGCCGGAGGAGCGCCTCCTCCTCGAACGCAGGCACCGTGATAATATCGGTGACTTCCGGCTGACCCCTTGTTAGAGTGCCTGTCTTGTCGAAAAGGATGGTGTCCACCCGGTGGATGGTCTCCAGGCTTTCACCGCCCTTGATCAGGATCCCGTTCTCGGCCCCCTTGCCTGTTCCGGCCATCACGGCCGTGGGTGTCGCCAACCCCAGGGCACACGGGCAGGCGATGATCATGACGGCCACAAAGTTGAGCAGGGCCAGCGTCAGCGGAGGCGCCGGGCCGAAATCGAACCAGACGACAAAGGTGAGAACGGCGATGGAGATGACCACCGGGACAAAATACCCGGCGATGACATCGGCCAGCCGCTGGATCGGGGCCTTGGAACCCTGGGCTTCCTGGACCAGGCGGATGATCTGGGCGAGGGCGGTGTCTTTGCCGACCTTGATCGCCCGGAAACGAAAGCTCCCGCTCTTGTTCAAGGTGGCGCCGACGACCCCGTCGCCCGGCCCCTTGAGAACGGGCATGCTCTCGCCGGTGATCATCGATTCATCGACCGAGGAGCGCCCATCCTCGACAATCCCGTCCACCGGGATCCGCTCTCCCGGCCGGACGAGGACGAGGTCTCCGACCTGGACGTCGGCGATCCGGATCTCGATCTCGGTGCCGTCCCGGATGACGTGCGCCGTGCGGGGCTGCAGCCCGGCCAGCCGGCGTATGGCCTCGGAGGTCCGGCCTTTAGCCCTGGCTTCGAGGAGGCGGCCGAAGAGGATGAGGGCGATGATGAAGGCGGAGGTGTCGAAATAGACGGCCGGGGCAATCCCGGCCCGGCGGAAAAGCGCGGGAAAAAGGGTGGCCGCGGCGCTGTAAAGATACGCCGATAGGGTGCCGACCGCGACCAGGGTGTTCATGTCGGCGCTGCGATGCCGGAAGGATTTCCAGGCGCCTCTCAGGAACGGCCAGCCGATGAGGAACTGGACCGGTGTCGTAAGAGCCCAGAGGACGTAGAAATTGTTGAGGAAGCCGGGCACCCAGGGAAACCAGTGGCGCATGCTGCCGATAGAAATGATGACCGCCAGCATGATCCCGGAAATGAAGCGGAGCTTGAGGGTCCGATACTCTTTCAGACGGATGGCCCGCTCGATGTCCACGCTCTCCATCTCGGCAGGCACCTCGAAGACTTTGTACCCCGTACTCTCGATAGTGCGCTTGAGTTCACCGAGGCTGGTCCTGGAAGGCAGGAATTCCACCCGGGCCCGGCCGGTGGCCAGGTTGACCGCGGCCTTGAGCACCCCCCGGACATCGAGAAGGGCCTTCTCGATCTTCTGGACGCAGGAGGCACAGACGATGCCTTCGATGGGGATTTCCGCCGTCACTGTGCCGACATCGTAGCCGATCTCCTTGATGGAAGAGATAAAAGCGTCCGGCTTGACGACGGCGGGATCGAAGATGATGGTGGCCATGGAGTTGGCGAAGTTGACATTGGCCTTGGCTACCCCTTTGAGCCGGCCGAGATTCTTCTGGATGTTGGCGGCGCAGCCGGCGCAGCTCATCCCCCGGACAGGCAGGTCGAGCCGCTGCGCCCCGGCGGCCTTGGCCTCATGGACCTCCATTCCGCAAACAACGTCCCGAGCCATCATTCTATTATAGCATTATTATATTGTGCAGGGATGGGTCCACTTGATGATGCAAGGATCTCTATCTATGCGATGAATAACTTGGGGATGGAGAAGCGACCTCGTATGTTTATCACATAATCTGAGGTGCTTCCTGAGATGCTCTATGAGGCCGAAATCCGGGCTAGAGTTATCCCCCTCCCTTTTTCCTCAATCCAGTGATAACTGCCCGAAGCGGCGGCTAGCTCGCCTTCTTCTTGGTCGAGAGCTTGAACGGCACGTAGAGGGGACAGAATCCGACCAGGCTGGTCAGGAGGAAAATGATGGCCAGGATGCCGAGGATAATCCCCAAGGTCCCGGTGATCTGCTTGGTGAAAAACAGGATGGCGATGACGACGGCCACCAGGACGCGGATGATCCGGTCGGCAGAGCCCATGTTCTTGATCACGGCGGAATCTCCTTTCGGTGCTATTGTATCGAATCGGTCGAAACTGTCAATTTCCCGGAAGAAAGGCCGGGAACAAGGACCATCTTCATCCCCGGGGATCGAGCGTTGCAAGGCCCTCTGTTTTTATGTTAAAATTCTGCGGGATAACCACCCAAGGAGAAACCCATGTCCGGACATTCCAAATGGCATTCGATCAAACATAAAAAGGCAGCGGCCGACTCCAAGCGCGGCAAGATATTCACTAAGATCATCCGCGAGCTGAGCGTGGCGGCCCGGGCCGGAGGCGGCGACCCCGACGCCAACCCCCGCCTGCGCAAGGCCGTAACCGACGCCCGGGCAGTGAACATGCCCGCCGACAACATCAAGCGGGCCATCCTCAAGGGCACCGGCCAGCTCGAGGGCTCTTCCTTTGAAGAAATCACCTACGAAGGCTACGGCTCTGGCGGCGTCGCTATCCTTGTCGAGGTCCTCTCGGACAACAAGAACCGGACCGTTTCTGAGCTTCGGCACATCTTCACCAAGAACGGCGGCCGGATCGGCGAATCCGGGTGCGTTGCCTGGATGTTCAAGCGCAAGGGCTACATCGTCATCGAGAAGTCCAAGACCTCGGAGGAGACGCTCATGGATATCGCCCTCTCCAGCGGCGCCGAAGACCTCCAGGACGATGGTAGCAACTGGGAGATCTTCACCACTCCGGAAAACTATGACGCCGTCGTCGATGCCCTGAAGCAGAACAACATCGAGATCGACACCTCCAACCTCGGCTACATCCCCCAGAACTACGTCAAGCTCGAGGGCAAGCCGGCTCAGCAGCTTCTCCGACTGATGGAGGAGCTCGAGGACCACGACGATGTCCAGCACGTCTGGGCCAACTTCGACATTTCGGAAGAGGAGATCGCCAGCTTCTCGGCCTGAGACGCACCCATGAGGGTTCTCGGCATCGATCCCGGCAGTCAGGCCACGGGATTCGGTATCATCGATTCCGACGAGACCGGGTATGGAGTGCGGACTTTCGGCACCATCAGGCCGTCGCGGCGCCTGCCGTTTCACCTGAAGCTCCACGAGATCGGACGGGAAGTGGGCAAGATCATCGCCGCCCACACTCCCGACGAGGTGGCCATCGAAAGCCCTTTCTATGCCCAGAACATCAAGACGGCCATCGCCCTCGGCCAGGTGAGGGGCGCGGTGCTGGTGGCCGTGGCTGCGAGCAGCCGTGCGCTCTTCGAGTACTCGGCCCTGGAGATCAAGAAGGCGGTCACGGGCTACGGCCAGGCCGAAAAGCAGCAGGTCAAGGCGATGGTCAAGGCGCTGCTCCACATCGAAGCCGAGGTGGAGGCCGATGCCTCCGACGCCCTGGCAGCGGCGATCTGCCACGTCAATACCCGGATGTTCCAGAAGACCGTGGAGGAGTCGGCCGGCGGAGGGCGCCGGTGATCGCCTATCTCAAAGGAACGATCCGTCAGAAAACGCCGGGCCAGGTCATCATCGATATCAGCGGGGTCGGCTACTGCGCCTTCATCCCCCTCTCGACCTATCTGCAATTGGCGGAGGAAGGAAGCCCCTGCGAGCTTCGCATCTACACGCATCTTACCGACAACGCCCTCTCCCTGTTCGGTTTTTCCACTGCCGCGGAGAAGGACATCTTCCTGAAGCTCATCAGCATATCGGGAATCGGGCCTAAAGTCGCCTTGAACGTCCTTTCGGGGATCGGCCCGGCCGAGCTCGAAGCGGCGGTCGAGCGCAGCGACGTCGCCCGCATCACCCTCATCCCCGGGATCGGCAAGAAACTGGCCACGCGGATCGCCCTCGAGCTCCAGGAGAAGTTGGAAAAGAGAGAAAAAGTCGTCGCCGGCCGCGGCTCCAGAGAAAGGGAGGACCTCATCGCCGCCCTGATGAACATGGGATTTCGGCGGAAAGAGGTCGAGGGTGTGGTCGACCAGACCCTCCGGGCCCTCAAGGCTGAGGCGGGGATCGAGAAGCTGCTTCGAGAGTGCCTGAGAAAGCTGGCCAGGATATGAGAGAACAGAAAATGCCGGCCGTCCTGACCCCTGTCCGGACCAAAGAAGACATCCAATTCGAGGATAGCCTTCGGCCCCGGACATTCGACGAGTTCGTGGGGCAGGAGACGATCAAGGCCAACCTCTGCATCTTCATCGAGGCGGCCAAAAAAAGAGGCGAGCATCTCGACCATGTGCTGCTCTACGGACCGCCGGGGCTCGGCAAGACGAGCCTCGCCTACCTCATTGCCAAGGAGCTGGGAGTCGGGATCAAACCAACCTCGGGCCCGGTCATCGAGCGGATCGGCGATCTTTCGGCCATTCTGACCAACCTGCAGAAGAAAGAGGTCCTGTTCATCGACGAGATCCACCGGCTTCATCCTTCGGTCGAGGAACTCCTCTACTCGGCCATGGAGGATTACAGCCTCGATATCATCATCGGCCAGGGCCCCAGCGCCCGCAGTCATAAACTCCAGCTCAAGAGGTTCACCTTGATCGGAGCGACCACCCGGGCCGGCCGGATCACGGCTCCGCTGCGCGGCCGGTTCGGCATCATCCACAGGCTGGATTATTACAGGGACGAGGACCTGAACAGGATCATCCGGAGATCGGCCGAGCTGCTGGGTGTGGCCGTCGACGACGGTGGCGCCGAGCAGATCGCCCGGCGCTCGCGGGGCACACCGCGGGTGGCCAACCGGCTGCTACGCCGGGTGCGCGATTACGTCGACATTAAGGCGGATGGGGTCATCACCGCCAGGGGGGCCGAGACGGCGCTGGACATGATGGAGGTGGATTCCCTCGGGCTCGACGAGGTCGACCGAAAGATATTGGCGACCATCATCGAGAATTTCGGCGGCGGTCCGGTCGGGATTACCACCATCGCCGCCGCGATCGACGAGGAAAAGGACACCATCGAATCGATCTACGAGCCCTTCCTGATGCGGATCGGCTTTTTGGAGAGGACCATCCGCGGGCGGAAGATCACGCCCCGGGCCTACGAGCACCTCGGATTCCCGGCGCCGACCTCTCTCTCCCGTTCCCAGAAAAAACTCTTCAAGGAATAAAATCAGGGGGCCATGACCGAAATTATTAAATTTCGGATCGTATCCCCGGATTTGCTGCCGGTCTTGTCTCCGTAAAAAAGATGTTGGTCTCAGACTTCGACTACTCCCTCCCTCCCGAGCTGATCGCCCAAAGACCTCTTCCCCGGAGGGACGATTCCCGGATGATGGTCGTCTTCCGGCAGGAAGAAAGGATCGCCCACGACCGCTTCAAGAGCCTCCCTCGGCACCTACGGCGGGAAGATGTCCTCGTCCTCAACACCGCCAGGGTTATCCCGGCCAAGGCCTGGGGCAAAAAGGACGGCCGGGAGGTCGAGTTCATCTTCCTCCGGGAAAAAGAAAGCGGGACCTGGGAGGTGCTCTGCCGGCCGGCGAGAAGGATTCATCCGGGAGGCCGGGTAGTATTCGCTCCCGGATTCGAAGGGGAAGTCGTCGGCGCGGAGCCGCGAGGAAAACGTCTCCTGCGCTTCTCCTCCGCCGACATCTTGGGGCGACTGAAAGAGATCGGATACGCGCCGCTTCCGCCTTACATCAAGAGGAAAAAAGAGGAGTCCGGGCTCAGGAAGCTCGACCGGAAAAGATACCAGACGGTTTATGCCCGCCGCGAGGGGGCGATCGCCGCGCCCACAGCCGGGCTTCACTTCACGTCCGCGGTCCTGCGAGATATCAAGGAAAAAGGCGCCGTGGTCTGCCCGGTCAACCTCGAAGTCGGCCAGGCGACTTTTCAGCCGGTCGAGGTCGATCGCCTCGGAGACCACCGGATGCTTTCCGAGCGGTACACAATCGGTCCGAAAACGGCCCGAAAAATCGGTTCCGCCAAGAAAGACGGCCGGCCGGTTTTCGCGGTGGGGACGACCGTCGTCCGGACCCTGGAGAGCGCTTGGCAGGACGGCCGCCTCCTCACAGGGACGCGCTCGACCGACCTTTTCATCCATCCCGGGTACGAATTCAGGGTGGTGGACAGGCTGCTGACCAATTTCCATCTCCCCCGCTCCACACTCCTGATGCTGGTGTCCGCGTTCGCCGGCCGGGAGCTGATCCTGCGGGCTTATCAGGAAGCCGTGCAGCAAAAATACCGGTTTTACAGCTACGGCGACTGCATGTTGATATTGTAGAGAATAGGTCTTAGTTTCAATTTTTCTGTTGAAATTCACCTGGTAATGAATTAATGATATGGGCGCTTCTCGACACCGATCCCTAGTAGGAGAACCCAAATGACAGCTGAACAGATGGGCCAGGTCAAACCGAAATTCCCGCGCTCGTTCTGGACGGCCAACACCATCGAGCTCTTCGAGCGGGCGGCCTACTATTCGATGGCCCCCTTCATGGTCATCTATCTCTACGAGATCCTGGGCATGCGGCCCGTCTTCGCCACCTTCCTCAACGGCTCGCTTCTCTGGGGCCTTATCTACTTCCTCCCTATTCTCTCGGGCACGCTGGCCGACAAGTTCGGGTTCAAACGTTCGCTCACCATCTCCTTCATAATGATCTCGTTGGGGTATGCGGTCATGGGGAACATCCAGGGATTCTGGCCGGCCGTGGCCGGAAAACTGGGCGCCCAGGCCACGGATTACGCCATCCCGGCGATCCTCGGCATCATCCTCATCGGCGTCGGAGGGTCGATCGTCAAGCCCTGCATCGCCGGCACGGTTCAGAAGACCGCGGGGAAGTTTGCCACTCTGGGCTTTGGCATCTTCTACATGGTCATCAACATCGGCTCGATCAGCGGCCGCGGCGTTTCCTATTTCATCCGCACCAACCTGGGCATTCCCGCCATCTTCACCTACGCCGCGACGATCTTCGCCCTCATCGGTTTGTTCGTCGTCATTTTTATTTATCGGGAGCCGGAGTATGTCAGCGACGGCAAGAAGGACGATCAGAAAGTCGAGAAAAAAAGCTTAGGCCAGGCCATTCTCGGCATCTTCATCGTCCTCAGCAACCTCAGGTTTGTCTTCTTCCTGGTCGTCATCGGCCTCTTCTGGTTCCTCTATGTCCAACTCTACAATCTCATGCCGCTCTTCCTGCGCTATATCGACCCCAACGCTCCCGTTGAGATCTACACGCTGGCCAATCCCGTGATGATCGTCTGCTTCCAGCTCCTGATCACCCGGATGGTCAAAAAGTGGACCCCGGTCAAATCCATCCTTTTCGGGGTGGGCGTGACCACGGCCGGGATGCTGCTCAACGTCCTGCCGGCGCTCTTCCTCCCCGACCTGACTCAGAAAATGAGCCTTCTCGGCCTGGCCCTTCCGGCCGCGGGGATGGTCCTCATCGTCTCCATCGCCTCCATGGCCGTGGGCGAGATGATGGCCTCCCCGCGCATCTACGAGTACATCGGCGGGATCGCACCAAAGGGCCAGGAGGGGCTGTATCTCGGATACGCCAACCTGCCGATCGCCATAGGCAGCATCTTCGGCGGCCCCTTGGGCGGACGCCTCTTCGAACGGTTCATCTCCGAGCCCGCCCAGGCGGGCGAGGCCGTCAACCCGCTGGCCATGTGGCTGATCATCGCCGGCATCGGTGTGGTCTCGATGGTCGGACTGTCGATCTACGACCGCGTACTGGTCAAAAGCCGCAAATAAGAATCCGGCAATACGCCGCGAAGAACTTGCGGGCTTGCCTCTCCCTTTAGGTGATAGATAACTCGGGAATGGAGAAGCGACCTCGAAGGTTTAGCCGTCCCGAGGCGCTTTTCCTCTGATATAAAACATCGAGCTTTTCACGAGGCGAGGATCAGGTCATGAAAAAGGCCGTATGAGAGGCGGAGCGGGCAGGGTTCACCGAAGGTGAGAGCGAAGCCTCGAATCGAGCAAGATTTCCTCGCTGGGGAAATCGCGGCGTGCCTTTGAATGACTTGGTCTGAGCCTTACGGAGTTCCGCACCGCCGAGAAAAGCGCTGAGGGAACGGCGTGAAAAACCTGAGCGGGAGCGTTGACATTCCCAAGTTATCTATTATGTTCATCGCAAAAACTGAGATTCTTCGCTCTCCTTGGCTCATTTGACAAAACGGTGCGGCTGGCTTATAAATCGGGACGATGCGCGATGACAAGGCGGCGGAAGAAAAACTGGCCGACATTCTCCATCCGAGCACCAAGGCCAAAGAATTCAAGATCACCCTGGCCTTCGGCCACAGGTTGTCGCCCGACTACAAGAAGGCGGTCGACCTGGCCAAGAGAAACCCCGCCTACACCGAAGAAGGGAGCGGCGAGTGGGTCCGTCACTCGGCCACCTACACCACTGCTCAGGCCGACGACCTCTTCGCCCTCTTTAGTCTCGTCCACGAGTGGGACACGACCGAGGTGCTGGTCAACCACAAACGGATCCCCTACGCCCATCAGCTCTGGATTCCTTTGATGTGGTTCTACCGGATCCGCTAGATCTCTTCCATCCGCACCGTAAAGTGCCTGAGGTGCGGGGCCTGCTCGACGATCCTCAAGCCGCGGACCTTGTCTCTATTTCTGTAAAGCTCTGCCAAAGCCTCAGCGACATAATTCAGGTGGGAAACCGTGTAGACCCGGCGGGGGATGGAGAGGCGGACCAGCTCCAGCTTGGGATAGCTCGCCTTTCCCCGGCCTTTTTTATCCTTAGCAAACATCACGCCGCCGATCTCGACCGTTCGTATCCCCGCTTCCCGGTAGAGCGCGACGGTGAGCGCCCACCCGGGATAGTGATTTCTTGGGATGTGGGCCAGGAACTCGTCGGCCAGGATATAGACAGCGTGTCCTCCAACGGGTCTGTAAATAGGGATCCCGGACTTGCCGAGAAGACCGCCGAGATAAGCCACCTGTCCGATCCGGTGTTCGAGATACTCTTCCTCCAGGACCTCCTGGAGGCCGCGGGCCATGGCTTCGAGATCGCGGCCGGCCAAGCCGCCGTAGGTCGGGAATCCCTCGCTGATGATGAGCAGGTTCTTGAGCCGTTGGGCGAGATCGTCGTCGGCCAGGGTGATGAACCCGCCGATGTTCACCAGGGCGTCCTTCTTGGCGCTCATCGTGGCCCCGTCCGCGCAGGCGAACATCTCCCTGGCGATCTCCAGGACCGTCTTGCTCGTGTATCCCTGCTCTTTTTTCTTGATGAAATAGGCGTTCTCGGCGAAGCGGCAGGCGTCGAAAAAGAAGGGAACCCCGTGGCCGCGGCAGACCTCGCTCACCTGGCGGATGTTCTGGAGCGAGGCCGGCTGGCCGCCGCCGCTGTTGTTGGTGACTGTCAACATCACCAGCGGGACCTTTTTGGGGCCGGTCCGCTGGATGAACCGGTCGAGCTTTCCCACATCCATGTTGCCTTTGAAGGGAAGCTCGGCCCGAGGGTCGTAGGCTTCTTCGATCGCCAGGTCCAAGGCGATGCCGCCCCGGACCTCGATGTTGGCCCGGGTGGTGTCGAAGTGGATGTTATTGGGGACGGGTTCGCCTTTCTTGACCATCGCCTCGAACAGGATCCGCTCCGCCGCCCGCCCCTGGTGGGTCGGGATGACATGGGGAAAGCCGAAGATCCTCCGGACCGCATCCTCAAAATGGAAGTAATTGCGCGCCCCGGCGTAGGATTCATCGCCAAGCATGATCCCGGCCCACTGGTTATCCGACATGGCCGAAGTGCCGCTGTCGGTCAGAAGGTCGATGAGGATCTTTTCGGCCGGGATATTGAAAACGTTGAAGCCCGCCCGCTTCAGGACGGCCTCCCGTTCGCGCCGACTGGTCCGCCGGATAGGTTCGACCACCTTGATCCGGTAGGGCTCAAAGGGCATCTTGGCTCTGGGCATATTCTCCTCCGTTAGAGCATCAGAAAGAGACCAACCGGCGGAAATGGCGGAACCGGCATTCGATCTCGTCCGGCCGGAGTGATTTGAACCGCTCGATCCCGAAATCTTCGATGGCGAAAGAGGCCAGGACACTGCCGTAGACGGCCGCCCGGCGAATCATCGGACGCGTGAACTTCCTCACCTTGTCCAGGTAGCCGAGAAAGCCGCCGGCAAAGCTGTCCCCGGCACCGGTCGGATCGACCACGTCCTCGCAGGGATGTCCCAGGACTCCGAAGACGAACCTCGGGCCGAAGACGAGGGCGCCGTGCTCGCCCTTCTTGATCACTACCAGCCGGGGGCCGGCGGCCAGGATCTTCTTCCCCGCCTTGATCAGATTGGTCTCCTGGGTCAGCATCCGGACCTCTTCATCGTTGGCGAAAAGGATATCCACCCGCTTGAGCACGCGCCAAGTGGACTCGGGCTTGGAGGCGATCCACAGGTTCATCGTGTCCATGGCCGCGAGTTCGGGCTTATGCACCTGGGCCAGGATGTTGTCCTGCAGGTCGGGATCGATATTGGCCAGGAAGATGATATCCGCCTCGCGATAGGAAGCCGGGAGCACCGGCCGGAAATCCTCGAAAACGTTGAGCTCCGTCTTGATGGTCTCTCTCTGGTTGGGGTCATAGCCGTAATGGCCCTCCCAGTGGAAGGTCCGGCCGGGCCTGACCTCCAGCCCGGCGGTGTCGATGCCCCGAATTTTGAACAGGTCCACAACCTCGGAAGGGAAATCCTCGCCTACGACTGCGACGATCTTCGGGCTGGTGAAAAAGCTCGCCGCCAGACTGAAGTAGGTCCCCGAGCCTCCGACGATCTTGTCCCGCCGACCCCAGGGAGTCTGGATCGTGTCAAAAGCAACCGATCCGACGATGACGAGGCTCATCTGGTCCTAATCTTTGATGTATTTGGCAATGAGGTGATGGAGGCGTTTTTTGGCTTCCAGAGGGATCAGGTCCCTCTGTGTCACGATGCAGTTTTCGATGCCGTGGTCGCACTGGCAGTTCTTCCCTCTCCCCGCGGGAAGCGACGCCACGGCGCTTTTGACGATCGACTTGGCGTCTTCGATATTCAGGCGAAGGTTTCCCAGGATGAGCTCGACCGAGACGGTCTCCTCCTCCGCGTGCCAGACGTCGTAGTCGGTCACCAGGTTCATGGTGGCGTAGCAGATCTCCGCCTCGCGGCAGAGCTTGGCCTCGGTGGCCGCGGTCATGCCGATGACGTCGCAGCCCCAGAGCCGGTAGATCCTCGACTCGGCCTGGCTCGAGAAGGCCGGCCCCTCGATACAAATATATGTTCCACCCTTATGAATGGGCAGCCCAAGGGCCCGGCCGGCGGAATGGAGGATGTCGACGAGCTCCGGACAGACGGGCTGGGCGAAGCTGATATGGACGGCCAGTCCGTCGCCGAAGAACGTGTTCGGGCGCCGGGAACGGTCAAAGAACTGGTCGGAGAAGACGATGTCGCGCGGCCGGATCTCCTCTTTGAGAGAACCGCAGGAATTGATCGAGATGATCCGCTCGACGCCCAGCAGCTTGAACCCGTAGATATTGGCGCGAAAGTTGATATCGGAAGGAAGCAGCCGGTGGCCGCGGCCGTGCCGGCTCAGGAAGGCCACTCTTTTCCCTCCCAGCATCCCGATGAAGTAGGAGTCGGAAGGCGGACCGAAGGGTGTTTCCAGGCGATGCTCCCCGACGTCCGCTATCCCCTCGATTTCGTAGAGCCCCGTGCCGCCGAGAATGCCGACCTCGGCCCGAGGGAACTTCGGATCATCTTTCTGCGCCATGGGTCCTCCTGGAGGAAGGATATTCATATATAATTTATGCCCGGCCAAGTCAAGAAAATGGGGACGGTCCTATTTTTCGAAAACCCCTCTCCCTTGAGAGACTGTGTCACAATTGCATTTTGTCATTGCGAGCGACCGCAGGGAGCGCGGCAATCTCCTGTCTTTTCAACACATTATG
>JBAQGA010000274.1:0-24366 GCA_049287565.1 Candidatus Aminicenantales bacterium
AGACGAGGAAGGGTACTCCAAGCCCAAAAACGACGTCTATGGCAACCTGACTTTGTATTTTAAATTCTAAAAGGAGATATGTTTGATGAACAAAAAAGCGTTATTGATCGGTTTCCTTGGTCTGGGATTGCTGGTCGCCGGCGGAGGGCTGATCGCCCAGCAAAAAATGATCCAGATCAAAGGATCGGACACCCTGGTCAACCTCGTCCAGATCCTGGCCGAGGAATACATGGCCCAGAAACCCGGCACGGCCCTGGCCGTCCTCGGCGGCGGATCGAGCACGGGAATCGCAGGCCTGACCAACGGGACCTGCGACATCGCCGATCACTCCCGGGAGTGGAAGCAGAAAGAAATCGACCTGGCCGTCGAAAAAGGCGTCCAGCCCCGTTTCTTCATCGTTGCCGTCGACGGTGTGAGCATCATCGTCAACGAGAAAAACTCCCTCACGCAGCTATCTATGCCCGACGTTGGGGCGATCTACCGCGGCGAGGTCAAGAACTGGAAGGATGTGGGCGGCCCGGACAAGGCGGTCTCTCTCTACGGCCGCCAGTCGAACTCCGGCACCTACGTTTTCATGCAGGAGCACGTCCTGGGCAACAAAAACTACTCGACCGACATGAAAGAGATGAATGGCAACGCCCAGATCATCGAGGGTGTCCTCCAGGATGAGGGCGGAATCGGCTACGTCGGGGTCGGCTATCTCTTCGACAAGGACGGGAAGGTCCGCAAGGGCATCAAGGTCCTCAATGTATCGAAACAGACCGGCGGACAAGCCTTCTCGCCGCTGGACAAAGCCGCCGTCGACTCCGGGGATTATCCCGTTTCCCGGCCCCTTTTCCAGGCCACCAACGGCAAGCCATCGGGCACCGCCGCTGACTTCATTCGGTTCGAGACGAGCGATGAAGGCCAAAAGATCGTGGCCAGAGAAGGCTTCTTTACCATCGGCGCCAAGCACAAAGAGCAGAACGAGAAGAACTTAAGGTAATTCCCCTCATAGATCACAGGATGAGCGGGGGAGAGGCCGGGTCGCAATAGTCGACAGGCTTCTCCCCGTTCTCCTGTCATCCGAGAGGGGATTTCTGAGCTTTCAAGTATCTATGAGGGGATGAAAATGAAATGGTTGAAGGAAGGACGCAGAAAAGAGTCTTCCTTATGGATTGTTAACCTGATCGGAAAGATTTGGGGGGAGGGGGAAGAAAAGCTTTCAGACTCTGATAAAATCGAATTGTCTGCAAGATTATTCACCAGGAGGAGGACCCTCGCCGCCTGGAAAGAATCGGCCATCAAGGCCTTTTTCTTTACCAACGGAATGCTGGCCATCATCGTTCTCATCGGGATCTTTGTCATCCTGTTGTATACGGCCGTTCCCGCTTTCAAGGAAATTCCTCTGAAGGAATTTTTCGGCAACAAGATTTGGGATCCGACTTCCCCGGAAAAGGCCGAGTACGGACTGCTCTCCATGATTGTCAGCACTTTGATGTGCACCGCGGGGGCTCTCATCATCGCCATCCCGATCGGGCTCGGCGTGGCCTCCTATCTTTCCGATGTCGCTCACTGGAGGGTGAGGGAAATCATCAAACCGATCGTCGAGATCCTGGCCGGGATCCCTTCGGTCGTGACAGGTTTCTTGGGGATCGTTCTGTTTGGGCCGATCATCGCCAAAATCTTCCATACTGGAAACGGGCTGAACGCCGTTAACGGAAGTTTTCTCCTGGCCATCATGGCCCTGCCGACGATCATCAGCATCTCCGAGGATTCGCTCAATGCCGTCCCCTCGGCTTACGCTGAGGCTTCTCTGGCCTTGGGGGGGTCGAAATGGCAAACGCTCGCCCGGATCAAGGTTCCGGCGGCCCTTTCCGGGATCATCGCCTCCTTCATGCTCGGGATGGGACGGGCCATCGGCGAGACCATGACCGTCCTCATGGTTACCGGGAACGCCCGTTCTTTTCCCCATGGTTTCCTTGATTCTGTCCGGACGATGACCGCCAACATTGCCATCGAGCTGGGTGAAGTCCCCTACTTCACGACTCACTACTATGCTCTGTTTGCCATCGGGCTGGTTCTTTTCGTCATGACCTTCTTCGTGAACCTCATCGCCGACGTCATCCTGAACAAATACCAGCAGAGGGAACTATGAAGAAGAAAAAGATCGTCCAGTTCATCGGTTTCCTCTCTCTACGGATGTGTCTGTATACCGTCCTGGCCATCCTCCTGCTGCTTCTCTATGACATCGGCAGAAAAGGGGGAGGGGCCATCTCCTGGGAGTTCCTTAGCCAGGCGCCCCGCCGCGGCATGACCGAGGGCGGCATCTTCCCGGCGATCTTCGGGACGCTCCTGGTCACGATCGTGACCGCCGTCTTGGCAATCCCGCTCGGGATGTTCGCGGCTATTTATCTGAATGAATACGCCAAGCAGAGCCGGCTGACGCGGCTCATCCGGCTGTCCATCCGCAACCTTAGCGGCGTTCCCTCCATCGTCTACGGGCTTTTCGGCGTCATCCTGTTCGTCAATATCCTCAAATTCGGGACGTCGATCCTGTCGGCCGGATTAACCCTCGGGCTGCTCACGCTTCCCTGGACAATTACGGCCAGTGAGGAGGCCTTAAAAACGATCCCGAACTCCTATCGGGAGGGCTCTCTCGCCCTGGGAGCGACCAAGTGGCAGGCCATCCGGACCAATGTTTTACCCTACGCCATCCCGGGGATGCTGACGGGGACCGTGCTCGGGCTGGCCCGGGCCGCCGGTGAGACGGCCCCGATCTTGTTCACGGGGGCAGCGTTTTATCTGCCCTATCTCCCCAAGGCATTGAGCGACCAGTTCATGGCCCTGCCTTATCATCTCTATATCATGGCGACACAGCATCATGCCATTTTGCAGGTGAGGCCGCTCGCCTACGGCACGGCGCTGGTGCTCATCCTCCTGGTCCTCGGCCTGAACATGACGGCGATCGTCATCCGCTACCGGATGAGACGCAAACGCAGGTGGTAAAATGGAAACAAAACCTAAGATCGAAACGAAAAACTTGAATTTTTACTATGGGTCCAAGCAGGCGCTTAAGAACATCAACGTCGTCTGCGCCGACCGCCGGGTCACGGCCATCATCGGGCCGTCAGGCTGCGGCAAATCGACCTTCATCCGGACGCTCAACCGGATGAACGATGTCATCGCCGGGACGCGGATGGAAGGGGAGATCCTCCTCGACGGCATCAAAATCAACTCTCCGGCGGTGGACGTGGTCGAACTCCGCAAGAACGTCGGGATGGTCTTTCAGAAGCCGAACCCCTTCCCCAAGTCGATCTTCGACAACGTGGCCTACGGATTGAGGATCAACAACGGCGGGAACCGGGCAAAGCTCGAGGAGACCGTCGAGAAGAGCCTCATCGAGGCGGCGCTCTGGGAGGAGGTCAAAGACCGCCTCAAGGAAAATGCGTTTGCGCTCTCGGGGGGGCAACAGCAGCGTCTCTGCATCGCCCGGGCCCTGGCCGTGAAGCCGGAGGTCATTCTCTTCGACGAGCCCTGCTCGGCCATCGATCCGATCGCCACGGCCAAGATCGAGGACCTGATCATGAAGATGAAGAAGGACTACACCGTCGTCATCGTCACCCACAATATGCAGCAGGCCGCCCGGGTTTCCGACTTCACGGCCTTCATGATGCTGGGGGACTTGATTGAGTTCGACAAAACAGAGAAAATATTCACCAATCCGGCCAACAAGCTGACCGAGGATTACATTACCGGCAGATTCGGGTAAAATAGGAGTCGGCCGAGGAGGCAATTATGGAAAGACAATTCGACGCCGAACTGAACGCCCTCAATGAAAAATTACTGCACATGGCGCGGCTGGCCGAAGAGTCCGTGGCCTTGGCCGTGAAGAGCCTGAAGGAAAGAGAAGAAGCCTTCGCCCAGGAAGTCTTCAAGAGGGAGACGACTGTCAACCTCTTGGAGATCGAGGTCGACGAGGTGTGCATGCGGCTTCTGGCCCTGCGTCAGCCGGTCGCCAGCGACCTGCGCTTCATCACCTCGGCCATGAAGATCGGCAGCGAACTTGAGCGCGTTGGAGACCTGGCGGTCAACATCGCTGAGGTTTCGGTGGACCTGCTCAAACTGCCCCCCCTTAAACCTCTTATCGACATCCCCCGGATGGCCTCCATTGCCCAGGGAATGGTCAAAGATGCGCTCAACGCCTTCGTCAACCGCGATGAGGCCTTGGCCAGGTCGGTCTGCGAGAGGGATGACGAGGTCGATTCCCTGAACGACCAGATCTTCCGTGAACTCCTGACCTACATGATGAACGACCCGTCGACGATCAACCGCTCTGTGGGCCTCATCCTGATCGGCCGTCATCTCGAGCGGATCGCCGACCATGCCACCAACGTCGGCGAGGACGTGATCTACCTCGTCAAGGGGAAGACGATCAAACATCACATCGAGGAAATCCGGCGCGAGAGCGCGGCGAAGTCCGAGAACGAATAGCGTCGACTCTATCATTTTCTTGGCTTCTCCTCTTGCAATTTGTCCTATTTTTTGATAACAAGATGGGGAAAAGGAGGACCGCAATGATCTGGTGGGTACTGGGTTTGGCCGTCCTGAGCATCCTTTCCTATCTTTCGGACGTCGGAGTTGTCGACCTCCAGGATTTAAGAGTTCCGTTCCTAAATGCTTCGCTCCTCAGCGTCCTGATCCTGTTGGCCGCGGCCGGAATTTTGGCCCGGATGCTGTGGATGAAAAGAAGAGGCCGGAGGGAGCAGCTGGAGAAAAAGATCCAGGACCTCGAGGGGAAGCTGGCATCTCTCGGATCCCAGAAGTAGGCGACTGCCGGGCCTACTGCATCCGGCGGACCCGCACCTCGATACCGGTTTCATTCTGGAGCAGTTCCGTCAGCCGGGCGGGGTCCGTGTCTCCGTAGTGGTAGGGGTAGAGGATCTTCGGCCTGAAGGCTCTGGCTGCGTCGGCCACCATCTCGGGCGTCATCGTGTAGGGAAGGTTCATCGGCAGAAAAGCCACATCGATGTTCCGCAGCGCCTTCATCTCGGGCGTGTTTTCGGTGTCGCCGGCGATATAGACCCTCTTGTCCGCTAAGGTGAGGATGTACCCGTTGCCCTGTCCTTTGGGATGGTAAGGATTTCCCGGGCTGCGCATATGAACTATGTTATAAGCGGGAACGGCTTCGATCTTGACACCCTGGACCTCGAGAGTCTGACCGTTCTTCATGATGGTTCCAGCAGCGGCCTTTTCGGCCGCCCCGGCGTTGCCGATGAACTGGGTCGTCTCTCGGGTCAAAAGACGGACGGCCTTGAGGTCGAAGTGATCGCCGTGCTCATGGGTGACGAGGATAAGGTCGGCCTTGGGGAGTCGGCTGTAATCGGCGAAACTGCCGACCGGGTCGATATGGATGGTCTTCCCCCCCCACTCGAGCATCAAGGTGCCGTGCCCGATAAAGGTGATGACCAGGTCGCCCTGGGCCGTTGGCAGGGTATCCCGCTCGAAATTCGGGTTTTCCAGTGAGGCCGCAGCCATCAGGAGGCCGGAAAAAACGACGATAGCCAGGAGATGTGTTGGGGGCATGATTTTGCTCTCCTTTCTGGCTGAGATTATACCTTAACTCAGGAGGACATGGGAAGCGGCGGTGCCGTCTGATTTGGCTTGCCTTTTCTTTTTTGGCCAACATATAATGGGGCGGTCACATCCCATGAATAAATTCATCGCCGTGGTCGATGACGAGCCGGATATCGTCGAGCTCATCACTCTCCATCTCAAGAAAGCCGGCTTTAAATCGGAGGGCTTTTTCGAAGCGAGGAGCTTTCTCGACTCCCTGGAAAAACAGCTCCCTGACCTGGTCCTTCTCGACCTTATGCTCCCGGATATCGACGGGTTGGAGGTCTGCAAGCTCCTGCGGAGGAAGGAGGAATGGGAATCCATTCCGGTGATCATGGTCACGGCCAGGGGAGAAGAGGGGGATAAGGTCCTCGGCCTGGAGCTCGGCGCCGATGATTACATCACCAAACCATTCTCCGCCAAGGAGCTCGTCGCCCGGGTGAAAACCGTCCTCCGAAGGCAAAGCTCCCCGGCTCGGTCAAAAAAAATCGAGGTCGGCGACCTTTTGATCCTGGACCTGGAAAAATACGAAGTCCTGGTTCAGGGCAGGAAAGTTGACCTGACGTCCACGGAGTTCAAGATCTTGAAGTTCCTGGCCTCGAAGAAGGGCTGGGTTTTCACCCGGAACCAGATCCTGGACTATCTGTGGGGACATGAAAAGATCGTCCTGGACAGGACGGTTGACGTGCACATCCGCAACCTGAGAGAAAAACTGGGACAGAGGGCCGCCCGGATGATCAAAAATATCCGAGGAGTGGGGTACAAACTGGAACCATGAGAAAATCGATTTTTTTCAAGGTCTTTGGGGGCTACGTCGTCCTTCTTCTCCTGCTCTCCGGCGCATTCCTTCTCTTCTCGCTTAGCACGATCAGGAAACACTACTTGGATACCTTGGCCCGAGACTTGGAGAACATCGGCTATACATTGGATGCACGTGTTTTCAGCTATCTTGATGACAATCGCTTCCCGGACCTGGAAACCTTCTTGCAGGAGCACGGAAGGAAGATCGGTGCCCGGCTCAGTGTCATCGATCCGCAGGGGATCGTCCTGGCGGATTCAGAGCGGGACCCGACGACCATGGAAAACCATCGTTTCCGGCCGGAGATTAGTCGAGCCCTGGAGGGACGCCCGGGGCGTTCCCTCCGTTACAGCACTACGGTGAAAGAAGAGATGCTGTATATCGCTCTTCCCCTGGCTCGGAGCGGCCGGGTCGAAGGAGTCCTGCGGATCAGCCTGTTCGTCCGGGATATCGATATCCTGATCAAGGCCGTAAGAAAGGACATCGGCCTGGCCATGGCGATTGTCATCGGTCTATCTCTTGCCGGAGCTTTCGCCTTTTCCCGGACTCTCACCCGACCGTTGCGCGAGCTGATGAAGGCCTCGCGACAAGTCGCCGCTGGCGATTTCAACACCACGGTCAGGGTGAGGAGTTCCGATGAATGGAGGGACTTGGCCAGAAGTTTCAATGCCATGACCTCCGAGGTCAAGACGCTCTTCGACGACCTTCGCAAGCGCAAGGAGGAGCTGGACAATATCATGTCCTCGATGCAGGAAGGACTGCTGGTCCTGGACGGGGCCGGAAAGATCGTCCTGGCCAACCGGAGCGCGAAAACCTTGATCGACCAGGAAGCCCTGGAAGGAAAATATTTTTGGGAAGTGGTCAGGATGACTCCGTTCGTTGACCTCGTCCGCCGGACCAAGGAGGAGAAAAAAAACAGGACGACGGAAGTCATCTTCGGGGATAGAAACATCCTCTGCCAGGCCGCCTTCCTTTTTGCCCAGGCGGGTGTCGTCGTGACCTTCTATGATATCACCGAGATAGAGAACCTGGCCAGGATGAAGAAGGACTTCGTGCTCAACGTCTCCCATGAGCTTCGCACTCCGCTCACGGCCATCAAAGGTTACGCCGAGACCCTGGAAGAGGCTGCCGATGAGGAGACGCGGAACTATGTGTTGACCATCATCCGCCATACCGACCGTCTGATCAGGATCGTCGAGGACCTGATCACCCTCTCTACGCTCGAAGAGAAGGCGGTGGCTTATGAGGTCGAGAGGGTCGATTTGAAGGAGGTCGCCGAGAACGTCGTCAGGATATTCGAACCGAAAGCCAGAGAGAAAAACCTGGCCCTCCGCCTGGAGGCCGATCTCGGCCTGCCGATCATCGACGGCGATCCTTTCCGGCTGGAACAGATGCTCGTCAACCTCGTCGACAATGCCGTCAAATACACCGAGAAGGGAAGCATCCGGGTGGCCCTCGGGAGGAAGGAGGGCCGTGTGGCCATCGAGGTCGTCGACACGGGCATTGGGATTCCCAAAGAGGACCAGGCCCGGATTTTCGAAAGATTCTATGTAGTCGACAAGTCCCGGTCCCGGAAGGCCGGAGGAACGGGACTGGGGCTTTCCATCGTCAAGCACATCGTCTCGCTCCACGGCGGAGAGATTTTATTCCAAAGCCGGCCGGGAAGCGGGTCAAAATTCACTGTCTTCCTGCCTTTCGGGAAGGCGTGATTCCATGGGAAACAAAGACAAGAAAACGCGAGTGCTTTTTATCTGTACCCGGAACTCCGCCCGCTCCCAGATAGCGGAAGGGCTGCTGCGGGCCTTTCATGGGAGCGAAAAGCGGCCTTCCGGCGGGTCCGTGACGAGATCCGCGACTGGATCGAAAGGGAATTCGGAAAGGCCGGCCGCTAGGCGAACGCGCCTTCTCGGTCAGCCGATAATGGCCGTAGGATCCGGACGAAAAGGGTTGATTCTCGCCGCCAAGGAGAAAAGAAAAGGGTAGCTCTGCTTGAGGTGCCGGGTATAGGCGATCCACTCGCCGGCGATCTGAGAATAGGCCCTTTTCAAGTCCCCGCCGAGGTGTTCGTAATCGGCGGCCGGAAGATGCTCGATCTTTTCCCCTCGAAAAGACAGCTCCTCGGAGAGATGAAAAACCGCCCAGAGAAGGTCGGTGAAGCGTTCGTGTTCGAGCAGGTTTGGGTTCTCCAGAAGCTGCAACAGGAAGGTCCTCTTCTGGACGAGGAAAGTCTGCAGATCGACCAGGGCGGGCACGTCGACCCTGATCCTGTAGGGAAAACGGCGGGCGGCCTCTGCGGCCGTTTGGAAATCCTTGTTCGTCCAGCCAGGTTTGATCTCCAACTGGCGGCTCAGGTCGCCGGAGTTGGAGACGAAAGCGCTGGATTGCTGCATCAATTTCAGGCCGACCTCGCTGAAAAAGGTACCGATGACCATGTTGAGCTTGTTCATCAGGGCGCGCCTCTCCCGCTGGGCGAGAACCCGTTCGATAAACAGCGTGACCACCAGCACGCTGATGAAGAGAAAGGCGATATCGCCGATCATGTAGATGAAAATGTGGTGGACGTCCCTGAATATGAGATAGTGAATAAGATAGGCGATCGCCGAGGCAGCCATGAGACCGAGCGCCATCCAGATCCGCCAGTCAATTTTCTTGATCATGTTCGGACTCCCGTTTGAGGTCTGGGGACGATAATTCTCCATCTTACAGGAAAACGCAATTTCCCGCTACCAACCGTCCCTCTTCCGGCGCGCTTGTGCTATAATGCCGGCCTCATCCGGTTTTAGGCTGATTCCGGGGACGCTCTCCCCAAGGGTCCCGTCCCCAGCCAAAGAGGAGACGACCATGTCCCATGTCGAGGCCGATGGCAAAGCTTACGAACTCAACGAGGAAGGATTCCTTGTTCACCCGGAGGAATGGACCAAGGCGGTCGCGGCGGCTCTGGCTCAGGCCGAGGAGGGGATCGAACAGCTGACCGATGAACACTGGGCCGTGATCGACTTCATCCGCGGATATTTTCTCGATAATAACCTTGCCCCCATGGTTCGGAAGGTCTGTCAGGCGACAGGGTTACAGCTGCGACAAATCTACGACCTATTCCCTTCGGGTCCCGCCAAAGGAGCCTGCAAAGTCGCCGGACTGCCCAAGCCCGACGGCTGCGTCTGACGGCCCGTCAGGCCCGGACCTGCTTTTTGCTCTGGAAGTCGGCGATCTCCCGGACCGCCCCGATGGCCGCCTCGATGTCTTCATCCGTGTTGAACGGCCCGATGCCGAACCGAACCCCGCCGTGGATTTTGTCCGTGCCGAGATGTTCATGGACCAGGGGAGCGCAGTGGAGCCCCGACCGGCTGGCGATGTTGTGGTCCACGTCCAGCATAGTCGCCGTGTCGGACGCTTCCTGGCCATCCACGTTGAAGAGGAAGATGGAAATGTGGTCGGTTAGGTCGTCCTGGACGTAGAGAGTCACTCCGTCCCCATCTTTCAGACCGTCCCGGAGCTTGGCCGTCAACCTCATCTCGTGCTCGTGGATAGACTGAAGCCCCTGTTTTTCGATCCATTTCAGGCCGGCCTGGAGGCCGGCGATACCGAGGGTATTGGGCGTGCCGTATTCGAGCCGATAGGGATAATCATCAAGGTGGGTTCGCTGGGCCGAGCGGACGCCGGTGCCGCCCGCCCGGGTGTGCCGGATTTCGACGCCTTCCCGGACATACAATCCGCCGATGCCCGTCGGGCCGAGCAGGGACTTGTGCCCGGTGAAGGCCACAATATCGATGTTCATGGCCTCGATATCGATCGGGATCTTTCCGGCCGACTGGGAAGTATCGACGGCAAAGGGAATGCCCCTCTCACGGCAATATCGGCCGATTTCTTTGACGGGTTGGACGGTGCCGATAACGTTCGAAGCATGGTTGACGACGACCAGCCGCGTGTTCGTCTTGAACCTCTTAGGGAAATCGTCGGGGTCGACGAAACCGCGGCTGTCGAAGGGGATATAATCGACCTCCACACCCTCGTATTTCCAGAGATGATAGAGCGGCCTCAGGACCGAGTTGTGCTCGATGGTCGTGGAGATGGCATGGTCGCCGCGGCGGAGCAGGCCGGAGATGATCAGGTTAAGGGCGTCGGTGGAATTATAGGCGAAGCACAGGCGGTCGGGGTCTTTGCCGTTGAAGAAACGCGTCAGCATCTTCCTCGTTTCCTCGACCACGGACCCCGCCTCTAAGCAGAGATCGTAGCCCGACCGGCCGGGATTGACCCCGAAATTCCGGTAAAAGCGATCCATGAATTCATAGACCTCCAGCGGTTTGGGGAAAGACGTCGCCCCGTTGTCCAAGTAGATCAGCTCTTCCATGATCGGACTCCTATGGGCGAGAAGGATTCTTACTCGCTCAGGGAAGACCTATACTAATCAAAGAAATCCCCAAAATCAAATGTGTCCTCAGGCGTTCTCCCGGAGCCGCCCCTAAGAACGAAATAAACCTGAAAAATTGACAGAACGCGCCTCTTAAGGTAAAATAAGAATCTTCGTTCCCCTGAAATGTTCGCATCCAAAGGCCCGCCGGGCTTAATTTTTTCTCCCTTGGGACCTTCGCTGTCCATTCTTTCGATCCGGGGGTATTCATGCCCGGCCGCTCGACGTCGATGATGATGAGATTCAATACCGCCAAGGCCATTGAGTTCCTCCTGGCCCGGGGCCACCTGCCCGTTCTCTACTGGCTCAAGCGGGATATCCTGGATGTCCCCATCGACCGCGAAAGCAAGAACATGCGCAAGTTCGCCGCCCGCGTCCGCATCCTCGAGACCCAGAAGCCGGACGGCAGTTGGTGGGAAAAGCGCTCGGACACGCCGGTTCAATGGGAACGAACGCTCTATCGCGTCGAAACCTTGAGAAATCTTAGCCGGCTTTATGATTATGGATGCACTATTGGGGAGGAGGGGGTTCAAAAAGCTTTGAACTTCCTGTTTTCCCTCCAGTCAAAAGAAGGGGATTTCCGCGGCACCGTACTCAACGAGCATACGCCGACTTTCCACGCGCTGACCCTGGAGATGCTCTGTCGTTACGGTTTGGACAAGGACCGCCGAGTGCAGAAGGGGTTTCGCTGGATTCTGGCCAATCGACAGAAGGATGGAGGCTGGGCGGTTTTCCTGCAAAGGCCGACTCAGGCCGCGGCCGGCTCTTTCGCCGTCAACCGTTCCAACCCGCGGAGCCAGCCTTTCAAGCCGCGCCGAACCCAGCCTTTTTCCCACCATGTCACCGGCATCATCCTGAGGGCCTTTGCCGAATCTCCCGCATGGAGGAAGAGCAGGGAAGCTCGCCAGGCCGGCGAGAAACTCCTGAGCTGCTTCTTTTGCGATGAGGTCTATGAAGAAAGGACCTTTCCCTCCGATTGGGAAAAGATTTGCTATCCTTTCTGGAACACCGACATCCTGGGCAGCCTCGACTCCCTTTCCAAGGTTGGTTTCGGCTTCGAGAACGAGACTATCCAAAAAGGGCTCGAGTGGTTGCTGAAAAAACAAAATAGCCAGGGTTTCTGGGAATGCGGCAACAAAAAGGTGACTCTAGAAGACCATCTCTGGGTGACCCTGGCCGTCCTCCGGGTTCTCAGACGGTTCGACCTGCTGCGGGCCTGATCCATCGGGCCCTAGTTCACGAATTCGACCAGTCTCTCCTGGATATCGTCCAGGGCCTTTCTCAATCGGGCCTTGAGATGGATGAACTGCAGGTTGAGCGCTCCGCTTTCTTCGGCATCCTCCCCTTCGAGGACGAGTCGAGGCAGGCCGCTCTCTCCTGCCGGCTGTCGATCGTTCGCGGATCAAATCATTGCGGGTATCCTATTTTCGAGAGGCCCGGAGGCTGGCCCGCGAGCTGGAGGCGGCGGCGGAGCCGGAATTCCAGCAGGATGCCGCGGATATCGAAAGCCTGAAATATTTGTATTATGCATACCGGACTTGATGGGACAATTTTGAATCGCGAAATCGACAGTGCTATGATAATCCGGCCGAAAGAACTGCCCGATGCGATATTTTCTGAGCCTCGGGAGCAATCTCGGGGATAAGCGCGAAAACTTGCTCCGTGCTTTGAGCGCGCTGAGAAAGGCCTGCGTGGAGGTGCTCGGCGCTTCCTCCTTCTACCGCACCCAGCCCGTCGGCGATACCGCCCAGCCTTGGTTTTACAATCAGGTTATCGAGGTGGACACGGCCTTGTCGCCGGGCGAGCTCCTCGCCCTGGCCAAGAAAGTGGAGCGAGACCTGGGCCGCCGTCCGGCCCGGAAGAGCGGCCCGCGGACGATCGACATCGACATCCTGCTCGCCGGGGACCGCATCATCGCCACCACGAGGCTGACCATTCCTCATCCCCGGATGGCCGAACGGAATTTCGTCCTTATCCCCCTGAAGGAGATCGCTCCGCAGGCCGTCCACCCGGTCCTTGGAGTCGATATCGAAGAGCTCTCCAGCAGATCGCGCGACCGGTCGCTCGTCCGCAAAGTCAAGCCCCGCAGGTCGAGAGGACATCTGCTGAAAACAAAAGAGGACGGAACAATTCATCAACGAGGAGAGGATTCGTGAGGGAAGCCGCCTTTTTCATCGGGATGCTTGCCTTCATCCCAATGCTGAGCTTCGGGTTGGACATCAAAGGTCGGGTGGTCAGCTCGCAGGGCCGCCCCGTCCGAGCGGCGGTGGTTTTTCATCGGGCCAGCGGCCAGAGGGCGGTCACGGACGACGGGGGGAATTTCATGTTCGCCGTTCCCGCGTCCGGGGACGTCGTCCTCGAGATCATCCATCCGGATTACTTGGAATTGGAAATCCGTCTGATCGCCCAGGACCTGAGCCGTCCGCTCACGATCACCCTGGAGCCCTATATCCGCCAGCGCGAGGAGGTCGTGGTGACGGCCGTGAGATACCCCGAGCCCTCGACCGAGGTGCCCGCCGCCAGCACGGTCGTCTCGGCCGTGACTCTCCAAGAGGCGATGTCACCCAATATCGCGGAAGCTCTCGCCGTTCTTCCGGGGGTGGCCGAGCTGGGTTCGGGAGGGTTCTCTCTCGTCCCTTCCATCCGGGGTTTGGCGCGGCGCCGGGTGCTGCTGATGGTGGATAACGCCCGGCTGTCGAGCGACCGCCGCACCGGCCCCAGCGCCTCTTTCGTCAGCCCCGAGGATATCGAGCGGATCGAGGTCCTGCGCAGCCCCTCTTCGGTATTTTATGGCTCTGATGCCATTGGAGGGGTCGTCCATATCTTGACCAGAGAGCCGGACGGCCAGAGCGGACTCCGGGGAAAGGTCAATACCAGGTACGGCACGGTCAACCAGGAAAAGGGACTGGGCTTGTCTCTCACCGGAGGACGGCCGTCCCTCGGGTTTTTTCTTTCTTTTCAGGGCGTCGAGGCCGGCAATTACCGGTCTCCCGATGCTGAGGTGCTTCAATCCCGGTACGGCCAGGCCAGCGTCTTGGGAAAGCTCCGTCATCAATCCAAGAAAAGGGATGTCATTTTCAGCTTCCTCCTGGCGAGGGGACGAGATATCGGGAAACCGAACCGGGACAGCGCGACCAAGCCGACCTGGTACCCTCGAGAGAATCAGAACTTGCTGCAGTTCCATTGGCAGGAAAAAGAGGTCTGGGCAGACGGCGAGCTCTCTCTCCACATCTTCGCCAATCCCAACTTCCTGGAGACGCGAACCGACACGTTCCAGCCCTTCAAGTCCAAGGCATCATACAGCAAAACCGCGAGCACGGATTACGGCCTGCAGCTTTCTTTCGCCAAGAGGCTGGTGTCCGGCTTCCGGCTGACGGCCGGCCTGGACTGGTACGGCCGAGCGGGTGCGGCTGCCGTGAACTCGGACGAATATCTGGGCGAGCAGGGCGGCGTTGTCGAGACTTTCGAGGAACATCCTTATACCGGCGGACTGAGAAGGGATTTCGGGGTCTTCCTTTCCGGCGATTATAACGGGGTCAGAGGCCTTGATCTCGTCGCCGGCGTGCGCTTTGATTTCCTACAGAGCCGCGCCCATCCCGGTGGCGGAGAAGCGGTCGAGACCAGCGACCAGAAGGCCCTAACCGGTTTCCTGGCCGCCTCTTACAAGCTCTCGGAGAAGATCGTCTTCTTCGCCAACATCTCCCGGGCCTACCGGGCTCCCGACCTCAACGAGCTCTATTACACCGGGATCACCGGCCGGGGATTCATCATTTCCAATCCCGCTCTGACTCCGGAGTCCAGCCTGAGTTACGACACCGGCTTGAAATATCTTGGACGGCGGCATTTCCTGGGTCTCTACGGCTTTTCTTATACGATCGCGGATATGATCGAGCGCTACCGTATCGAAGAAAAGATTTACACTTACGGGAACATCGAGAAGGGGAGGGTCCGGGGCCTCGAGCTGGAATGGGAATTCTTCCCTTGGACGGGATTCAGCCTGTTCGGGAACGTGGCGGCGATAGAAGGACAAAGCCTGAACGCCGGCGTTCCGCTGAACGATATCCCGCCATGCCGCCTGCAGGTGGGCGGCCGGGCTTGGCTCGGCCGGTTGTCTCTTGAGGTCAACGGGACATGGCAGCAGAAAAAGGACAATCCCGGACCGGCCGAGATCGCCATCCCTTCGGCCCACTGGGTGAACTTCAAGTCCTCCTATTTCCTTGCTCCCTCGATCCATTTTTATTTTGTACTGTCCAATTGCCTGGGGGCGAATTATCTCGCCCGGCCCGACCCGGATTCTATGCCTGCGCCGGGCCGGAATTTTCACTTCGCGATCGCTTACTCCTTCTAGGACCGGACGGGACGGCGCGGCCCTTCCCGGTTTTTCTGCTAATCCGGACGGCCGCAGGGATGGAGAGATAGCCGCTGACGGCCCATCACGAAAGCGATTAACTTATTGATTTTATATAATTTATAGGACATATCGGAAAGGGTGGATCCCCCCCGGCCGTCGTCAGAAAGCGTCCCGGATGTGGCGGACGCGGGGGCCGTCTTTTTCATCCCAGACGAGAGACAAGACATCGAAGCGGCAGGGGATCTCCCCTAGGTTATTCAAGGCCAGATAGGCTTCGGCCAGCCGGCGGATCTGGTTCTGTTTCAGGGGTGTCACCGCTTCCTCGGGGCGTCCGAAATCCTGGTTCCTCCGGGTTTTAACCTCGATGAAGACAAGGGTGTCCCGGTCGCGGGCGATGATGTCGATCTCGCCTTTATGGAAGCGGAAGCCGCGGCAGACGACCCTGAATTTCTTTTTTTGGAGATAGGCGACGGCGACGTCTTCGCCGGATCGGCCGAGAGCGCGGGCCTCGCTCATTCTTCTTTTTTCAGAACCGGCACGATCTTCCAGCGGGGGCCGTCCTTTGTATCTTCAAGAAGGATTCCCTCCGCGGCGAGTTCACTGCGGATCCGGTCGGCCTGGGCGAAATCCTTCTCCGTCCGCGATTTTTTGCGAAGCCGGATTTTTTCGAGCTGTTCAGCCGACAACTTCGTCTCGATTTCCACCTGAGGTGAGGCGGCGTCGACGTGGGTGGAGTCGGCCAGATGAATCTCAAGGGTCTTGCGAACCGGTTCTATAACTCCCAGTACAGAATTGACTGAAGTGAGGAAAGCGTCCAGTCTTTTCGCATCCCCTTTTTTAATCTTTTTTTCGGACAAGAGAATGTTGACCTTTTTGACCAGGTTGAACAGGGCGGTCACGGCTATGGAGATGTTGAGGTCGTCGCTCAGACCATCCCGGAACTTTTTTTCGGCTTCCCTGACGAGCTTTCCGACGGTCTGGGTTTCGCCCCCTGGAAATTCCCGATATTTCACTTCCCCGGCGAATTCGTTGATACGGTTGAGGGCTGTTTCCGCTTGGTCGAGGGCTTTGAAGGTAAAATTCAGGGTCTTGCGATAGTGAGTTGAGAGGAGAAGGAAGCGGAGCGCCGCCGGGTTGTTCTTGGTTTTCAATATCTCCGGAATGGTGATCGTGTTCCCCAGGGACTTTGACATCTTCTCGCCGTCCCGGATGAGGTGGTGGCAGTGCAGCCAATAATTGACGAATTTTTTTCCCGTGAAGGCCTCGGATTGGGCGATCTCGTTCTCGTGGTGGGGGAAGATGTTATCCACGCCGCCGCAGTGGATGTCGAAGGTTTCTCCCAGGTACTTGGAGCTCATGGCCGAGCATTCGATGTGCCAGCCTGGCCGGCCGGGGCCGATCTCGGTCTCCCAGAACGGCTCTCCCTCCTTTTTCGCCTTCCAGAGGGCGAAGTCGTGGACGCTTTCTTTCTCATATTCGTCCAGGTCGACGCGCCCGCCTGGCTGGAGTTCTTCGCGGTTGATCTTGGAAAGCCGGCCGTAGGAGGGAAACTTGGCGATACTGAAATAGTAAGATCCGTCTTTCTCGTAGGCGAAGCCTTTTTGGATGAGCCCCTTGACGATGGCGACCATCTCCGGGATATGTTCGGTCGCCCGGGGATAGCGGTCAGCGGGAGCGATATTCAGTGTCTTGATGTCGGCGAAAAAGGAAGCGATGTAGTCCCTGGTGTATTCGGCAAGACTCACGCCCCGGGCGTTGGCGCCGCAGATGGTCTTGTCGTCGATATCGGTGATGTTCATTATGTGGGCGACCTTGTATCCCATGAAGAGGAGAAACCTTTTGAGCAGGTCCTCGAAGAGGTAGGCCCGGAAATTCCCTACGTGGGCAAAGTCGTAGACCGTGGGGCCGCAGGTGTAGATCTTGACCTCGCCGGGCGTCAGGGTGACAAAGGTCTCTTTTCGGCCCGTCAGCGTGTTGAAAAACTGGATCATATCAGGATAATAGTCAGAACGTTCAGGGGAGTCAACTTTTCTCAGGGCGCGAATTCATTCTCTATAATAAAGTGAAGAACAACTTGGGAATGGAGAAGCGACCTCGAAGGTTTAGCCTTCCCGAAGCGTTTTTCGAGGGAAGCCGCTCTGGCGGCCGGGAAGACTGTCTGAGTACGTGAAAGTCACATGGAGTGGAGTAAGAATGGAGCCCAAATAAGGGGGAAGCTTCAGATCTATAACGCGGAGTTCCGCACCGCCGAGAAAAACACTGAGGGAACGGCCTTAAAAACCTGAGCGGGAGCGCTGACATTCCTAAGTTGTTTATGGTGTTTAGGACACATGTAAAAATGCTTCCTTCAGTGCAGAGCCAAGTTGACCGCACCGGCCCGTTTGTGCCATAATTTTAGACTCTCAAGGACGACCATTTTGAGCAGTAAAATAACGCTCGGCATCCGCCGGGAAGACAAGAATCGCTGGGAACGCAGGGTCCCCATAATTCCCGTCCACGCCCGGGAGTTGATGAGAGAGCTTCCCCTGGAGATTTGGATCCAACCGTCCCCGATCCGCATCTTCGCCGATGAGGATTACCACCGGGAAGGCGTGACCGTATCCGAGGACCTTTCGCCCTGCTCCGTCGTCCTGGCCGTGAAGGAGATCCCGGCGACATTCTTCCGGGACGAGACGGTCTATATTTTTTTCTCCCACACGATCAAAGGCCAACCTCACAACATGCCCATGCTGAAGCGGATGATGGAGCGCCGCGCCACCCTGATCGACTATGAGAGGATCATCGACGGGAAGGGCCGCCGCCTGGTCTTCTTCGGCCGGCAGGCCGGCCAGGCCGGCATGATCGACACGCTCTGGGCCCTGGGGAAGCGCCTCCGGCGGGAGGGTATCAAAAATCCTTTCGTCGACATCCGCCGGACCATCCGCTATGCCAGCCTGGTCGAGGCCAAGGAGGCCGTCCAGAAGGTCGGCTGGGCGATCCACAATCATGGTCTGGATTCCTCTCTGACCCCGCTGGTCTTCGGATTCTCCGGGTACGGCCGCGTCTCCCAAGGAGCGCAGGAGATCTTCGACCTGCTTCCCTTCGAGGAACTCGCTCCGGGTGAGGTCGAAGCTTTGTTTAAGAAGAAGGACTATTCCAGGAAGAAAGCCTACAAAACGGTCTTCAAAGAAGAGGACATGGTCGTGCCTAAGTCCGGCTTCCCGGATTTCGATCTCCAGGATTACTACCGAAATCCGAAGAACTACCGGCCGGTGCTAAACCGCTATCTTCCGTACCTGACGGTCCTCGTCAACGCCATCTTCTGGGCTCCTCAGTATCCCCGCTTCGTGACCAAGAATGATTTGAAAAAATTGTGGCGCGGCCCGAATCCACCGCGCCTTCAGGTCATCGGGGATATTTCCTGTGACGTCAACGGGAGCGTGGAGTGCACCGTCAAGTGCACCGACCCCGCTCATCCCGTTTTCACTTATGACCTGGAGAAAGACAAAGCCAAGACCGGTTTTTCGGGCGAGGGTCCGACAGTGATGGCCGTGGACAACCTGCCGGCCGAGATCTCCCTCGAATCGTCCGTCTTTTTCAGCCAGACGCTGAAGCCCTTTATCGCGGCCCTGATCGGCGTGGATTTCCGGACAGATTTTGCCCGCTGCCGGCTGCCGTCTCCCCTGAAGAAGGCGGCCATACTTTTCCGGGGGGAATTCACTCCGGGCTACGAATACATGCGCGAATTCATTTCCCTTAAAAAAAGGAGTCATCCATGAAAAAAGTGTTGATCTTGGGTGCAGGTCTCGTTGCCAAGCCTCTGGTCAGATATCTCCTTGATCAGCCCGACCTCCAAGTCGAGGTGGCCAGCCGGACGGTGAGCAAGGCAGAAAAGCTCATCGATCGGCATCCCCGTGGCCTGGCCAAGGAGCTCAACCTGAAGAGCGAGGAAGTGCTTGAGGCCGAGGTGGCCAAGGCCGATTTGGTCATCAGTATGGTTCCCTACGCCTTCCACCCCAAGGTGGCCGAGTTCTGCATTAGGCACAAGAAGCATATGGTCACCACATCCTATGTCAGCGATGCCATGAAGAAGCTGGATCAGGACGCCCGGAAAGCGGGTATTATCATCCTCAACGAACTCGGCCTCGATCCCGGCATCGACCATATGGAGGCGATGCGGGTAATCCATGAGATCCACGACAAAGGCGGGGAGCTCCTCAGCTTTATCTCTTATTGCGGCGGCTTGCCCGCGCCGGAGGCCAACACCAATCCCTTCGGCTATAAGTTCTCGTGGAGCCCGACCGGCGTCCTGCTGGCCGGGAAGAACTCCGCCCAGTACCTCCAAGACGGCCGGGAAGTCTTTATCCCGGCGGAGAAACTCTTCGAGAGCTATTCGCTCCGCTCCGTCGAGGGCCTGGGTATCTTTGAAGGATATCCCAACCGGAACTCACTTCCCTACATTGAGCTCTACGGAGTGCCGGAGACAAAGACGATGCTCCGCGGCACCTTGCGCAATATCGGCTGGTGCGAAACCATCCGGACGATGGTCCGGCTCGGCCTCCTGGGCCAGGACGAGAAGGATTGGACGGGTCTGACCTTTGCCGGATTTTGCCGGAAGCTGCTGAATACCCAGGCTGAGGATATCAAACAGGAGATTTCCGAGCGGCTTGGGATCCCCCCCGGCCTGGCCATCTTCCGCCGGCTGGATTGGCTGGGCCTGTTCAGCGATGAGCCCCTGCCCCTCCAGAAGGGATCGTCTCTTGATATCATCGGTGTCCGGATGACCAAGGAGCTCGCTTATGCGGCCGGTGAAAGGGACATGATCGTCCTCCAGCACGAGTTCATCGCTTCTTATCCTGGCGCGGGGAAGGAACGGACGATCTCCACGCTGATCGATTTCGGCATCCCCGGCGGCGATTCCTCGATGGCCCGGACGGTCGGCCTCCCCGCCGCCATCGGCACCAAGCTCATCCTCGATGGCAAGATCAAGGAGACCGGCGTCCACATCCCGGTCATTCCGGAGATCTACCAGCCGATCCTGGCCGAGTTGAAGACCCTCAATATCGCCTTCAAAGAGAGAAAAGAGAGATTTTAGATCCTCATTCCGCTCGATCGCACTTTGAGATCGCCGCAGGCGCCGTTTTCCGGCAGGCTGGCCGGGGGGGGCGATAAGGAGGCTAGTATGGTTAGAAAACCCGCTGTGGCCGGATATTTCTATCCCCGAAAAGCCTCTGCGCTGAGGTCGCTCCTCAGCGGGATGGTGGACCCACGGGCGAAAAAAGAAAAGGGCCGGGCGGTCGTCTCGCCGCACGCCGGATTCACCTATTCCGGATATGTCGCCGGCGCCGTCTATTCCTCGGTGGTCCTTCCGGAGCGTTTCGTGATTCTCGGTCCGAGCCATCGAGGCCAGCTATCCCTTTTCGGGATCATGATGGAAGGATCCTGGGAAACCCCCCTGGGCGAGGTGCCTATCGATTCGGCGCTCGCCGCAGCGCTCGTCCGGGGCTCCTCCCTGATCAGGGCGGAAGAAGGGGCCCACGAGGGGGAGCATTCTCTCGAGGTCCAGCTGCCCTTCCTCCAGTACTTGAGCACCGGATTCTCCTTCGTTCCCGTCTCCGTCTCTCCGGCGGCGGATTACGGTGCCCTGGAAGAATTGGGAAACGCTCTGGCAGCGGCCATCCGCCAGGCAGGGAGTGATGTCCTCGTGGTGGCCTCTACAGATATGAGCCACTATGTCAGCCAGGAGACGGCCAGGAAAAAGGATTTTCTAGCCATCGAGCGTATCCAGGCTTTGGACGCCCGCGGCCTCTATGATGTGGTCCAGGCCGAGGCCATCAGCATGTGCGGTTTCCAGCCGACAACGGCGGCCATCCTGGCCGCTAAAGAACTCGGCGCCAGCCGTGCCGACCTCGTCCGCTACATGACCTCGGGCGAAACCTCCGGCGATTACCATCAGGTGGTCGGCTATGCCGGGCTCCGGCTCGTCTGATTGAATTTTTGCTCCCATAATGCTATAAAAAATCCTCAAGGTCTGATGTTACGCAATCTTATCTTGCGAGAAAAAGACAGAGTCGTTCTGAACGTCATCGTCGAGAACTACCTGAAGTCCGGCCAGCCGGTGAGCTCCGGTGCCGTCGTCCAGAAGAGGATTCTGCCGGATTCTCCGGCGACCATCCGCAACATCATGGCCAAGCTCGAAGAGATGGAGTACCTCTCTCAACCCCACACTTCAGCGGGCCGCATCCCGACGGACAAGGGATTGAGGTTCTATGTCAACAGCCTCTTCGACGAGACTCTCTTCGCCGGTCAGCCGCCTCTCCTCGAATCCCCGCCGCTCGACCTGGAGAGAGGAGATTTTGCGTCCTTCCTCACCCGGATCACCAAGCTGCTGGCCGAGCAGTCCGACAACCTCGGGTTCGTTATCTCTCCCCGCATCTCCAAGATGAACTTCCAGCACCTCCGGCTGATCAAGGTCTCCGAAGAAAAGGTCATGATCATCCTGATGACTACCTTCAACTTCGTCCTAACCGAGATCGTCGAATGCCATCACTATTTCACCCAGCTCGAGCTGGACAAGGCTTCTCAGTACTTGAACCAGCATTTCCGGGGCAAGAACCTGACGTCCGTCCGCGAGTACCTGCTCAAGGAGCTGCCCCGCTTCAAGCTGACCTATGAGAGTGAACTGAATAAGCTGACCGCGCTGCTGCGGGACTATATCGTCCAGGAAGAGACCGAGAGCCAGATTTATCTCCAGGGGACATCCCGGCTTCTCGACAAGGCCGACTTTTTCAATTTGGATCGATTGAAGGCGCTCTTCCAGAATCTCGAGGAGAAGGTGAAGCTGGCCAAGCTGCTCTCCGATTTTATCAGTCTGGACCGCGTCAAGGTCCTGATCGGCGCGGAATCCAACATCCCCGACATCTCGGATTGCGCCCTGGTCCTTTCTCACTACGGCTATAATAACCAGGTCCTGGGGACGCTCGGGATCATCGGTCCGAAGAGGATCCCTTACCGGAGGATCATCCCCCTGGTCGACCGGGTGGCTCAAAAGCTCAGCCGGACGATCAGCCAAAACCAGTCATGAGGTTCGCCATGTTTGCAGACGACTTTGAAGAGAAAGACAAAGATCGAAAGGAAACCCAGCATCCGGCCGATGTCGAAGGGCTGGAAGAGCCTGGCGACGAGGTCGAATACGAACCCGTCAGCGAGGAGGGAACCGCTCCCGTGAGGCCAGAAAAAGCGGGTCACACACCCCCTAGCGAAGAGGACAAAGGGCTCAAGAATAAACTCAAGAAAAAGGATGCCGAGATCAAAGCGCTCAGGAAAGAGCGCGATGAAATCAAGGACAAGTATCTGAGGAAGCTGGCCGAGATGGAGAATCTGCGCAAGCGGTTCGACCGGGAGCGGGTGGAGCACCAACAGTATGCCCTGAGCGAGTTTCTCCGGGAGATGCTCGTCGTCCTGGACAATTTTGAAAGAGCCCTGAAAATTCAGGATCAGGCGGACGGCAAGAGCTTTCAGGAGGGCGTCGAAATGATCCACCGCCAGTACTCGGACCTGCTGAAGAAACAAGGCGTCCGGCCGATCGAATCCAGCGACCGCAAGTTCGATCCCGCTGTCCACCAGGCCGTCCTCACGGAGGAGTCGGATACGGTCGAAGAGCCGGAGGTGGCCGAAGTGCTCCAACGCGGCTTCTGGCTTCAGGACAGGCTGCTCCGGCCAGCCATGGTGAAGGTCGTGGTGCCCAAAAAGAAAGAAGAGGAGAAATGAGCAAGGTCATCGGTATCGACCTGGGGACGACCTTCTCCTGCGTCGCTTATTTGGAGGGAGAGAAACCCGTTGTCATCCCTAACCTGGAGGGTCAGATGACGACCCCTTCGGTCGTCAGTTTCACCACTGCCGGAGAGCGCTTGGTCGGCAACCTCGCCCTGCGCCAGGCCATCACCAACCCGGAGAAAACCGTCTTCGCGGTCAAGCGGCTTATCGGGAGGAAGGCCGATTCTCCTGAGGTCATGGCCGCCCGGACGAAAATGCCCTACCGGCTCGGCGCCGCCCGGAACGGCGATGTGATCGTGATCATCGACTCCCTCGAGATCAGTCCTCAGGAGATCTCGAGCATGATCCTGGCTTATCTCAGGCAGTGCGCGGAGTCCTTTTTCGGAGAATCCGTCGGCGAAGCCGTCATCACCGTCCCGGCCCATTTCAACGATCACCAGAGGCAGGCCACCAAGGATGCCGCCAAGATCGTCGGCCTGGAGGTCCTCCGGGTTATCAATGAGCCGACCGCGGCCAGCCTGGCCTACGGGCTCGACTCCCGGACGGATGGGACCGTGGCCGTTTTCGACCTGGGAGGGGGGACGTTCGACATCACCATCCTGGAGATCCAGGAAGGCGTTTTTCATGTCCTGGCCACGAACGGCGATTCCTATCTCGGGGGAGAGGATTTCGATAACCGCATCGTCGACTGGTTGATCGATGATTTCAGGAAGGAGCACGGCATCGACCTGTCGGAGGACAAACTGGCACTGCAGCGGATCAAAGAAGCGTCCGAGCGGGCCAAACGGGACCTCTCTTTCACTATGGAAAGCGATATCAATTTGCCCTTCATCAGCGCGACGGGCGGTGGGTCCAAACATATCAACAAGAAGCTGACACGGCGGCGGCTCGAGGACTTGACCGGGGACCTGGTCCAAAAGACGATTCCTCTGATCGAGCAAGCCCTGGCCGATGCGAAATTGAAGCCGGAGGATATCCAGGACGTCCTCCTGGTCGGAGGACAGACGCGGATGCCGATCATCCGCAAGACGATCGCCGATTTCTTTGGCCAGGCGCCTCGCGAGGACATCAATCCTGACGAGATCGTGGCCATGGGAGCGGCCGTCCAGTCGGCCATTTTAAAGGGAGACAAGAAGGAGCTCGTCCTGCTCCTCGATGTCTCTCCGTTCTCGCTGGGCATCGAGACCGAGGAGGATACTTTCCAGAGGATCATCGAACGGAATACCACCATCCCGACCCGGAAGACGATGCCCTTCACTACGGTCGAGGACAACCAGGTTCGGGTGACCGTTCATGTTCTCCAGGGCGAATACCTCCAGGCATCGAAAAACAAATCCCTGTCCCGCTTCGATCTCGTCGGAATTCAGCCCGCCCCGGCCGGCGTCCCCCAGATCGATGTCACTTTCGAGATCGATGCCGACGGCATCCTGAAAGTCTCGGCCCGGGATGTCGTGACCC
>JBAQGA010000275.1:0-21967 GCA_049287565.1 Candidatus Aminicenantales bacterium
ATTCCGGAGGACGGGGCTTCAGCGCGGTTGAACACGTAGCCCGAGCCCACGACTTCTCTCTCTCTAAACTCAAAGACGACGGGTTGGTCATCGGAGTAGATGCCCCGGAGCAGAGCGACCATCCGCCCATCCTTGTCGACGACCGGGCTGCCGCTGGCGCCGCGCGTTACCCAAACGTTGAGCCGCAATTTGTCGGCGGTCACGGAGCTCACAATGCCCTGGGTGGCCTGGGAAGCATTCTCCGGCGAGAAGCTGACGACTCCGATCCAGGAACCGGGAGCGAGGCCGTCCGTTTCCCCGAGGACGATCGGAGTGAGGTTCTTCTCCTTGGCCTGGATCAAAGCCAGGTTCGTCTCCGGGTCCATGCCCAGGAATTTGGCTTCACTGCGGCGACCGTCCGAGGTCGTGACCGTGATCTCTTCATTGCGCGGCCAGATCAGGCCGGTGGTGACGATGTACCCGTCCTTGTCGATGACAACACCCGTTGCGACTTTCTTGAATCCGTTGCGGGCTTCCACTTTGACCACGCTCTCGAACACCTTCTTGGAAACCCTCTCCATAGTGTTGTCCTGTAAGCCCGGACCTTTCGGCTCCATCGCCTGCAGGCACCAGGCGCAAATCAGAATTAACGCTGCCAGTCCGACGATGATTTTGCCTTTCTCTCTCATAGTCATACCTCCTCAGTATTTGATCTGTCTCGGCGTCGTTTCGGAGACCTGTTCCAAGAGATAAATGGTTTCCGGTTCGGGAGACCGGCCGCGCATCTCGGTCCTGTAATCCAGGGTCTCGATGATTGGAATGGCCTGTTCCGCGGCGGCCCGCTGGACCAACGACAGGGCCGGCCTGGAATCGGCTCCCTTGTCGGCTATTCCCAATGGTCTACGGTCCCGGAAAACAACTGTGCTCAGCAGGACAAAGACGACCGCCAACGAGGCGAGCGATCCGGCCAGCGACCAGCGCAGGGCCGCCCGTCTCCGTCGCTCCAGTCTTTTCCGGAGCGAAAGCTGGGCCATGACTTGCTGTTCGAAGCCGGGCGGAGCTTTGACCGAGTCCAATCTTTTCCAGATGTCCATTTCACTCATTTCTTCTCTCCCTGTGTTCAGACCGCAAACTTCTCCCCGGCCAAAGCTCTCTCCAGCCTCTTTTTGAGAAAGCTCCGGCCGCGGCTGATCCTGGCCTTGATCGTGCCCACCGGCTTTTTCATGATCTGGGCGATCTCTTCCTGCGAGAATCCCTCCATGTCCTTCAGGACGACCGGGATCCGGTAGCGCGGATGGAGGGCATTCAACGCTTCCCGGAGGTTGCTGATCAATCCCGGGTCCGCCGGGTCCTCGATGGAAGCATTCCGGCGCACATCGTGGGCGGCGATGTCGTCCAAAGAGACGGTGGAGAATTTTCGCGCCTTCTTCATCTCGGTCTTGGCCAGGTTCGAGGCGATCGCGTAGATCCAGGAGGAGAGCGGGGCGACCGGCTTGTACCGGCCGGCCTTGAAATAAACGCGGAAGAACGTCTCTTGCGACAGCTCCACGGCTTTCTGATAATCTCCGGTGAACTGATAGAGGTAGTTCACGATCCGGTCCTTATAGGCCGAAACGATCTTGCCGAAGGCCAACTCATCTCCTCTCTGGACTTCTCGGATCAGCTCTTGATCATCCATTCTCATCCTCTTAAACTATGGCCCCATCCAAATAGTTGCATCCCCGCCCCTCAGAATAAGCTATACCGGACTCATGGATCCCCCGGCCTGGTTCCGCGTGCGGGGCGAGGCGATCGCCTCAAGGGGATGTCGGGATGTCTCCGCCATAACGTACCGCGCGATGACAGGCCGGTGTCGGGGGCCGGATCGTCAGGTGTTGGGCTCGATCTCGACGAGGGGCTTTTCAGAGTCGACCAGGTCTCCGAGCGAGACGTGAATTTTTTTGACCACACCGTCCCGAGGAGATTTGATCTCGTTTTCCATCTTCATGGCCTCGACGATGGCCAGGGTCTGGTTCTTGCGGACGGCCTCCTTTTCGGCCACGTTGACCTTGACCACCTTCCCGGGCATCGGAGCCATCACCACCGTTTTTCCCTCTTTTGCTCCGTCCTCACCCCGCTCGAAGCGCTTTTCCTCGGCACCCGGGCGCTTGAACGCCTGCGTCGTTCCGCCTAGAGAAACAAATATTCTGTCTTTGTCTTCGGCGACATAAACCAGGTGGGAGCGTCCCTCGACGATCAAGGAGAGGGTCTGGGGAGAAATGACCCGGATGTCGACCTCGAGGGTTCGGTCTCCGTATCGCAAGACAAAGCGTTCTCCCTTTTTGTCCAGAGTTATCCGCCGGCCTTCAGCTTTGACGATATATTCAAACTCCATCGTTCACTCTCTTCCCCTGATCTAGTCGCTCTTTTCCCCGATCCTCCACTTGCCCAGCACGCGCCAGGGCGAAAAGGCCTCTTTGGCCCGAAGGGAAGGCACGCCCGCTTCAGAGGCTCTCCGGGAATCGAAAAAGGCCGCGGCCGCCAGAGCCAGTATCAGTGTTTCCTCAGGGCCCTCTTTCTCTTCCCAGCCTTCGAAGTGGCGCTTGATGAACCCGGTGGTGGTCGCCCCCTCTCGGAACCGGGGATGAGAGATGACCTCTTTTAGGAATGGTATGGTCGTCTTGATGCCGAGAATGACATAGTCATCCATCGCACTGCGCATCCGCCGGCAGGCGGCCTCCCGTGTTTCCGCCCAGACGATCAGCTTGGCTAGGATGGGGTCGTAGTAGATGGGGACGTCCCAGCCGCTGTAGATGCCGCCGTCATGGCGCACTCCGGGTCCCTTGGGTTCCTTGAGATAGAGGATCTTCCCGGAAGACGGGAGGAAACCGTTGGCCGGGTCCTCGGCATAGATACGGCATTCGATGGCGTGCCCCCGCTGGCTGATGTCTTCCTGCTTCAAGTCGAGTTTTTCCCCGGCCGCGATCCGGATCTGCTGATGAACGAGGTCGACGCCGGTGGTCAGCTCGGTGACCGGATGCTCGACCTGGAGGCGGGCGTTGACCTCCAAAAAGTAGAATTCTTTTTCCCTGTCCAGGAGGAATTCGACCGTCCCGGCGTTGTTATAGCCGGAGACTTCCAGAACCCTCCTGGCCGTCTCCCCCATCCGCTGCCGAAGCTCGGGAGTCAACGCCGGCGAAGGGGTCTCTTCGACAATTTTCTGGTGGCGCCGCTGGATCGAGCACTCGCGCTCGAAGAGATGGACGATCCGGCCGTCGTTGTCGGCCAGGACCTGAAATTCTACGTGCCTGGGGTCCTCGATGTACTTCTCAAGATAGACGGATTCATCCCCGAAGGCCGATTTGGCCTCGCGCTGTCCAGCTTCTAGGGCGGGGCGGAGGTCCTCTTCCGAATGGACGATCCGCATCCCTTTGCCGCCGCCTCCGGCCGAGGCCTTGATCATAACCGGATAGCCGATCTTCTTCGCTTCCGCTGCATACTCGGCGAAATCGGCGGCGACCCGCTTCATCCCGGGGATGATCGGGATGCCTGCCTTTTCCATGGTCTGGCGGGCTCGCACCTTGTCTCCGACAAGCTCCAAGGCGCGCGAATTGGGCCCGATGAAGACGATCCCTTCCTTTTCACAGCAGCGGGCGAACTCCGGGTTCTCGGCCAAAAAACCGTATCCGGGATGGATGGCCTCCGCTCCGGTCGCCCGGGCGGCCTCGACGATCCTGTCCATATCGAGATAGCTCTCGACGGCGGGCGGAGGCCCGATGCCGACGGCCTGATCGGCCATCTGGACATGCAGCCCGGCCCGGTCGGCCTCGGAATAGACGGCCACTGAAGCGATCCCCATCTCCCGGCAGGCCCGGATGATGCGACAGGCGATCTCCCCGCGGTTGGCAATCAGGATCTTCTTGAACATCGGGCTAATCTTTGGCCCAACTGGGCTTTCTTTTCTCGAGGAAGGAAGCCATTCCTTCCTGCCCCTCGGGGCTGATTCTCAGGCGGGCGATCATCTCGGCGGTATAGCCTTTGGCTTGCTCCAGACTCATACCGGGGACTTTCCGCAGGAGCTCTTTGCATTTGGCGATCGCCTCCGGACCGGAGCTTAGAAGCAGGCGGACGATCTCCTCGACCTTGTCATCGAGCGCCGCGTCTGGAACGACCTTGTTGACCAGGCCGATCTCCAAGGCGCGTCGGGCGTCAAACCGTTCGCCTGTCAGGAAAAGCTCCCGGGCCGCGGTCTCCCCAATGCGCCGGATGACATAGGGCCCGATGGCCGCCGGGATCAGCCCGATCTTGACCTCGCTCAGCCCGAACCTGGCCTTGTCCGAGGCGATGACGATGTCGCTGGCCGAGAGAAGGCCGGTGCCGCCTCCGATGACGGCTCCGTTGATCCGGGCGATGGTCGGCTTGGGCAGTTCGTAGATGGCGTTCATCAGTTCCGCCAACTGACGCGACTCGCGGAGGTTTTGCTCGTAGGAATAATGGATGATCTCCCGCATCCAGTTGAGGTCGGCGCCCGCACAGAAAGACTCTCCGGCGCCGGTCAGGATGATGATGCGCACACCGTCGTCGCTCCTGGCCGTGCTAAAAGCCGCGGCCAGGTCCCCGATCATCGTCGCGTTGAAGGCATTGTGGACCCGGGGCCGGTTCATGGTGATGCGGAGGACCTTTCCCGCCTTGGCGGCGAGGATCGTCTCGAATCTCCGATCGGCCATGGTTCACATCCTGAAGATCCCGACCTTGTAGTCCGGGACGGGGGCATTCAGGCTCATCGAGATGCCCAAGGCCAGCGCTTCGCGTGTCTCCAAGGGGTCGAGGATACCATCGTCCCAGAGCCGGGCGGTGCTGAAATAGGGGCTGGCCTCGGCTTCATAATTCTTCAGGATCGGGGCCATCAGCTTTTCCTTCTCCTTGTCCGTCATCTTCTCGCCCTGCGCCTTCAAGCGCTTGATCTTGACGGTGAGGAGGACGTTGGCCGCCTGTTCTCCTCCCATGACGCTGATCCGGGCGTTGGGCCACATCCAGAGAAGCCGCGGGCCGTAGGCGCGCCCGCACATGGCGTAATTCCCAGCCCCGTATGACCCCCCGACGATGACCGTGAACTTGGGAACGTCAGCATTGGCCACCGCATGGACCAGCTTGGCCCCGTCCTTGGCGATGCCCCCGTGTTCATATTGCTTGCCGACGATGAATCCGGTGATATTCTGGAGGAAGATGAGGGGGATCTTGCGCATCGAGCAAAGGGTGACGAAATGGGCCCCCTTGAGGGAACTCTGGGAGAAAAGAACGCCGTTATTGGCCAGGATGCCCACGGGATACCCCATGATGCGGGCGAAGCCGCAAACGAGCGTCTGGCCGTACAGTTCCTTGAATTCCTGGAAACGGCTCCCGTCGACCAGGCGGGCGATAATCTCTTTGATGTCGAACGTCTTGCGCAGGCCCCGCGGAACAATGCCGTAGATCTCCTGGGGGTCGTAGGCCGGGTCTTCCGGCGCGGCCAGGTCGAGGGGGAACTTTTTGGGCGGGTCCAGGGTCTCGACGATATTGCGGGCGATCTGGAGGGCATGGTCGTCGTCGTAGGCATAATAATCGGAGACACCGGATATCCGGCAATGGACGTCTGCTCCGCCGAGGTCCTCGTCCGAAACTTCCTCGCCGGTGGCGGCCTTGACCAGGGGCGGACCGCCGATAAAGATCGTGCCCTGCCGCCGGACGATGACCGTCTCGTCGCTCATCGCCGGGACATAGGCTCCGCCGGCCGTGCAGGAGCCCATGACGAGCGAGATCTGGGGAATGCCCAAGGCCGAGAGCCGGGCCTGGTTATAGAAGATGCGACCGAAGTGCTCTTTGTCTGGAAAAGTGCCGGACTGATGCGGGAGGAAGATGCCCCCCGAATCGACCAGATAGATGCAGGGAAGCCTGTTCTCCAGGGCAATCTCCTGGGCACGGATATGCTTTTTGATCGTCATCGGGAAATAGGTCCCGCCCTTGACGGTGGCGTCGTTGGCCACTACCAGGACCTCGCGGCCGTGGACCAACCCGATCCCCGTGACCATGCTGGCGGCCGGGGCCTCGTCATCATACAAGCCGTTGGCGGCCAGGGCGCTGAGCTCCAGGAACGGTGTGTTACGGTCGAAGAGGCGGTCAAGGCGCTCCCTCACCAGGAGCTTTTTCCGGGATTTATGAAGCTCCCTGTATTTTGGGGGCCCGCCCTCTTTTGCCTTGGCCAGTTTCTCCTTGAACTCGGCGACCACCTTCTTCATCTGGTCGAAGTTATCCTTGTAATCCTGGCTCTGGGTATCGATCTTGCTTTCTATCTTAAACATGATCCCGACCTTTTTTGCCCGGGAGGCAATAGGATGCCCGAAGCGACCATCGAAGGTTTATCCTTCCAGATATGTTCTTCGACAGGGAGCCGGCTTTGTTTCTTGCGACTAAGGCGACGGGTTTGGATGAGGAAGTCCATCGACGACTGAGCGGGCACGGTTTCTCGACCGAAGGGAGAGAGGAGCGAAGGAGGAGTTTGGAGCGAGCTTCCTCGCTGGGGAAGCAAGCGGGCTGACGATTCCAAACCCCGAGCGTTAACGGCGTTAAAAACCTGAGCGGGAGCAAGGGCATTCTATTGCCTCTATTCGGGAACAAACTTATAGCCGTAATAGATAACGCCGGCCTCTCCTTCTTCATAAACCTTCCGGAACTCGATTTTTACTCTTTTCCCGATCTTCAACTCCTCGAAAGCGCATTCGACGATCTGTCCGGTCAACCGGACCCCGTCGTCGAGATCGACGATGCCCACGGCATAGGGGGCCTGGTCGGAGAACGGCTTAGGAGGGACGCGAATGACCGTGTAGGAGACGATCTTTCCGGCATCGGCCAGGATGATGGTCTCGAAGGCCCGGGACTGGCAGCGCGGGCAGACCAAACGGGGCGGAAAAGCGATAAAACCGCAGTTCTTGCATTTGCCCGCTTCCAGCCTGTATCTTTGAGGGATCTCTCTCCAGCTTCGCGATGGTGTCGGCATCGTAATCCTCCTCTCAGTCTCGCTCGAAGATGTGGACGACCGAGCTTCCGCCGCTCCCGCCCATGTTCTGGGTCAGCCCGACTTTGGCGTCCTTGACCTGACGCGGACCGGCCTCCCCTCGGAGCTGTTTGACGATCTCGACGGCTTGGGCGGCTCCGGTGGCGCCGACGGGGTGGCCCTTGGCCTTCAAACCGCCGCTGGCGTTGACTGGGATCCTTCCCTGGAGCGAAGTCAGGCCGTCCTGGACGGCCTTCCCACCCTTCCCTTTCTCCACCAGGCCCAGGGCTTCCATGACACAGATCTCGGCGATGGTGAAGCAATCGTGGACTTCGACGAGGTCGATGTCCTCCGGTTTCTTCCCGGCCATGGCGTAGGCTCTTTTGGCCGCCTGGTGGGTGGACTCGATCCAGGTGATGTCCTGGCGCGAGCTCAGGGCGATGGCGTCCGTCGCCATACCGCTGGCGACGACCCGGACGATCGGCTTCTTGAATTTCTTGGCCAGCTCGACCGGGCAGAGGACGAGCGCGGCCGCCCCGTCGGTGATCGGCGAGCAGTCCAGGATACGAAGAGGATCGGCGATCATGACGGAATTGAGGACGGCCTCGACGCTGACTTTGAAAGGATATTGGGCGAGCGGGTTGAGCGATCCGTTAGAGTGGTTCTTGACGGCCACCATGGCCAGCTGCTCCCGGGTCGTTCCGTATTTCTCCATGTGGGCCCGGGCCATCAGGGCGTAGAGTCCGGGAAAGGTGAGCCCGTGGAAGCACTCATATTCCTGGTCGGCGGCCGTGCCCAGGGCGAAGGTCGCCTCGTGGCCGTTCACGTCAGTCATCTTCTCGACTCCGCCGACGAGGACGATATCCGCCATCCCCGAAGCCACTTCGATGAAACCCATCCTCAGGGCCACGCCTCCGGAAGCGCAGGCGGATTCGACCCGGACCGCGGGGACCGGGACCTGCCCGAGATAATCCGCCAGGAGCGAAGACAGATGCTCCTGTCCGACGAAGAGACCGCTGGACATGCAGCCGACGTAGAGCGAATCGATCTTATCGACCCCGGCGTCATCCAGGGCCAGGAGGGCCGCCTCGGTGAAGATCTGGCGAAGCGATTTCTCCCATAGCTCCCCCCACTTGTTCATGCCCACTCCGATAACGGCAACATCTCTCATGGTCTCCTCCTACTCGGCCTTTCGGATCTTGTGGCGGAACTTGGCGTAGGACCCGTATTCAAGATAGTTCTTGTTCTTATCGAGAAGGGCGCGCGTTTTCGGAGCCAAATCCCTGACTTCATCGATCCTCTCGGTCACCTTGAAAACGAAGGCATCGCTTCCCGCTCCGGAGCCGTAGGAAACGATGAGAATGAGGTCGCCGGGCTTGGAGATATCCAGGGTCGCCGTCAGCCCCAAGGGCGATGACCCGGAATAGGTGTTGCCGAGCGTGTTGACCAGCCAGCCCGGCTCGATCTGCTTCTTGGTGAACCCCAGCATGTCGCCCACCCGGAACGGGAATTTGCCGTTGGGCTGATGGAAGATGACGTACTCGAAATCAGACGGTCTGAGGCCGGACTTCTCCATGATTCCCTTGGCGGCGCCCGTGATGTGCTTGAAATAGGCCGGCTCACCGGTGAAGCGCCCCCCGTGCTGCGGATAATACTGGTACTCGCGACGCCAAAAGTCCGGCGTATCGGTGGTGTATGAATACGTCTCCAGGGCTTCGGCGACGACCTTCTCCCGGCCGAAGATATAGGCCGCCGCTCCCGCCGCGGCCGTGTACTCCAGAGCATCGCCCGGCGCCCCCTGGGAGGTATCGGCCCCGACAGCCAGGCCGTACTTGATCGCTCCGGCCTTGACCAGGCTCAGGGCGACGAACATCCCCTCGGTCCCGGCTTTGCAGGCGAACTCGAAATCGGCCGTGTGGACATCGGGTGTAGCGCCGATCGCCTCGGCCAGGACCGTGCCGCTGGGTTTGACGGCGTAGGGATGGGACTCCGAACCAATATAGACGGCTCCGATCTCTTTGGGGTCGATGCCGGCCCTTTTCAGGGCGAGCTTGGAAGCCTCGACCGACATGGTGATGGTGTCCTGGTCGGGCGAAGGGACGGACTTCTCCTCGACGAGCAACCCCTTCCGGTAGCTCGGCGCGTCGGCTCCCCAGACTTTAGCGATCTCCTCGACCTTGATGCGGTTGCGGGGGATACAGGCTCCGTAGCCGATGATGCCCTCCATGCGTTTCCTCCCTGGCATTGGTTTTGATTTATTCTTCCGAAAGAAAATTCATCCTGTCATATCTTCCTTCTTTAGTCAAGACACTGATAAGCGAAATTCAGAATTAAGGTGACACGAAACTTAATTCAAGGGAGTATTCGTACGCGCCCGGAAATTAATTTTCGTGTCACCTTAATTCCGTCACCTGTCACCTGAATTGGCTTTGCCCCGAGAAATTTAATAGAATGGGAGGAACTTTTGCCCGGCCGAACTCGTCTATCGGGGTGAAGTGAGTGGACTTGAACGAGGTCATCCGACAATGCCTGAAAGGCCAGCAAGGAGCCTGGGAAATGCTCGTTAACACCTATTCCAAACGGGTCTTCAACCTGGCCTACCAGTTCGCCGGCAGCTTCCAGGAAGCCGAGGACCTGACCCAGGACATCTTCCTGAAACTGTATGGCGTCCTTCCCAGGTACGACTTCGAGCGGAATTTCACCGCCTGGCTCCTGACCCTGGCCAAGAACCACCTCATCGATACCTACCGCCGGACGAAATGGGAGAAATCCCACCGCGACGAATTCGACGAGCACTTCCCCGCTCCGGAAGCGGCCCACAGCCCGGAAATCGGGCTGAATCAGGAGGCCGACCGGAAGCTCATCTGGGAGAGCCTCAACCGGCTCAACGCCGAGACCCGGATGGCGGTCATCCTCAGGGACATCCAGGACAAGAGCTACGAGGAGGTCGCCGATGTTATGGGGCTCCCGCTGGGAACGGTTAAGTCGCGGATCAACCGGGGACGTCTCCAGTTGGCCAAATTCCTCAAGGACCGGAGGGAGGAAGACCATGAGATGTGAACGCATCGAGGAACTCCTCTCCGCTTTCCTGGAGGGCGAGCTGAGCCCGGCGGAAAAGGCCCTGGTCGAGGGCCATCTCGCGGACTGCCCGGACTGTGCCTCTCTCCTCGGTGATATGCGCCGGGCTCAACAGGCCCTGACCGGCTTCCCCGAGGTCGAGGTCAGCCCCGGACTGCAGGCCCGATTGGCCGCCATCCCCGAGCAGAAAAAGAAGTTTTCCTTCACCTTCGATTTCGTGCTCAAGCCCGCTCTCCAACCCGTCTTCGCGGCCGCTGCCATATTCATGACCCTCCTCTCTTTCTATCTCTTCAACCCGGACAAGAAGGCCATCGACCGCACCATCGACCAGAAGATCCACACCGGCTACAGCCAGGTGGAAAAACTCTACGCCCGGGCCGGTTCCTACACCGACCGGCTGGGCGACACCGCCAACAATATCCTTGGATCCGTCAAGAACTGGAAGGTCTTCGGCGGAAACGAGGATGACCCTTATAACCAGTAGGAGGTAACACTATGGAAGAGAAAGTCATCGTCCAAGAAAAGGTCGTTCTGCCCAAGCCCCGCAAATCTCCGGTCCTGGCGTTCTTGCTGTCCTTCTTTTTCCCCTTCGGAGTCGGTCCTTTCTACAACGGAGAGCTCATCAAGGCATTGATCTACCTTGTCGTTTTCGCCGGGCTGGTCACCATGCAGCCGCAAGGAGGCGCCCAGCCGTTCGCCGGCATTCTCATGGGGGCATTCTATATCTTCCAGATCATCGACTCCGTCAATGTGGCCAACAAGATCAATCGCAGGGCCCTCGTCGGAGGAGAAGTCGAAGAGGAGGATACTACGATCTCCACCGAGGCGATGACCGCGGGCTCGATCTTCTGGGGCGTCCTATTGATCGCCCTGGGCGGGATCCTGCTCCTCGGCAACTTCGAGGTCATCAGCTACAAGACTATTTGGGATTTCTGGCCCGCTGTGGTCATCGTTATCGGCGCCAAACTCATCTTCGACTATCTCTCGAATAAAGACTAAGGACGGCCAAGGGAGGTTCCAATGGCTAAGAAACAACGCAGCGCACTGGCGTGGGGAATTATCCTCATCGTCATCGGGCTCATCTTCATTCTGGAAAATTTCGGCGTCGACGCCTGGGCTAATCTCTTCCGGCTTTGGCCCCTGATTCTGATCGCCTGGGGAGCCTGGAAGCTCTATTTCGGGATCAAGGAGCGAAAGGAAGGGACATCGGTTCCAAAACCCGAGCAGGACTGACGATGAAAGCCAAAGAGATCATCCTTCTCATTTTCATCATCGCCGCCGGGGTCTTCGCCTACCACGTCCAGTCCGGCAAGATCGACATCGCCTGGGACGATTTCTTCGCTTTCGACTTCAACGAGTACACCTACGAGGAAACGCAGGTGATCGAGCCTCCCCTTCCCGCTTCTCTCCGAGTGCTCAACGCCCACGGCCAGGTCGAGGTTCAGGGAACCGAGACCGACAGAATCACCTTCACCTTCACGGAAAAGATCCGGAGGCGGGACGAGGAAAAGGCACGGGAGATCGCCGACAAGCTCCGTCCCCTCATCACCAAGGACGATTCCGCCGTGACCATTACCACCAACCGGAATGAATTCAGGAAGCGGAATTTCGATACCGACTTCCGAATCACCGTGCCTTCCGGGATGGCCGTGGAAGTGACGAATTCCTACGGCCTTGTGAGAACAGACCAGGTGGGAGAAACGATGATCGACAACCGCCATGGAGAAGTGAGCGCGACCAACATCCAGGGGGGCATCGTCATCGAAAACAGCTACGAGGACGTCGATATCTCCGGCATTCAGTCGAACTGTACGATCCGGAGCCGGCACTCCGATATCAAGGCCAGGTCCATAGAGGGAGAGATGAACATCGAGAACTCCTACGGCCTGGTGGACCTCCGGGGCGGGAAACAAAGGGTCACCATCACGGGCCCCCACTGCGAGATCTTGGGCGAGGGCCTGCCCGGGCCGCTCGAGGTCCGCAATACCTACGAGAAGATCACTCTCCGCGGGGTCGGCCCGGTCCGGATCGACGGATATCACTCCGCCATAGAGGCCTCCGATATCACCAGCGACGTCGAGATCATCAACACCTACGCATCGGTCCGTCTTGCCTCAGTCCGGGGCAATCTCCGCCTGGACGGAAAGCACGTCGAGGTGACAGGACGGGACATCGTCGGCGAGAGCATCTTCGTCTCTTCGACCTATGAGGACATCAATCTGGCGGATTTCTCCGGCAAGACGACGATCCTACTCTCCCACGGAGATATTACCCTCACCCCCCTGCCGCTTACCGGCCCCCTCGAGGTCCGGGCCACCTACTCACCGATCACCCTCTTCTGGCCCGGCGACGGGCGCTACTCCTTCGAAGCCCAGACCAAGAGCAGCGATATTTACTGGCGGCTTTCAGGGGACATCACTATCGAGCAGAAGAACGGATTGAGCACGGCCCAGGGCTTTTCCGATCTTTCCGATGCTCCGCGCATCCTACTATTCACCACTTATGGAGATATCCAAGTCGAAAGAGGCCCCAGCCGCTAGAAAGAAAAAGGGAACGGTCCTATTTTTCTTTGCTCTTGTTCTGATAGATCTTCTGAGTCAGACAGCCCGTGATCTTGATGTTGAAATATGAGATCAGGTTGGTGACGTCCTTCTTGTACTTGGTCACATAGCGGGCAAAATCGTTCTCTTTCCGGAAATGGAGGAGGTTCTCGAACTCCTCGACCTCATCACGCAGCTCAATGATGTAGTGGTTGATGGTCCGGTACTGGGCGTTGATGTCGATCAGGTCCTTGTCGCCGAGCTTGGCGAAGTCGAGGTGGGGAGCAAGGGACTGGAGGATGAGCAGACTCTCCGAGCGGAGCTCGCCGACCAGTTCCTTAATCTCCTGGAAGAAGGACTTGTATTCGAGCGGATCCTTCAGCTTCTCCTGGGCCTTGTCGATCATCTTCTCATTCTGGTCCTTGAGCGAGACGACCATCTCCTTGACGCCGAAATGCTTGCGCTTGAAGTTGAAGAGGTCGATGAAATCCCGGCCGATGTAGATCTTGTCTTCGTAGTGGGTGGTCAGCTCCATAGGTGAGTTGGTATAAAACTTGATCTCGAAGCGCCGGCCGCCCGAATCCTTCCCCCGCAGCCGGGCCAGGACGAGGAAGCTGTTCTGTTCGACGAAATAGCTGTTGATATCCAGCAGGACGGAATAGATGGCCAGGTTCCGGATGATGGATTCTTTGATGTAGGCAAGCAGGCTCTCTTTCTTGGTTATGAAATCGGTGAGGGTTTCGTTCGGGGTGGGGCTGAGGACGGAATAGGACGGCGACAGCAGGTAGAGCACGGGGCCTGCGCCCAGCTCCAGGTGGAGGTTTTTCAAGGCCTTGCAGTGAAGGTCGTCCAGGACCATAGGCCGCAGGGGCGGCAGGCTCTGGACATCCAGCCTGGAGAGTTCCTCGACTTCATTCATCGTTCGTCCACCTCGGTTTCCGCACCAATCGTATCACCCGAAACCAAGAAAATCAATACTCTTGCCTTCCGGTCGCCCCATGGTCCAAGCTTCGTTCGGGTAGCGCTGCTCTTGAATCCGCTCTACGGTCTCCTCATCGGCCGGCTCTAAAACCAGAGGCTCGAAGCGGACCTTGAAATATTCGGCCAGCCCATCGACCAAAGACTCGACGGCCCATTCGCTGTCGACTTCCTTCCCCAGGGCCTCTGAAACCGAGATCATCCGCAAGCCGGAGCTCCCATCCCGGGAGAGTGAAACGCGATCCAGAAGCCCCTCATCTCCCTGGAGAGGAATGGAGCCATGCTGAAGGAACCGCTCCCCCACCCTTTTCTGGGCGCTGCCGATGATCTTCCGGCCGTCGATCTCGATCTCGTCCCGGGCCGGATAGGCGAAACAGGGCATCTTCCCTCTAGAATAAGACGATGGAGGCGGCCCGGCCAATCTCGCCTGCAAGCCCATTCTTTTTAATCCGAGGATGAGCCCCAACGAGATCCGCCTGTAGGACTCGGCCAGGATGGGTGAAAAAGCCGCGGTGTCGGAAGAGACGATGGAATAGGTGATCTCCCGCCAGTGGAGGACGAGTTTTCCTCCCGTGATCCGCCGGACGACATCGACCCCGTTGCGGCGGCAGTAGTCATAGTCGAGCACCTCTTGCACGCGCTGGGAGTAACCGAGAGAAACCGTGGGGCGTTCCCAACGATAGAACCGGACGGTCGTCCGCGGGTCCTTGTCGAGCCGACGAAAGAGGTATTCGTCGACGGCCATGTTGAAAGCCCCGGGGTGCGGAGTTCGGTCGATGAAAAGACTCCAGGGATCCACGTCGATTTTCCTCAACTGTATTATAGGTCAGGCAAACCGGAGAGGGAAAGGAAAAGAGCGGGCAACGGGATTCGAACCCGCGACTCCCAGCTTGGGAAGCTGGCACTCTACCGCTGAGTTATGCCCGCTCGGTGGATCGATCTCGCCGATCGGATCCGTGTTGGAGAGGGTTATTTTATAGTTTATCGGTCGCCTTTTCAACTGCGCCTAAAGCCCAGCCAGCCGCTTCCTAGCATCTTCGAATTCGGGAATACCGGGGTCGGCGTCCTTCCAGAGGTCGAGGAAGATGCGGTATTGTGCGGCCGCCTTGTCCTTCTCGCCCTTCTCCTCGTAGAGCCGAGCCAGCCGACAGTGATAGACGGGGATACGCATGCGCCGGTCCTGGCCGGCGGGGTCGAAGGTGAGGAGTTTCAAGTAGGCCTCGATCGCTTTGTCGATATTCCCGGTTTTCTGATAGGCACGGGCCAGGACATCCTGTTCAATCGGTATGTTTTGCCATGAGTACTCTAGCCTAATATTAATCCTGGGGATCGTCAGGACGAATTCTTTCTCCATGACCGTGATCGCTTCCCCGGCCTTCCCTTCGGCCAGCAGGATCTCGGCCCGAACGATCGTGCCTATCCGCTGCAACGAAGCCCAACTCGGACTGTCTGCCCTGGCTTGGGCCTCGAGTCGGGAAGCCTTTTCATGTCTCTTCCTGGCCGACTCGAGCCGCCCTTGTTTCGCATCAAACAAGGCCAGATAATATTCGAGAAAGGACTCGTTCCATCCGGCCGACAAGGGATCCCCGGCTTTATTTAAATCGAAATATTCCTGCGCGAGCCGGCGCCCCTTGTCGTATTCGCCCCAGTCATAGTAGAACCCGGCCTTGCATAACTTGGCCATACTGACGAAGTAAGGGTTGACCGACCCCAAGTTTTTTATGGCCTCGTCCTCTTCCTTTATCGCCGCGCTGCGCCGGCCGACCACATGGTACAAGAACGCCCTCCACATCAGCCCATACATCCGAGCCCCTTGCGACGGGGCGTTCTTGATTAAATCGTCCATCGATCGCAAAGCTTCCTGGTATTCCCCCTTCACGGCCTGGACGTAAGCGATCCTGTCGCCCGCCGCATAGTCGGGCTTGATCTTCAGCATGTCTCGGTAACTGGCGATGGCTTCGTCAAGCCTTCCCGCTCGAAAAAGCAAGTCTCCCATGGCGGCATACGGCTCCGCGTCCCCGGGATTGACCGCCGAAAACTTCTTCAGGTACTCGGCCGCCTTGTCCAGCTCCTTCATGTCCATGTAGACATAGGCGAAGGTCTCGAGAGCCAAGGCATAAACGGGGTCGAGCTCCAGGGCCTTGTCGAGCTCGCCGATCGCCTCGGGAAAGGCCTTTTTTCCCCTGTAATAGTCGGCCAGCGACAAGTGCGGGCGTTTTTCCCTGGGATATTTCGCCGCGAGTTCTTGGAGGATCCGGTAGTATTTTTCGGGATCCACCTCGGCTTCGGACGCGATGTAGAGACGCTCCTTTTCGTTGGCCTTGGCGGAGAGGGCTTCGGCTTTTTTGTAGGTCTCGCCTCCCAGCTTGAAGAGTCTCAGGCCTTGGTAGGCATTGGCCAGGTAGAGATACGCCGAGGCGAATTCGGGGTCCCGGTCGACGGCCCGCTGGAGCGCCTGGCGCGCCTCCTCGAAATATTTTTTTTCGTAAAACTCGCGGCCTTTGAGAAAGTCGATATAGGCTTCCATCGAGGTCGTGGTGAATTCCGCGATCGACGCCGCGGCCTCGCCGCCGGGGAGGGCCCAGCCGAGCTTCAGGTGGACGCGTCCGGTGAGGTCGTCGATCTGGGAGAGGAGGATGCTCTCCTCGCCCTGGCCTTGAGCCGAGGCGCTGGCCAGGGAGCCTCTGGTCCCGGCGTCGAGGGCCTTGAGGTTGGTGACGAAGACGCTGCCCGCCCTGGTGACCTCGCCGGTGATCAGAACGGCGATCCCTTCACGGCGGCAAATGTCGAATCCTGTCTCCTTGTCGATGGGCGCGTCCGGGTCCTTGCCCATCTGATTAAGCAAGTCCTGGAGGCGCTCCCAGGAGGCCACATAAGGGATACCCATCGACTCGAACTTCGTGATCATCAGGTTGGGGACGGCCTTGACCAGGTCATCGTAACGAGAGTCCCCGGTCAGGTTCTGGAACGAGATCACGGCGATGGAGTTCTCGACCTTGGGGACTGTGTTGATTTCACTTCGGGGAAGAGACTTCCAAACGAGCACCGCAATAATGGCGATTACGACAACCAAAGCAGGGATGAAAAGTTTCTTACGGGCTATGCTTGCTGCAAAAGTATTTCGCCTGGGCCGGATCTTTGTCCCAAGGGGAAAGCCCTCCTCTGTATTCTGCAAATCAGCAAGAAGATCTGCTGCTGTCTGATACCTCCGCTCCCTGTCCTTCTCCATGCATATGAGTATCAAGCGGCTCAGATCATCGGATACCTCGGGATTGAGTTTCTTCGGATGCAAAGGTAATTGGGACTTGTGTTTAAGAGCCACGCTAAAGGCTGTATCTCCCTTGAAAGGAACACTGCCGGTGACCATTTCATACAGGATGACTCCCAAGGAATAGATATCCGATCTCTGGTCTGCCTCCTCTCCCTCTGCTTGCTCTGGTGACATGTAATCAGGCGTTCCTATCATCACGCCAGTCTGAGTTACTCCAGCGGTTTCAACCGAACGAGCAATACCAAAGTCCATCACCTTAACATTGCTCTTCTCATCTATCATGATGTTCTGTGGCTTTAAATCACGATGGATAACTCCTAGCTCATGAGCTCCAGCCAACCCTTCGCACACCTGCTTAGCTATACTAATGGCTTCTTTTTGTGTTAACCTACCTTTTGCTCTGATGAAGCTCTTTAAATCCTCACCTCTAACGTACTCCATGGTGATGTATGGGGTTTCTTGCTCTTCATTCAGGTCGTACATCCTGCAGACATGCCTGTGGGCAATCTTTCGGGCAAGCTTCAGTTCGTTCTTGAAACGCTCTATCGTCCCCTTGTAAGCAGCAATTTCAGGTTTTAATACTTTCAGGGCCATCTCTTCATCTAATTTCTCATCCTTTACCCTGTAGACTTCTCCCATCCCTCCTTTGCCCAGCTCTTCCAGGACTTTATATCTTTCTGCAAAGAGAGAGCCTATGGCTAATCTTCTGCTGGAAGTTTCGAGGGTTTTGGTGATGGACGGGGAGACTTCCTCTGAGGGGGATAGCTGTGTTCCGCAATCACCGCAGAACTGCTTGGTCTCGGGATTCTCAGAATGACATTTCGGGCACTTGGTGGCCACGATGGTCCCTTCTTATTGGCTGCGGCTAAAGGTTATCAAGGAATGGGCAGATTAGTCAACTAAGAATGGAATAGGCGAATGAGCCATGCGGGTGCCAAAATTGTGCCAAGTTGTTGGCAAAAACAATGCAAAACAATGAGCAATGTCGAGAAATACTGGACAATAACGAGCACTAACGGGAAAAGGCAAAATTCACAAAACAAAAGACTTAACAGGCTAAGCCACTGATTTCTATCGAGTTGGCCCCACTCCCCTAGTCGAGCGCTGAGCTATGCCCGCTCGGTGCCGGCCGATTTAGCCTCAGCCCCCCTATTTTACGGTTTGTCGTTAGTCTTTTCAACTGCGTACCTGCCCTTGGACCCGCCTTTGGCAAGAGCAGTACCGGGAGGAGCGCGCCGTTGGTCAAGACCTCGCCTACCCTCTTCCCTTTCAGCCCCGCTAGCCTCTTCCTGGCATCCTCGATTTCGGGCAGGCCGGGGTCGGCGTCCTTCCAAAGAGACAGGAACTTTCTATAGAGGGCTATTGCCCTGTCTTTGTGACCTGTCTGTTAATACCGTCTAGCCAGCGGGCATAGAGCCAGGGGATGCCGATTAAACCGGCTTAGGTTGGCTTAAAAGAGAAACGCTCGGTTTGAATCCCCGGTCCGCTTAAAATTTGGGCTTCAGCCCGGCCTGCTTGCACAATTCATTGGCGGTTATTCTATCAAAAAGCTTGGGTCTTTTTATGGGGATTGTCCTTTTTCCATTCGTATAAATGGAATGGTGCTTGCCTTCACGAAGGAGAAAAAAAGCGTTCTCTTCGAAATAACGGACCAAGTCCCGGCGTTTGACAGACATCTAGATTTGGACGGGAATTTGCTCCAGCAGAGCACCGCCCGAGGGGATTTCCTTTTTCTGCTGTCTATACGCACGAACCATCTCTTGGAGGGCATCCTGGAGCATTGCCCTGCATTCTTCAAGGGTTTTTCCCTCTGTCACGACCTCGGGCCATTCAACAAGTTGGCCCATATAGCCGGCTTTTATTTTGGTATATTTGGCTGTGTAGGTGGAAAACATATTTCTTCTCCTTCGCGATCTCCATTATATCCGTTTTTGATAAAAAAGGGGAACCTCGTTTTTTTCTTTTTCTGCATAATTCCAGAAATGATTTGGAAAATCGGCGGCGCGTGTTTTTTATCTAATTGCGGCCAGCCTCTTCCTGGCATCCTCGACTTCGGGCATGCCGGGGTCAGCGTCCTTCCAGAGGTCGAGGAATTTCTGGTAGTTCTTGCGGGCGTGCACCTTATCCCCCTGCTGCTCGGCGATCTTCCCCAGCATGCAGAAGCTCCTGGCATAGATATCACCGTAATAAAGCCTACCCGTGTTCAGCTGAGTGATTTTATCGTACTGCTCGCGCGCTTTGTCTAAGCTTCCCGACTCGTATAGTGCGAAAGCCAGAGGTTCCATAAAAAACGCATGTTCATCGGCACCGCGCTGGAAATCCAAAAGCGAGACCGCTTTAGCAAAATAGCCTATGGCCGAGGGAAAATTTCCCTTGCTTAGCTCGATCATCCCCATCAGATGATAATGGTTCCGCATGAGTTTCGGATTGAGCCAGCTGCCGACCTGCGTTTTGATCTCAGCCGCTAAGGCCTGAGCTTCGGGAACAGATCTTGTCTCCAGAAGGGCCAACCCCTTCAAATGGAGCGCGTTGATTTGCAGCGCGATTCCCCCTTCTTTTTCGGCAACGCTCCTGGCCTTTTTGAGCTCAGCTATTGCGGCAGCAGGATCCCCGATTTTGATATGAATATATCCCAAACTCCAATGAAAATTCGATTCAGACCATTTATCATCAAGCTCCTGGCACAGTTCAATTCCTCTTTTCGCCTCCTCTTGAGCTTGGTTAAACCGTCCCTGATACAGGCATAGATCCATCAGCCCAAATCGTCCCTCTAATTGCGCAGGTTTTTCTATAGAGTTGCAGAGTTTTCGGTAATCCTTTTCCGCCTCAGGAAAATCTCCTTGGAGAAGCTGAACATCACCTTTGACTATGAGATTTGCATATTGGTCAGGAGAAATTAGCGAAGCTTTATCAACCTCCTTCAGCGCCAGATCATACTTCCCCTGGCAAAGATAATTATTGGCCAAGCCCCGAAGGATTATGGAGTTGTCTCCGATAAAGGTGCGATAGTCCTCAAGAACGGACTGAGCTTTATCGTATAATCCTTTAGCCTCATATGCTACGGCTGCGTACCTATAAGGGAAATAAGCTTCTACCTTATTCCTGATATTCGTTTCATATAATTCCAGGGCTTTATCCCACTGTTCTAGGGCGCTATATAACTGCCCAAAATTTCTGGCCGCGTTCAGATCATTCGGGTCAAGACGCATCCGCTGACTAAAAGCCTCGACGGCTTTATCATATGTTTTTTCGCTTTGCCTATAGTACATCGATTGGAAAAACAATCTGTCTTTCTCCGGCAATCGGTCGCTCAATTCCAAAGCTCTTTGATAATTTTCATTTGACTGAGCTGGATAGCCCAAGTTATCGTATGCAGCCCCCAACAAAACATAAGCAAGGGCAAATTTCGGATCGATCTTGACCGCCTGCTCCAAGGATTCAATGGCTTTGCGAAATTCACCCTGGTAGTTCAGCCGATAGCCTTCGGTGCACAATTTATAGGCCTCGGGCGACGTGGTTGTTATTTCTCCGACGCTCCTGTCCACGTCTCCGGCGATTTGGCTGCCCGATATATTCAAGCCTGTTTTGATTTTTCTGGTCAACTCATCGATCATGCCGAAAAAGCTGCCCTCTCCGATGCCATCGGCCGAGTAGTTGCCGGCGATCTCCGCCAAGTTTCTTATCTCCTGGAGCGTTGCCTGGATGCGGAAGGAATCCCCGGATTTGGTGATGATCCCCCTCAAAAGGTGGGAGGCACCGCCCCGGTTGGCGATCTCCCTCAAGTCTTCTGTAGAGAAATTGTCCTTCTCGATAGCATTCAGCTTGCTGAGAAGGCTGTAAATTTGATCATCGGGCAGCACCCGGATGTATTTGGACTGGGAAAGGTCGGAGCTAAGCATCCGGGACAGGCCGTCGCGCCAGACATCAAGGTTTTTGTCTCCTGTGCTGTTTTTGAAATACAGGATGGCGAGGCTCGGCTTTCCTGTCGGAGGGGGAACAGCTCGATGTTTGGGCAGGAAAAGCCGGAGGCAGATACCGATGACGGCAATGGCGAATAATATGGAGAGGGGGACAAAGAGCTTCTTCCGGCTGACGGTCAAAGTGATCGGCCGGGACGCGACGGTCTTCCTCTTGGGGACCGGACGCTCTGCGGTCGGGATACCTTTTTCGATCTTCTCGAGGTTGGCCTTCAGCTCATCGGCGCTCTGATACCGTCTCTCCTTGTCCTTCTCCAGACATTTGAGGATCATGCGGTTGAGGTCTTGCGGAATCTGGGCGTTCAAGGACTTGGGTTCCTTCGGGATCTCGCTCTTCTGTTTCACCCCGATGGTGAAGGGCGTATCCCCTTCAAAAGGCACCTGCCCGGTCAGCATCTCATAGAGGATGATGCCCAGCGAATAGATATCCGAACGCTGATCGACCTCTTTTCCCTCCACCTGCTCGGGTGGCATATATTCAGGCGTGCCGATCATGACTCCGGCGCCCGTGATCCCCTTGGCCGATACAGACCGGGCGATCCCGAAATCCATGATCTTGGCGTTTCCCTCTTTGTCGATCATTATGTTGCCCGGCTTCAAATCCCGGTGGACAACTCCCACCCGGTGGGCTTCGGCCAGCCCGTCGCAGACCTGCTTGGCAATGAGAATGGCCGTTCCCACGACCAGTTGCCGCGCTCTTCTGATAAAGCTCTTGAGGTCCTCCCCGGACACGTACTCCATGGTGATGAAATAGCTGCCGGCTTCCCGACCCAGGTCATACATCCGGCAGATGTTCTTGTGGGAAATATCCCGGGCGATCTTGAGCTCGTTCCGGAAGCGATCGATCGTGTTCTTATCGGCCGACACTTCGGACCTGATGAGCTTCAGGGCCATCTTAGCCTGGACTTCCTGGTCGAATACCTTATAAACCTTGCCCATCCCTCCCTTGCCCAGTTCTTCGATGATCTGGTAGCGGCCGGCAAAGATGGATCCCATGGTCAGCTCGTGGATAGGCATTTGAATAGTTTCCGTAATATCTGGACGAATGTCCTTTGAAGTTGGGAGCTGAGTCCCGCAATCTCCACAGAACTGTTTGGTTCCCGGATTCTCGGCCTGACACTTAGGACACTTGATG
>JBAQGA010000276.1:0-6804 GCA_049287565.1 Candidatus Aminicenantales bacterium
CTCCTCATTTCTTTGATTAACTCCCTTTTCAACTCATCCTCATAGAGATGAATGAATCGAGTGCTCAAGACAACATCCAGACAATTGTCTTTTAAAGGCAATTCGAAAGCACTCGCCCGACAAAAAAATTTCTTTGTGTCCCCTGGCCCATTTTTTCCCATCTTTGATAACGACAGCATGCTTTCAGAGAAGTCGAGCCCAATTATCAACCGGCAATTTTCCGATCGGCTTAGGTAATCCACTAAGACTCCACTGCCGCAGGCAATATCTACAAGCAGAAGGCGATTTTTAGAATAATGTGAGCTCAGAAGGCGTTGAATCATCCCCCCTCTAACTTGCGCGTAATACCGCATTGAAGACAAGCGATATCTCGAGCGGCTCCATTCAAGACTTCCCTTTTCCCAATCTCGAAGTAATTCCGCTTGTCTTTTCTTATTTAAGCCAGAAGTCACTTATTCCTCTCAAGATAGACATCACGATTTCACGATAACACTTCCAGATCTAGGACAGGTCAATCGGGATAGGGGGCGGCCTCACGGCCGCCGCCCTCCCACACCACCGGACATACGGGTCCGTATCCGGCGGTTCGAATCGACTTGACCATTCAACTTCCGTATCCGGAGAGGGCGAGAAGCCCTCGATCAGCAAAGAGCTTGTTCGGCATCGCCAGCTTAAAGGCTTTCATGTTAGACATAGCCCAAGGTCCCCTTCGCGAGACCGCGGTAATGGCGGCCTGTTTGGGATCGACCCCAAGCCCGTTCAAGCCCCGGAATCGAGCCTTACAGCTTTGGAACCACTGCTTGGCGACGGCGGACCGCAATCGCCTTCGGATCCAGCAATCCAGGTCCGATAACACCGTCGGCGTTTCCGCGATTCTGAAGTAACCCATCCAACCCCTCGTGTACCCGTTCAGCTCCTGAATCATACACTCCAGGGTAATCCCTCGCGAGCGACCCGTGATTTGCTTAACCTTCCGCTTAAAGTTCTTGACGGATTTGGGGGAGAACCGGATTTTCCGGAACTCCCCTCTCGTAAAACTAAAGCCCAGGAAGGATCGCTTCGGAGGTTCGGAAACAGCGCTCTTCTCCCGATTGATCTTGAGTTTCAGGCGTTCGGCCAGGAACCGCTCCACCGAGTCCATCACTCTCCGGCCCGCCCGTTCCGATTTTACGTAGATGTTCGCATCGTCGGCGTAGCGGCAGAACTTGTGGCCTCGGCGTTCCAGTTCCTTGTCCAGCTCGTCCAGGAGGATGTTGCTGAACAAGGGCGATAACGGGCCGCCTTGGGGCGTCCCCTCGTATCGCTCCTGAACCGCTCCATTCAGCATGCCTCCTGCCTGCAGGTAGAGCCGGATCAGGCGCAGGAGGCGCTTGTCCATGACCCGGCGGGCGATTCGTCCCATGAGGATGTCATGGTTGACTCGGTCAAAGAACTTCTCCAAATCGATGTCCACGACCCAGTTATAGCCCTCTTGGATGTAGGCTTGGGCCTGCCGGATGGCCTGATGGGCGTTCCGACCGGGCCGGAAACCGTAACTATGAGGGGAGAACGTCGGATCATAGATGGGGACCATTACTTGCAAAATCGCCTGTTGGATGAACCGATCTAAAACGGTCGGGATTCCAAGTCGCCGCGTTCCTCCCCCGGGTTTGGGGATATCCACGGCCTTGATCGGTTGGGGCTTGTACCGGCCATCAAGGAGTTGAGCCTTGAGGTCCCGCCAGTGGGCTTTCAAGTATCGCTTGAGTTCGTCGACGGTCATTCCGTCGACTCCGGGTCCGCCCTTGTTGGCGGCGACTTGCTTCAATGCCTGTTCGAGGTTTTCTTTCCGGACCACCTCCTCCATCACGATCGTTGCGGCGGGGTCGGGTTCCGTCTCTGCCGCCGTCGTTTGCCGCACCGTAGCCCCCGGACTCTCTGAGCCGGGAAGTCGGCCCCACAGGGAAAGTTACTGCGTCTCCACGACGGCGAAGCCGGCGGGCCGGCCCCTTCTCGATTCGTTCGGCCCTTCAGACCGGTCCGCGGTCCTACTATGGCCTCGGCTGACTTCTGCCGCCCCTTCCGGCTTCCTTCCGGAAGCCGTAGTCCCATTCGGACAGGACGGCAGATCTCCCCGGGTAAGAGCATCGACCTTCGCCCCGCATCCGCCGCATTTACCGAAAAGCGTCATCATGGCTACCGATTTCGTCCAGTCACGCGAACTCATCGTCGCTTCTCGGCCTCTCTTGCGGTTCGTGTTCCTCGGATCGTGGCTTTGCCTGCGGCTTCCTTTAGACTCATTTTCGACAGTTGCGGATAGTCTTGAAAAGTCCGATCTCATAGAATCAACAACTTACGCTCCAAAAATGTCATTTGGGCCAGAAAAGTAGTGCCTAAATAGGAAAATAATAGCTTGACAATTGCCCTAATCCAAAATATGATATCAGTATGTTCTTCCGCTTCAAGCGTAGCATCCAGAACGGCGTCACCTATGAGTACCTCCAGATCGCCCAATCCTACCGCAAAGAGGGGAAACCGCGCCAGCGCGTCCTGGCCACGCTCGGGCGCAGAGACCGGCTCGAGGCCGACGGCACGATCGACTCTCTGGTCGAAAGCCTGGCCAAGTTCAGCCAAAAATACCGGGTTCTTAAGGATCGTTCCCTGGCGGCACGGTCCTCTAAGCTCTGGGGCCCGACCTTGATTTTCGGACGGCTGTGGGAAGAACAGGGGTTGCCGGAGATCCTGCGGCGTCTCGCCGCAGGCCGCAAGTTCGGCTTCGATGTTGAGCGCGTCGCCTTCGCCATGACCCTGCAGCGGTTGTGCGCTCCCGGCTCCGATCTTCAAGGCTCCGGATGGCTGGAGACGATCGAAGGCCTGCCGGAGATCGCCTTGCAGCATCTCTACTGGGCCAACGGTTTTCTGGCCGAGGCCCGGGAGGATCTGGAAAAGGAGCTGTTCGCCCGGGACCGGGATCTTTTTTCCCAGGAACTGGACCTGGTCTTTATGGATACGACCAGCGTCTATGTCTATCGGGACACCGAGACGGAATGGCGCAAGCGCGGCTACTCGCGAGACCGTCGGCCGGATCTTCCTCAGCTGGTCTTGGGCGCGGCCGTGGACCGCGAGGGTCGGCCGGTGTCGTGGGAGGTTTTTGCGGGGAACACGGCCGACCCGGAGGCGTTCGAGGCGATGATCACGAAGATGCGGCGGCGGTTTCGGATCGGCCGGGTGGTCGTGGTGGCGGATCGGGGGATGATGGGGAAAAAGAGTCTGGAGCTTCTGACCACGGGAAAAGCTCCCTATGACTACATCCTGGGCTGCCGGATGAGGAAACAGAAGGAGATCGGCGGGGCGGTATTGGCCCGGGCCGGTCGTTTCCACGAGGTCGGAGAGAACCTGAAGATCAAAGAAGTCCTCGTCGGGGATCGCCGCCATATCATCTGTCTGAATGAAGAGGAAGAGCGGAAAGATGAAGCGGCGCGCGAGGCGATCCTGGCCCATCTTCGGGAGAAGCTCTCGGGCGGGGCCAAGAGCTTGGTCGCCAACAAAGGCTATGCCCGGTATCTCCGGGTGACGAAAGGCGCGATGCGGATCGATGAAGACAAGGTGGCCGCCGAGGCCCGCTACGACGGGAAGTATGTCTTGCGAACCAATACCGAGCTCCCCGCTGCGGAAGTCGCCCGGACCTATAAAAGCCTGTGGCGGGTGGAACGGGCGTTTCGGGAGACGAAAAGCACGTTGAACGTCCGGCCGATCTTCCATCACCGCGACGACACGTCGATCGGGCACATCGTGGCCGGCTTCCTGGCCCTGCGCCTGGAGGTGGACCTGCAAAGAAGACTCGAGGAGCGCGGCCTCGAGGTGTCCTGGCCGACGTTGATGAGAGATCTGGGCCGGGTTCAAGCGGTTCGACTGGAAGCGTCCGGGCAGTCCTATGTTTTGCGGACGGATCTTCAGGGTACGGCCCATCAGGCTTTCCTGGCCGCCGGCGTTCGGCCTCCCTCCCCGGTGACGATGACAGACTGAGATGAGAAACTGTAGTGCCAAAGTCTTTTTGCGCGCCCGTATTTTGTTCATTTACAGGAAGTTCGAAAAATCAACTGTCGAAAATCAGTTAGACCTCACCTCGCGATGGACGCGCTTGCCGTTCGGCTAGCAGTTTCCGCCATTTGGACCTGCAGGGAACTCTCACCCCTAAGTCGATGCCCATGCCGGGCACGCTTGAACCATCCCCAGACTTGCGTCCGGGGATTCCTCGAAGGCAAGCTTCGCTTGTCCCAAGTCTTCTCGTTCCTGATAGTTGACATGCTCGAGGATTGTCTTTTCGTCCAACCCCAGTGTGCTCACGAAATAGCCAACCGACCTTATCCCCCCTCGGCCCCAGTACCGCTTCCTGATGAATTCGAACTTCTCGTACAGAGCCCTCCCCGTGTTCTGTTTGATGATCTGGACCAACTTCGCAATACTGTACTTTGGTGGAAAGTTGATCACGATATGAACGTGGTCGGATTGGATATTTCGTTCCAGACACTCGACTTCCGCGTACGTTTTTCGAACTTCGTCCATCTTGATCTTCAGGTACTCGTCGACACCGTCCACCAGAATTTTGTATCGATATCTAGGGATTAAGACGATGTGATACATGCATCTGAATGCACGGTGGGCTTGTTTTCAGATATCCACGTTCTGATTCTATCATATCTGTACGAAGACTTAGGAACTTACTCAATCCACGGACTTACGTCCGGGGATTTGCGGCGGTACTTTAAAAATATCCTCATAGAACTGCCTGAATCTCTTTTTGTCGAGCAGTATCGACAAATTTTCAAAATAAACCTCTCTGTAATTGGGGACGTCAACAAACTCAAAATACCGCACAATATGAAACATTAAGAGAATCAATCTTATTCTATAAAAGAGTTCACTTAAATGCACTCCGCCGCTAAAACTAAGTTTTACGTATTCCCTTAATAGTTCTTTCTGGAAACTCCATTCACGAAATCTCTTGATCGGGATGGATATGTAGTACAAGATATCAACAAGTGGATCGCCCTTATAATAGCTGAGTTCAAAGTCAATCAAGGACATTTTTTGTTTTCCTTTCATAGGCGCAAAATGACTCGTATGCAATTCATAATGGACAAGTTTTTTTTCTATCGATCGCCAAACCATGATATAAGAAAGAACTATAATAAAAACACTGATAAAATCTCGTACGCTTAGAATCCTCCGGCACTTGGGGAGAATCTGGCACAGGCGCACTACTGGAAATAACGATCCAATCAGTCTTCGCGTTGCTGGATATAAATTGCCTGGCATCTCGATCCCTTGAAATTCCATGAGGGCCATGACCCACAACCGCGTGTCTTCAACGGACCATTTTTTATCCAGAATAGATTCTCTTGTAAAGACTTCTCTCTCAACGAATTCTATGATTAAATAGTTTCGTCCTGAACCGAGCAGACGAGGAAATTGGATGTGCTCAAAACTGAGTTTGGCAACGCTTGAAAGAAAGTACTTCTCAATTTGAAAAAATAGAGAGGCTAATCTGGCTCTCTTGCTCCCGAGATCATATATTTTCAAAATGTGTTTTTTCGAGTTTTTGTCGGCAATGAGGTGGACTTCTCGAAAACCTGTCGTCTGGAGAGTTTTTTCGAGTCTCATTAAATATTGATCTAGGATAGACGAGAGGTCAGGGGATATTTTTGAACTTTCTTTCATTCGCGTGGTTCTCTAAGTTAATTGACTAAGACTTCCTTAACTTAACTCTCCAAGAACATGACTATGGCTGCGACCCTCTTTTTATTCGTCTTTCGCGATACTGTCGAGTCCTAAAAAGGGGACGTATAACTCTAGAGTCTAAAGACAACCCACATGCATTCGGTTGCGCACGTTTATAAGCCGGCAACTTCATATCCAGGACCTAAATTATTCGGCTCTGGCCGAAGGAAGGCGAATCCACATTAATCAGCATCAGCTTAAACATCACAATTACGGCGTTTATTGGACCGCCCTCTTTTTAAAATCGTCAGGGAATATTCGCGGACCGACTCAGGAGCAACGCTAAAACATGCAATACCGCAACGCTAGATTGCCAGAACGGAATGGAAAGCAGCCGAAAGCCGCTCAACCATTTTTTCCTCAGTGAAGTTTTCGAGATATAACCGCCTGCTCTCCAGCCCCATTCTTTCTCTTGCTTTGGGATTTTCGATAAGAAATTTAAGCTTTTCCGCAATCTTATTTGAATCTGCCGTCGCCAGGACAAAACCGTTGACTCCATTTAGAACACACTGAGGGATCTCCCCTTGGTTGGTCGTAACTATCGGCAACCCTGCCGCCATGGCTTCAACTATAACCCAGGGGTGGCCCTCCGGTTGCCTAGGAGGAAATACAAATATATCTGCGTTTTCATAAAACCTAAGCCGCGCATTCCCTACGATCTGTCCATGAAAGGTTAACGGGAGGTTCTTCCCGCCGATGAAAAGGGAAATTCTCTCTCGAGTCTCGGCATCTCGCCAATTACCAACTACATCGAGGTGAAACGGTAATCGGCAATGTCTCTCCATGAGTACAATTGCGTTGATAACGTCTTCGATGCCCTTTGCGAGGCTGATATTGGATAGATAGAGGATTCTAGCCGGCCCGTTAATATTTCTAGGAATTGACTTCATGCTCAGGTTCACACCATTTGGCACAACGAACAAGCGAGTTTCAGTAAAATAATCCCGGAAAAGATTTCTCATGTTAGTTCCCAAGACAACCATCCCCTGTGTCTTTCTTAAGATAAATGAAACATAACTTGAGACGAGAGCTGATGAGTTATTC
>JBAQGA010000277.1:0-11487 GCA_049287565.1 Candidatus Aminicenantales bacterium
GTAAATAGGAGAATAGTAAAAGGGAGTACTGTTTTAGATAGAAAAATAAGTTTTGATGACATATTTTTGAGTGTATTTGCCTTTTTAGAGTTCGCAAATTATTTTTATCAAATAATTGGCTATAGCGGACTCTGCAAATTAAAGTATATAGTAAAAAATACTCTGAATGTAGCTCTAGATCCGTTTTTGGGAGGAACTGGAATATTAGGTTGGCAAGGGGTTGCAATTGTCGATGAAATAGAAGTTGCAAAAGAATATGAAGTATGCTCAATCCCAAAAATCACTAATAAAGATTACAGATTGGACTATTTAACGAAAATCACTAAGAATATAGCATGGTCTTTTGGAAGTGAGTATGACCAATCTAGAGGGGTAGATGAAATATTGCTGGGCCATGCAAATAGCCAACTAAGATAATTCCTCTGAAGAAAAGACGCCGCATGATAGCAGGCGGATAATCGCCTCATTACCAAAGTGCGTATTAAGGTCGTCGAAAAGGCTTCGCTTTTTGGGGGATTTGATTAAGCAAAATAAATACTTGACATTTGCTGATTTATAGATGATTTTATTGAAGGGAGGCGAACCAAATGAAAAAACACTTCTTGTGTAGTTCTATTTTCTTTGCTTTTTTTCCTGTCCAGCTGTGCTACCCTCTTCAAAGGGACAAGCGAAGAGGTTAGATTTGGCAGCGAGCCTCAAAAGGCGGAGGTGTGGATAAATGGCGCAAAAATGGGAGAAACGCCCTTAAGCCTCAAGTTGGAAAGCAAGAAGACTTACCAAATTGAGTTCAGGAAAGAGGGATATAAGCCGGTCACAAGAAATATAACAAATCATGTTGGAGCTGGCTGGATTATCCTTGATGTTTTGGCAGGGCTTGTCCCAATCATTGTTGATGCTGCAACGGGCGCATGGTACTCTCTGGACCAAAAAAATGTTGATGCTGTGTTGGAGAAGCAATAATCTTTTAGTCTCATCAAAAAGCCTTCCTTAGTTATTCAAATTTCTTTTTTTGAGGCGAGTGGAGGCCAAAGCCAAGGGGGGGAGATGCAGCAAGAACTTTTCGTGGCCGCCTTGATCGAAAAGGACTTGATATCTCCACATCAAGAAGAATCAAGTAGGGTATGGAAAGAGCAGCCCGTGCCCTTACTCCTTCAGGGACTGCTGAAATCCCAAAGTCTTGTTTCAGGGGGACTGTAATGCATGAAAAAATATTCATCGTAGATGACAATATGACTAACCGAAAACTCCTGGCGGCCATCTTGAAGAAAGAAGGGTATGAACTGCTTGAGTTCGAGAACGGAGGGGAGGCGCTCGAGCTTGCCCTGAAGGAACAGCCTGATCTGATCCTTCTGGATATTATGATGCCGGTGAAGGATGGATATCAGGTTTGCAGGGAATTCAAGGCAGATACGCGCACTTCCAGCATACCGATCATATTTCTTTCCTGCAAGACCCAGGTGGAGGACAAGATTAAAGGGCTTGATCTGGGAGGGTCCGATTACGTGACCGTTCCTTTTGATAGAGGAGAGGTTCTGGCGCGTACAAGGGCCCATCTGAAAATCGCGGGTTTGAACAAAAAAGTTCTTGAAGCCAATAAGGAACTTATAGAAAAGCAGCAGAGACTGAAGGAAGATCTGGAGGCTGCTAGCGGTATTCAGAGAAGTCTCCTTCCTAAAAGGCCTCCCAATATGGAAATTATGGATGTTGCGTGGCGGTTCATGCCCTGCGCAAGTATTGGAGGAGATATTTTTAACGTGGCACGTCTTGATGAGAATCACTGGGGCGTTTACGTGCTTGATGTCGGTGGTCACGGAGTGCCGGCTGCCCTGGTTGCGGTTTTCATATCACAGATCCTCCGCCCTCAGCTGGGGTTTCTGCTGAAGAAATCAATAGAACTGCCGCCCTATTACAAATTGGTCTCGCCCGCAGGCGTACTTTCCAAACTAGATGAGGAATATTCCCTAGAGCGGTTTAATAAGTACTTTACGATCATCTACATCATATTGAATGTCAGGAACGGGACTATCAGGTACAGCAATGCGGCCCATCCGGCGCCCATGCTTCTCCATAAAAACGGCGCCATGGAGTTCCTCGAAAAAGGCGGAACGCTTATAGGCACGACAGGGATTCTTCCTTTCGAAGAGGGGGAAATGTACGCTCAAAAAGGGGACAAACTTTTCATTTTCACAGATGGCATCGAAGAGTATCAGAACAGGGATGGCGAATTTTATGGCAAAGAAAGGTTCAAACAGGAATTAACGAGGCTGAGGAATAAACCCATATCTGTTATCATAGATAGCGTTATGAAGTCTCTTATGAAGTTCGGGGATGACAACGAGCCGCAAGACGATATCACCTTGCTCGGCATCGAATTTAAAGAGGAGATGCACTGAGATCCGGTTGTTGTACGGAGGCAGCGAAAGGATTTGAGTGGTTCGGAAATAATATAAAGGAACTAACCAAGCAAGCAGCGGCCGGACGTCAAGTCCTGGCCTCCTCAATATTAAAAGGTCGCTATTAAGCGGATAATCGCCTCATTGACCTAGACGACGTCGGAAGTCAGTTATTCTCAAATCAGCTTTATACCGCTTTTTTCCAGGGGGAAGATTGCATTATATAGAGTTACCCGTAGGGGGGGTAGCCCCAGGGAAAACGTGTCTTTCGAAGGCTGTAATATGGGCAAAATATTTAAAAAAAGGTATTTACAGCCGATCTTAATTTTTGTATAATATATCTGAGCGGAATGGATTAGCGTGAGCATATCCGCCTAAGCTCAAGGGCGTAAATTCAAGCCGATTGGCTCAGCAAAAGCCCATCTCAAAGAGGTTCTAATGAGAGAATTATGGCTTGGAAGAAGAACTTTTAGCCGCCCGAGAGGTAGCCGGATTGCTCCGCGTTAATCCGCATACTATCTACCGGCTTTGCCGGGAACAAAAGATCCCTCATATCAAGCCAAATGGGATGGTGAGGTTTAGGCGGCAAGATGTTGAACGTTGGACAAATCACCACCGAGTCAGCGTTAGCTTTGAAGTCTCATAAAAGAGTTCTTTGGGGACAAAAGGGATTGTAGGGTGACCTCCCATGAAACTGCGGATTCGGGCAAACCCCTAGCGGGGGTTTGCGATAGTCCAAATAGCGCTCTACAAACAGCCTCTATTTTAGGAAAAAACCAAGCTTCGTAAAAAACGCGACCGAGCGATCAAGATCTTTGAAAGGTCCGCTTGCCCTTCTGCCGGCGATAAGAAAGCGGCTTTCGGCTTCCCGCTGGAACTTTTTGAGCTGATGAAGTGTATATGTAAGTGAAGGCCGGCGGCAGGGATTGCCGGTGGTCGAATTTTTCCTTGCCGGCTTTCGCCTGTGGTGGTATAATTCACGGCGGGACCGAAACCTCAGCTTGGAGTCCCAGGGTGATGAAAGGTAGCGATTGGCAATCGGCATTCCTTCCTTTTTCCCTGCTTGACCTCAGACATTCCTTTTGCGGGGGGGAGGCATGCTCAAACTGACCAACCTCAAGAAATTCTACCAGATGGGGGAGACGACGGTTCGCGCCCTTAACGGGATCGACCTGCACATCCGGCCGAACGAATTTGTGGCCGTGATGGGCCCCTCCGGCTCGGGGAAATCCACGCTGATGAACATCCTGGGATGCCTGGACCAGCCGACCGATGGCTCATACGTCCTCAACGGGAAAGAGGTGAGCCATCTCAACGACGACGAGCTGTCCTTTATCCGGAACAAGCACCTGGGATTCGTGTTCCAGAACTTCAACCTGCTGCCACGCTACACGGCCCTCAAGAACACGTACCTGCCCTTGAAGTATTCCCCCGGGCGCGCGGCTGCCGGCATGGAAAAAGCCGCCCGGATGTTGGAATTGACGGGGCTCTCCGGACGCATGGACCACCGGCCGGCCCAGCTCTCCGGCGGGGAGAGCCAGCGGGTGGCCATCGCCCGGGCGCTGGTCAACGAGCCTGACATCATCCTGGCGGACGAGCCGACCGGAAACCTGGATTCCACGACGGCGCACGAGATCATGGCGCTGCTGCGGAAGCTCCACCTGCAGGGCCAGACCATCGTCATGGTGACCCACGAGACCGACATCGCCGCCTACGCCGGCCGGGTCATCACGCTGAAAGACGGGAGAATCGTCAATGATTCCCGGAACTCCTGAATCGAATCCCCGGCAACGGGGAAAGGCCTCGCCGCGTCGTAGAATGCGCCCTCGGGCCGTTCCAGTCCTGGCCGCGGTCCCCGTTCTGGTCCTCGCCACTTCTCTGGCCTACCTCCTGCCCCGGAATGGTCGCTCGCCCCGCCCCGAGGAGACATACCCGAGCGTTACGCAAGGCAGCTTCCTATCCACCGTCGTTCTCAATGGAAGCCTGACCGCTCTCCGCTCGGAGGAATTCAAGGTCCCGATCACGGAAACCTGGCGTATCCAGATTAAGTGGATGGTGAAGGAAGGCGAATCTGTAAAACCCGGCGACCCCGTGGTCCGGTTCGAAACCGCCAATATCGCCTCATTGATTGAGACCGCCCAGGACTCGCTGCGGGCCAAATTGGAGGAGCAATCTCAGAACGAATCCGAGTACGAAAACCAGAGGTTCGAGCTGGATGTCGAGGTGAAGAAGGCCGAAAACGACAACCAGCAAAAATCCCTTGACGCGTCGATCCCCGAGGGGATCGAATCCAAGTACGAGTACGACCTCAAGCAGCTCAAAAAGAAAATAAGCGACCACAACCTCGCCAGCGCGCGGAGGAATAGGACTGTCAAGCTGGCCGAGTTCGAAAGCCGGCTCAAGACCATCGCCATTGAGGTCGGGGAACTCGAAGCCAAGCTGAAGAAGCTGAAGGACAGCCTGGACAGCCTGATCCTCGTCGCCCGGACCGAGGGCGCGGTGCTCTATAGCGCGGACGATTGGACGGGCCGGAAAGTCCAGGTGGGCGACACGGTGTTTGCCACCTACACCGTGGCCTCCATCCCCGACCTGACTTCGCTCCTCGTCCAAGCTTGGATCAGCGAAACCCATATCCAGCGCATCAAAGTAGGGCAAAGCGTCGATCTCTACCTCGATGCCTACCCGGACAAACAGTACAAAGGAGTCATTCAGTACATCTCCAGGGGCGCCGAGGCCGTGCGGCGGTGGGGAAAATCGCACTACTTCAGGGTCGATATCGAAATAGAGAAACTCGAACCGGGCATCATGAAGCCCGGGATGAGCGTCAGGTGCGAAGTCCGCGGCACCGAACACAAGGACGTCCTGATCGTTCCGCTGGAGATGACGTCGTTCGACGGGCATTCCTTCTGGGTCAGGCCGGCCGGCGGCGACGCCTTCAAGCTGACGGCCCTGGATTACGACGAATTCGCTGTCGCCGCCAGCGCCCAGGACAACCCTGCCCTCAAAGCGGAGATGGTGCTCGCGCCGGTGGGGCCGGTCCCGCTGAGTGTCGAGGAGACGAAAAGCGATGAAAAGAAATAAGCGGATCGTTTCGTCAACGACTCGTCCAGCTGCCGCCGTGGCTGCTGTGGCGGTGGCGCTCGCGTGTGCGCTCTCGCTTCCTTCCTGCTCCCGCACGGGCAAGGTTCGGGTGGCCAAGATCGTCAAGGCCTCGTTTGATATTAAGGTCCACGCCACCGGACAGCTCCAGTCCGCAGCGTCCTTTTTTGTCGGCTGCCCGTCCGTCGAGCGCGTTTGGCGGTACACAGTCTCCAACATGGCGCCGGAGGGCAAGACTGTCAAAGAGGGCGACTTGCTTCTCGCCTTTGACGCCCGGGAGATTACACAGCGGCTCCAACTCAAGCAGGCGGAACTTGACACGGGCCTCAAGGAGCTCGAAAGGATGCGGCTGCAGGAACTGCAAACCCGGGAAGATCTCGCCCTCCAGTACGAGGAGGAGAAGGTCAATAAGCAGAAGGCTGTGCGGAAAGCCGATGTCCCGGAGCACCTGATCGCGCCGATGGAATACCAGAAGAGGAAAATGGAGCTCGAGCTGGCCGACCTGCAAGAGAAGCTGTCGGAAAAACGCCTGTCGGCCCAGATCTCGGGAATGAAAAGCCGGATCCAAGTGCAGGAATCGAAGGTCCGGTTGCTTACGGCCGAAGTGGCACGGCTCGTGCGCGATGTCCAGAAAATGAACGTCCTGGCCCCCAAAGAGGGAATCGTGGTCTATACACCGGACTGGAATGGAAAGAAAAAGGTCGTCGGCGACATGTGCTGGCTGGGCGAAACCATCCTCGAATTGCCCGACCTCGGCCGGATGCAGATGAAGGCCGTGATCCTTGAAGTCCAGGCGGGCCGGGTCCAGACCGGGCAGCAGGCCGAGGTCCGGCTCGATTCCAACCCGGACCGGGTGTACAAAGGCGTAGTGAGCTCCCTGGGCACAGTCTTCCGCGTCAAATCCGACAGCCAGCCGGCGATCGTCTTCGACGCGGTGATCGACCTCTCCGAGTCCGATCCCGGGCTAATGCGGCCGGGCATGGCAGCCGGCGTCGACATTATCGTCTCTTCCAAAAACGACGTGCTGCAGGTACCGGAAGCCGCGATCGTCTACAACGAACGAGGGGCCGCGGTCTGGAAAAAAAGCTTCCTTTCGCAGACGCTGACGCCGGTCACCCTCGGGGTCCGGTCCGCAGGAATGGTAGAGATTTTGAGCGGAGTCGCGGAGAATGACGCGGTCGTCATCCGAGGGGGCGCGGCGGGGGCCGGGCGATGAGATCGAAAGGTTTAGCGGGTGCGCTTTTACTGGTCACGGTTTTCGCGGCGTCCTGCGGCCGGCCGGGAGGCGCGGCCGTCGCCAACATGATTGTCCGCAAGGGAACCTTCGAAATCCTCATCCCCGCGTTCGGTGAACTGCAGGCGGCCAAGTCCACGGCGATCGCCGTTCCACCCGAGAGCCGGTTCAGTCTTCAGACTATCGCCTGGATGGCACCCGACTACTCGATGGCGAAAAGCGGCGAAGTCGTCATCCGGCTGGCCAGCACGGAATTGGCCGACCTCCTGCGAACCGAGCAAGCCGAAATGGCCAAGCTCAATCTCGAAATCGCCCAGAAGGAGAAGCAACTCGAAAAGGAAAAAACCGACCTAACGGGCCAGATTTCCGTCACGGGGATTCAGAGGGAACTCGCGGATGTCTATGCTGCGCGGGACGAAACGATCTTCCCGCGGAACAAGATCATCGAAGACGCCGTCGATCTCAACTATCAAACCATCCGCGAAGAGCATTTCCAGAGGAAACAGGAGCAACTGGAAAAGCGCATCACGGCGGAACTGCAACTTCTCCAGTCCAAGGTCCGGGCCCGCGAGGTGAGGATCAAGCAGTTCCAGGACCAATTGAACAACCTCGAACTCCGAGCCCCGCACGACGGAATGATAATCATCGAAAAAACGTGGAACGGAGAAAAATACCGCGTCGGAATGTACGCCTACCCCGGAATGAAACTGGGCTCCCTGCCCGACCTGAGCGTCATGGAAGCCAAGCTCTACGTTTTGGAATCCGAAGCCTCGGGGCTCAAGGAGAGCTTGTCGGTCTCGTTGAGGCTCGATTACGAGCCCGGGCGGGTCTTCACCGGCAAGGTTGCCGGGATCGACACGATCGCCAAGCCGCTTAGCGAAAAGAGCCCGTTGAAGTACTTCGAAGTCAAAGCCAGCCTCGACGTCACCGATCCCCGGTTGATGAAGCCGGGGGTCCAAGTGAAGGCCTCCATTTTCGTAGAGAGGCTGACCGACGTCATCGCCGTCCCGAACCAGGCCCTTGTCTTCGAGCAGGACAAGGTGTTCGCCCTGGTCAAAAACGGATCCAGGATCCAAAGGCGGCCAGTCGAGATCGGCACCCGGAGTCTCACGCTGACGGTCGTCACCGACGGACTCAAAGAGGGCGAGGAAATCCTGCTGGGCACTTCGGGGACGGAAGCCAAGGGGGAAAAGTCGTCGTGAAGATAAAACTCGAAGTCTCGGAATCGGTGGAATCCCTACTCCATCATAGGCTGCGGACTCTGCTCACACTGCTGGGGATGATTTTCGGCGTGGGGGCGGTGATCGCCATGCTGAGCATCGGCAAAGGAGCCGAACGGGAAGCGCTGCAGCTCATCGACACCATGGGTTTGCGAAACATCATCATCAAAGCGAAAGTCTTCGAGGAGAGCAAGCTCAAGGAAATCCGGGAGACCTCGCCGGGACTGACGCTGCAGGACCTCAACGCGGCCCGCGAAACGCTGCCCTTCCTGAGCACTTACAGTGCCAACAAGCAGATCAAAGCCTTTGCCGTCTTCAGCCGGGCCGGCGAGAGCGACGCCGAGGTCTGGGGCGTGACCCCGACGCATTTGGAAATGGCCAACCTGAGCGTGGGCGCGGGCCGGTTCCTCCTTCCGTTCGATGACCTCGTCTATGCCCATGTGTGCGTGATCGGGTCGCGCGTCGCCCAGATCCTGTTCCCCGGCGAATCGCCTCTCGGCCAACAGGTCAAGATCAATCATGTCTGGATGACCGTGGTCGGAGTGCTGAAAGACAAGAACCTCCTCAAGGACGAATTCCAGGGCATCACGCTCAAGGGCGAGCAGAACAACATCTATGTTCCGATCCAAACCGCGCTGAAGGTCTTCCGGTTCGGGGACTATGAATCCGATCTCGACGAATTCCGGGTGCAGGTCAAGAAGGAGATCTCGAGCGCTACGGCCGCGACGACCTTGGCCCACCTGATGAAACGGCGTCATAAGGAGATCGACGACTACGAGATGATCGTTCCCGAGGCCCTGCTCGAGCAGCACCGCAAGACCCAGAACATCTTCACGATCGTCATGGCCTGCATCGCAGGGATCTCGCTGCTCGTGGGCGGGATCGGCATCATGAACATCATGCTGGCCACGGTCCTCGAGCGGACGAGGGAAATCGGATTGCGACGGGCCGTGGGCGCGAGGCAAAAGGATATCCGGCGTCAGTTCATCGCGGAAACGGTTTCCATTTCAGCCATCGGCGGGACGGCGGGAATCCTCTTCGGCTTCGCCCTGTCCATGGCCATCTCCGCGTTCACCGGGTGGCCGGTCGGCTGGACGATCACCGCCGTGTTGCTCTCGTTTTTCGTCTGTACCGTCATCGGCCTGGTGTCCGGGATCTATCCCGCGCTTCAGGCCTCGCGGCTGGACCCGATCGAAGCGCTTCGGCACGACTAGGACGCGGCTCTGCATCTCCTGGAACGCCCCTGAGCTGGCACTCAGGGGGCCGCCGTAGTGGCCTTCCACGATCGCGCCGAAGATGATTTACAAGAAACTGCTTTTCTGCTGCGCTGGCAGACTGACAGTTCGTGCGCCAATTTCCCCCTCCATCCATCGTGAGGGAGTATAAATGGCGGCTCGAGGGATATCAAGTTGAGCAAAAAATGGCGGAAAGCGGTCTTGGAAGTCATGAAGCTATATAAGCGCGTCCTCGACCCCTGGAAAGACGCCGACCCCGACACTCCCGAAGTCGAGGACGCCAGGAAGAGGCTGTCAAGATGCAACGAAAATTCACCGCCCCCTCATGTCGTCTACGGGGGGCTATTATTGTATGCCCGCTGACAATCGGAATCGATGGCCACTTTGTAACGGAATATGCAGCCGGTTCTTTAAAGGAAGATATAAAAGTCAATTTGGAGGGGACTAAAGATAGGGCGGGCTTTTTAATGAGGGTCTTGACATCGCGCTTTAAAACATTTTAAAATACGCCTGGTTGATTGGGACGATAAATTGTTATTAAGCCTCTCGCTCTGCCAATTCGGCTAGAAAACAATTGTTGTCTTTATCAGGGGGCAAACCTGGAAAGGCAAAAACAACGGCATGGAGGGTACGATGAGAGAGATATTTCTGCTGCTCCTATCGGAGTTTTGACGAGAAAATCAAACCCCTCGTATAATCGAGATTTCGGCTCATATCGAGTAGAGCGGGTGTTCAGCGTGTAAAGGAGGACCGATGCGAAAAACAAAAAAGAATAATGGAATCCAACTTCAAGGAATTGCGGGGACTCATGTGGTTCTCCTTGGATGGGATATGTCCAAGCAGGATACCAAAGGCGTGCTGGGATTTGCCATTCATCGGACAGACCATACCGAAAATGAGGCTTATTGGCTCAAAGGCATGAAGACCTTTAAATCGACAGATCCGGGGCAGGGGACAGGCTCGCTTTACTCCACGAGGAAGCATCCCGTGCAAGGATTCACCTGGTCCGACTTCACTGCCAAACCCAGCCACGAATACACATACAGAGTTGTCGCCCTGGATAACAAACCGGCGGACCTACAGGAGAAAGCATCGGTTGAGGTAACCGTTACTACCGATAGCGAAGACGCCGGAATCCACAAGGTCTGGTTTAACAGGGGGGCAGCTGCCAGTCAAGAATATGCACGTCGTTTCCAAAACAGAAAGCCGAGCGTAGTCGGCAAGCCCGCTTTCACATGGCTTTCCCGCGGACTTGAAGAGACGATGCTCAGCTTCATCGAGCAAGCCAAGAATGCTCAGCATGGATTGCGGGTGGCTGCATATCAATTTACCTATGGGCCCGTATTGGATGCATTGCGTCAAGCTCATTTGAACGGCGCCGATATCCAGATTGTGTATGATGCTCGGAAGGATGATATCGCAAAACCCAATAATAGCGCTGTCCAAGATGCCCAGATCGGAGGTCTCTGTAAAAAGCGGACTGCAGATTCCAACAAAATCGCTCACAATAAATTCATAGTATTGCTGAAAAATAATAATCCGGTTGCCGTCTGGACGGGTTCTACTAACTTTACCGAGGGAGGAATCTTCGGGCACTCGGATGTGGGGCATGTTGTCAATGATGCTGACGTGGCCAAGACATTCCTCGATTATTGGAGTCAGCTTCACAATGATCCTGTGGCCAAGGATCTCCGCACGTGGGTCATGAAAGAGACGCCAACGCCCAATCTTGGCCAGAAGCCTCCCAAGGGCACATCGGTTCTCTTCAGCCCGCGATCAGGCCTTCAGCTTTTAGATTGGTATGCCGAACTTGCCAATGCGGCTGAATCATTGCTCTGCATGACCTTCGCTTTCGGAATCAACAAGCGATTCCATCCGGTGCTTGACGCCGATTTTGATGGTCTTCGTTATGCTCTGTTGGATTCTAAAGGCAACACGCCGGCAGCAAAGAACAAGGTTTTGGCATTGCGCAAAAAGGTGTGGAACCGTTTTGCCGTCGGCAATTTTATCTCACAAAACAACTTCGATTGTTGGCTGCGAGAAAAATTGAGCGGTCTCAATCGGCATGCCCAATATATTCACACAAAATATATGCTTGTAGATCCTCTTTCCGCCGATCCTATCATCGTCACCGGCTCAGCGAACTTTTCCGATGCATCCGTCCGCGATAATGACGAGAATATGCTTCTCATCCGGGGAGACCAAAAAGCCGCTGACATCTATCTGACAGAATATTTTCGACTCTGGAATCACTATGCCTTCCGGGAATGGGCTGCTTGTCAGGAAGATCCTTCGGCGGCGTCACC
>JBAQGA010000278.1:0-12555 GCA_049287565.1 Candidatus Aminicenantales bacterium
CCCTTGTTGAGGAAAAATTCTTTTTCGATGGCCGAATCGAGCTCCCGGCGGTTATCGTCCCGGACAAAACCCACTGCGTTCGCGTTGTCCCCGAAGTTTCCCCCTAACTGGGTATAGCGGAGGTGGATGTGGAAGGTGCTCGTGTCATAGCTCGGCCGGAGGAAAAAGGCGACATTGTCGGAGTTCTTGTCTCCGTAGCTTAATGCCAGCTGGCCGGTAAAACTGAACGTGTCCGAAAAATAAAGGGCGGTGTCGATGCCAGTAGTCCCCCAGTTCTTGCCGTTGACCAGCCTGTTGGCGGCCAAAAACCCGATGTTGGAAGACTTCATAATGTCCCTTTTCAGTCGAAAGACCGTGAAGTTGGCGCTGTCTTCGCCCCTTTCCTCGTCTTTCCTGGTCTGGGCGGTCAGAGCCTGGAACTCATAGCCCCCGGATTTTCCGTAGACCTTGGCTCCTCCGTATATATCGGAGATCCTCCGCGAGTAGAACAATTGGATGCGCTGGTCGTAGATTTCGCTTCCTTCCAGGAAGAAATTTCTCTTTTCGGGGAGAAAAACCTCAAAACGAGTCAGGTTGATCTCTTCCTGGTCGGCCTCGACCGTGGCAAAATCCGGGTTGACGGTCAGGTTCCCTGAGACCATCTGGGAAAAAGCATATCGGGCATCCAACCCGGTCTGGACCACCGTTTTTTCCGCTTCTTCGATTTTGGAGAGAATGTAGGGAATGACCTGGGCTTTTTTCTCCGCTTTCTTGAGATCAAGATCCTTGAGCTCACCAAACAGGGAAACCTTGTAAGGGGACTCCAGCGGTCCGATCCAGAAGCTGAATTCCAGCTTGCGGGGAATACCCCTGCCCAAGCTTAATCCCCAGGTTTTGTTCTCCCCGGGTTCGTACTTGATGCTCCCGAGTTCCACCGCGAACTCGGCCGTCCAGCCGAGATCGGTTTTACGGGCGGCCGCCTTCCAGACCGCGTCCCAAGTGGAATCGAAAGTCCGCCCGTTATCCGTGATCCGGCCGTCCCACTGGGTTCCCAGGAGGTTGGTGCTGACATAATAACAGCTTCTCCGGTCATGGAGGGTGTCGAGCAGCACATAGACCGAGTCGTCCGAACGGATGTCCGTATCCCTCTTGGTCATTCGGGCGGCGATTTTTTGCGGCTCTGAATCGAAGCACCAGAAGCCGAAATAAATATTGACGTTATCATACAGAACCTTCACGATGGTTCTTTCCGAGGCGGGCTTCCCCTTCTCGGGCTGAAGCTGGATGAAACCTCCCGCCTCGGAAGCCTCTTCCCAGGCCGCTTCATCCAGAAGCCCGTCCACCTTTATGACCGATTCTGTCTTATAAGCCGACACTTCTTTTGACTGCCATTGCCCGGAAAGGATCATGGATAAGAAAACAACGCCTAAAACCAACGCCGCTGCTCTTTTCACCATTCTGCCCAAAGTCGCGGGACGATCCTCAGAGCCGGATTTTTTCCCTCGCTGGAGAGAGGGGCGTCTTCATTCTGTTCTCCTTCGGTGCAATCGCGCGAAATTGTAGGCCGCCGCTCGGAGGGATGTCAAGCCGGCAGGGAATGGTCGCTGCTAAAAGTCAAAGCCCCGGCGTTTTGCCATCCCGGTTCTAAAGTCCCATTTTGATTGTATCCGACACCGCCTTGTCCTCGTCACCCTGGTTTTGATAGAATACCGCTTTGAAGTCAGAGATAAAAGGAGCGCCGATGAGAAAAAAAATGGCCTTCGGACTTGCCTTTATCGTGTTAGTAGCATACATCACCATCACCGCCCAGGAAGAAAATCCCCTCATCATCAAGGTCGAGCCGGCCAAGCTCACACCGCTCAAGAAAGAGGCGCTTTCCTGGGTGGATGCCGCCTCGCCCGAGCTGTCCAAGCTCAACGACGAGATCTGGCGCGCGGCCGAAGTGGCCATGGAAGAATATCGGTCAGCCGAGGCCCTGGCGTCTTATCTTGAGAAAATGGGCTTCGCTGTGGAGAGGGGAGTGGCCGGCCTGCCGACAGCCTTTATCGGGGTTTATGGCTCGGGCCAGCCGGTCATCGGATTTCTGGCCGAGTATGACGCCCTGCCCGGCCTCTCCCAGGACACCGTGGCCACGAAAAAGGCGGTCAAAGAGGGCGATTCCGGCCACGGCTGCGGTCACAATATCTTCGGAGTGGCCAGCACCGCTGCCGCCGTCGCCGTCAAAGAACTGATGGCCCGCCATGGGATGCCGGGGACGATCAAGGTCTTCGGCTGCCCGGCCGAAGAGACGGTCGAGGGCAAGGTCTTCATGGCGCGGGAGGGCGTTTTCGACGGCCTGTCTTGCTGCATCCAGTGGCATCCGAGCTCGGAGAACGCCGTCTCCCTGGAATCGAGCAATGCCCTGAACCAGTTCGATCTGGAATTCTTCGGCCGGACGGCCCACTCGGCCGGCGACCCCTGGCACGGCCGGAGTGCCCTGGACGCGATCGAGCTCACCGACGTCGGCCTGAACTTCCTTCGAGAGCATTTGAAGCCGACGGCCCGGATCCACTACGTGATCCAGGAAGGAGGGAAGGCGCCGAACGTCGTTCCGGACTACGCCCGGGCCTGGTACTATGTGCGCGATATCGACCGGGAAAGCGTCGAAAAGGACTATGAACGGGTGCTCAAGGTCATCGACGGGGCTGCCAAGATGACCGAGACGACCTACAAGGTTCATTTCAAGAGCGGCGTTCACGAGACCTTGACCAACCGGGCCGCTTCCGAGGTCGTTTACGCCAACCTTCTCCTGATCGGCCCGCCGGCTTTCACCGAGAACGAACAGTCTTTCGCCAAAGAGATTCAGAAAAATATCGGTGTGGAGGAGAAGGGCCTGAGCATAAAGATCGAGCCCTTCTCATATCCCGAAAAGAGCTGGGGAGGCGGCTCGACCGATGTGGCCGAGGTCAGCTGGCTGACGCCGACGACGAGCCTTGGGGTGGCCTCCAGTCCTATTGGAACACCCGGCCACCACTGGGCGATTGTCGCCTGCGGTGGGATGTCGATCGGTCACAAATGCTTGGCCACGGCGGCCAAGGTCATGGCCGCCTCCTGCCTGGACTTTATCTCGCAACCCGAGATCATTCAGAAAATGCGGGAGGAGTGGACGGCCCGGAAGAAGGGCCGGGAATATAAATCCCCCCTGCCGGCTGATTTGAAGCCCCGGGTCGTCCCCAAGGAAAAAGGGCCGTCTTGATAAAGAATAAACTTCTGGCCACGAAGAGCCTGGAGGACCTCTCCCAGGAAGCTTTCGCCGCGACACACGGGCTGAAGAGAGTCCTCGGCCCCTGGCACCTTATTTTTCTCGGGATCGGGGCGATCGTCGGAGCCGGGATTTTCGTCATCACCGGGCACGCGGCCGCTCAGTACGCCGGACCGGGCGTCACCCTCTCTTTCGTCCTGGCGGGATTGACCTGCTCGTTCGCCGGCCTGTGTTACGCCGAGTTCGCCTCGCTCATCCCGATCGCCGGCAGCGCCTACACCTATGCCTACGCCACGCTCGGAGAATTTTTCGCTTGGATCATCGGCTGGGACCTCATCCTCGAGTACTCGCTCGGCGCGACCGCAGTCTCGATCGGCTGGTCGGGCTACATCGTCAGCTTTCTCAAGGACCTCGGGATCAACTTCCCGGCGGTCCTGGCCAACGCGCCCTTTGCCTTTGATCCCCAGCACCACTCCTGGACGGCCACCGGGGCGCTGTTCAACCTGCCGGCCTTTTTCGTCATCGCCCTGATCACCACCCTTCTCGTCAAAGGGATCAAGGAGTCGGCGACGGTCAACGCCGTCATTGTCTTCCTCAAAATCGCTATCATCCTGATCTTCATCGGTGTCGGCATCTTCTTCATCAAACCCGAACTGTGGAAGCCGTTCATCCCGGCTAACCAGGGCCAGTTCGGGTTCTTTGGGATGAGCGGAATCCTGCGGGGGGCCGGGGTTATGTTCTTCGCCTACCTGGGGTTTGACGCCGTCTCCACGGTCGCCCAGGAGGCCCGCAATCCGCAGCGGGATATGCCCCGCGGCATTCTCGGCAGCCTGGTCATCTGCACGGTTATCTACATCGCCTTCTCTCTCGTGTTGACCGGGGTCGTATCCTACACCGAGCTGAACGTGCCCGCTCCGGTGGCCGTGGCCATTGACGCCATGCGGGTCCTCTGGCTCTCGCCGCTTGTCAAGATCGCGGCCGTGGTCGGGTTGATATCGGTCTTGATCGTCCAGCTCATGGGCCAGCCCCGCATCTTTTTCTCGATGGCGACCGACGGGCTGCTTCCCCGGGCGGCATCCAGAGTCCATCCGAAGTACCGGACGCCCTATGTGACGACGATCGCGACCGGGATAGGCGTGGCGATCGCCGCGTCACTCCTGCCTATCGGCATCGTCGGCGAGCTCGTCAGTATCGGGACGCTCTTGGCCTTCGTCATCGTCTGCGCCGGGGTGCTTGTGCTTCGCTACACTCACCCGGAGATCCCCAGGCCCTTCAAAACACCCGGAGTTCCATTCATCCCTTCCCTGGGGATCCTGAGCTGTCTGTATCTCATGGTCGGGCTTCCCAAGGACACCTGGTTCCGGCTGCTGGGCTGGATGGCGCTCGGGTTCATCATCTATTTCGCCTACGGCATCCGCAAGAGCAAGCTGCGCCAGAAGGAGAGATTGAGGGCCGACGTCCGGCCGTGATCCAATCCTAGTCGGCCAGCCCCTCGGTCGATTCTTTCTTTCCGCCTTTGACGCCGCCGGCCGGAAGGGGATGATGGACCTCTAGGGCCTTGACGAATTTCTTCACGATCTCGGTCGTGCCGGCAACGCCCAGCTGTTCAAGCAGGAAAGAAAAACTCTTTTCGAGGTCGGCTCCGATGGCTTCACGGGCCTCCTTGGGCAGCGACCAGAACTGTTTCTTGAAGGGGCCGACCGCCTTCTTGCGCGTTTTGTAGATGAACTGGGCTTCGGTGTCCTTGGTCTTGCGGTCACCGGCGGCGTTGGCGCGCACCCAAGCGTACATCTCTTCGCGCAGCGACTCTGGAACGGCCGGGTGCTCGATGACCAGGTTCTGGAAAGCTGTAGCCAGGTGGACCTCGCAGGTCCCCGCCTCGACGAACTTGTGGAAGGCCGCATCCGGAAGGGTGGAAGCGCCGTGCTGGACGGCCCCCCCCATGCCGTATTCGCGGCGGGCTTTTTCGCCGACGATGCGGAGTGTTTCGAAATCGATGGCCACCTGGGCCAGGGTTCCGTCGGGGAGGACGACCCCGCCGTGGCTCGTCCCCGTCTGGATACTGATCTTGCTGATCCCGGTGAGACCGCCGCGTCCGGCGGTGTACCCCTTCATGAAGGCATCCAGGTCCTCGGGCGTGCTGTTTTTCTGCCCGACCTCGCCGATCTCACCGCCGATCGAGATGGTAACACCCTTGGGTTCGAGGCCGCGGATGAACTTGGTGAAATCGGCGCAGACCTCGTAGTTGAGCCGCTGCTGCTCTTCGAGCGTCGGCTTGTTCAGGTCGACCAGGGTGGAGCTGTCTATGTCGATATTGTAGAAACCGGCGGCCACGGCTTCGACGATGAGGTCGCGGATGGCCTTGGTCTCCGCCTGGGGGTCGGCCGCATATTTTTTGGCCGATGTCTGAAAATGATCGCCCTGGATGAACAGGGGACCGCGGAAGCCTTCCCGGATGGCGGCGGCCAGCAAGGCCGAGGCGTACTCGGAGGGGCGCTGGTCGGTATAGCCGATCTCGGAGCGGGCGATCTCGAAGATGATGGCGCCGGCGTCGAGTTTGCGGGCAGCCCGGAAGACCGCCCGGGCCGAGTCATAGCCCAGCATGCGCAGGTTTATGGCCGGGACGGTAAAAACCTTGGCGATTTCGCCGCGGCCCCGGGCCATGTAAAGGTCGTGGATCGAGGTGGGCCGGATGCCGAGCGCTTGGCCGGTCTCCCAGATCAGCCAGCGGGCCGCGGCCTGGGTCTCGGCCTCGCCGAAGACGGCGTCCTGGATGAGGCTATCCAGGCGCTCGGGTAGCCGCTTCTCGTCCTTAACGATGATGCGGTCGTCCTTGAATTCCAGGATCCCTTGATTTGATTCTAAGAGGCGTTCGAGGGCGTTGTCAGCCATGATAAAAGACTCCTTTGTTGGATTTTATCGCCGTGACTGAAGAATAGTATATCAAAAAATGGCCGGCGAGCCCATTCTATTTTGAAGTGACTCCTAGCATAACGTCGGCGAAAATTGTATAAGGAGCATGAAAAGAATAGGCGAAACCAGAAGGCCCGAGCATGAAAAAGAATCGTCCGCTTGCCGTTTCATATTGATTGTGCTAGATTATCGCTTCCCTCCGAGTCAAAGAGTCTAAGGCGGCACCGCCGCTAGGACTCGCGACCGTCAGGGTAAGGCCGGAAACGGCCCTGCCTTCCGTGCTTGAAAAGGAGGTATCATGAAGCACCGGATTCGCGGTTCATCCCCAACACAAACCAGACTTCACGCTCTTCTCTTGAGTATTACGCTCGGTCTTGCGCTTTCCTTTCCCGGTTGGAGCCAGGAGAAAACCAAGGAAGAGGAAGCCGACAAGAAGGCTCAAGAGACCAAGATTACAGAGGAGATCATCGTCGTCGGCCGGGCGCCGCGCCAGCTCCCCGTGGCCACGGTAACGACGGTCACAACGACGCAGATCGACGAGCGCCGTCCCCTGGACCTGGCCGAAGCCATCAGGTACGCGCCCGGCGTCATGGTCACATTCGGCGACAAGGATACCTACACGCTCAAGCTGCGCGGCATGGACGCCAAGCGCATCGCCCTTCTCCTGGATGGAGTTCCCGAGGTCGAGCCTTATTACAGCACCTTCGACCTGAAGACGATTACGGCCGCGGGGATCGACTCGCTCCAGATCACCAAAGGCCCTTCCTCGGTCCTCTACGGTCCGAACACGCTGGGCGGCATCGTTAACGTCATCACCCGCCGGCCGGGCCCGGAGCCGCGCCTGGTGCTGACCGGGACCTATGGTGAGCACGCCACTCGAGGCGTTGTCCTCGACGGCGGCGCGCAGTGGAAGAAATTCGCCCTGGCCGGGAGCGCCTCCTACCAGGATTCGAACGCGTTCGACTTTCCAGGCGAGACTGGAGAAGATGTCCTTCGCTCCAACAGCGATTACGAGCGGTTCAACCTGACCGCCAAGCTCTATTACACGCCGAGCGACCGGACCGAGATCATGATCAACGGCGGGATCTACCGCTCGGATTACGGCATGCCCGCTGCTCTCTCCGTCCAGAGGCCGCGCTACTGGCGGTTTAAGGACTGGGACCGCATTTCGTTCAACGCCGGCGGATTCACGGCCCTGGGCGAGCGTTCGACCCTCCGGTTCCGGGCGTTCTATATCGGCTACAAGAATACGCTCCTCCAGTGGAGGGACCCGGAGATGACCATCCGGCAGTTCGAGAGCACCTTCGACAACGAAGTGTACGGGGGCTTCGGTCTGGCGGATTTGTGGGCCGGCGCCGGGAACTCCCTTAAGCTGAGCCTCTATTTCCAGAGAGATATCGCCCGCACCCAGGACGATGTCGGACTTGCCTGGGATGAGTTTGACCAGTCCACTATGTCGGCGGGCCTGGAAGACCATTTCGACCTCAACGACCGCTGGCGGCTCATCGGCGGCTTGAGCCTGGATTATATCGCCAAGTTCAGGGGCGGCAGCACCACCAAGCTCAACCCTCTGCTCGGAATCAAGTTTTCCCCGGCTGATTATCTCGATTTTCACGCCTCCTATTCTTTGAAGTCCAAGTTCCCCTCGATGCGTTCGATGTACTCCTCATCGAGCGGCAACCCCGATCTCGTCTCCGAGCAGGGCGGCTGCTTTGAAGTCGGCGGGTCCTTCAACCGGGGAGTGCTCATGAGCGGGGCCGTCTTTGCCACCGATTTCAAGAACCTGATCGACAGCGTCCGCCTCCCCGACGGAACGCGGCTCTACTGGAACATCGGCCGGGCCCATATCAACGGGGCGGAACTCCAAATCCAGAAGGCCTGGCGGTGGCTGAGCCTCTTGGTCAACTATACTTACCTTGATCACCGCAACGAAAGCGATGACCGGCCGCTCGACGCCCTTTCAGACCATTCCCTGAATTTCGATGTCACCGCCACGCCAATCTCGCGGTTTCGCCTGACAATTCTCGGCCTCTATGGGTCCAAGTCCTTCTGGTATGATTCCGGTACGGAAGAGGTCCTGGGAGTTCCATCGTATTTCAGCTTGGATGCCGTGGCCGCCTACGACCTCCGCGTCTGCCAGGTCTTCCTCAAGGCGACCAATATCTTTAATGCCGCGTTCTATTCCGAGCCGGGCTTCCCCTGGAGAGGACGCTACTTCGAGGTCGGCGTGCGCGTGCCCATATTCTGAGCCAGTCGTCCATGGTGTAGATTTTTCGGCGCTCGAAAATTCAGAAAGCTTCCGACGATCAGGCTATGAAGCTCCACTGTCAAAAGGCCGAAGCGGCTATCGGGCCGTAATCTCCCCGGCGATTTCAGGCAAGGGCTTTTTGTTGTTGGGGAAGACGAAAAGGCGAAAGGTGAGCCTGGTCCCGGGCTCGATCTTCGGCGGAGGGGAGGCAGAAGGGACGGTTTGCAGCAGCAGTCTTTCCGTTTTGCCGGATTTTATCTCGCCGTAATCCCGGTCGATGCGGGCGATCACTGCGGCGTCGAGCTCGATGGTCAGCCGGAAGTGTGTTTTGGCGATCGGCAGCCGTCCGGAATTCTCGTACTCGACGAGAAATGCCGGCGGAAACTGCGGAACGGTCTTGACGACAGCGGCGCGGGCGCCCTTCAGGATCTCTTTGTCGACGCTCTTCCCGTGCCTCCAGCCGAGATAAATGCTGATCATCTGGGCGAGGAGGACGAGGGAGGCGACCGCGAGGAAAGCGACTTCAACGACTCTCTTGAACTTGGCCATCCCTTTTCGTTCTTCAAACAAATGATCAGCCCTGTTTATTCGCCCTATACTATTCCCATAAATGCCTTGTTGTAAAGCGCTGGGCTGTTCCAGAAAAGGGACCACTAACGGGTTTCGGTCTTATGAGAGTCTTTTCGCCGCGAGGCGTCTATAGATATACTAGCAGACTCCAGGTAGGTCCACCCGGGCAATTGGCTTGACATGGCAATCTTTACTAATTATAATAAGTAAAGATTATCATAAGTAGTAAAGGAAAATCCTATGACGGTAGCTACTGTCTCCTCAAAAAGCCAAATCACCCTTCCCGCTGCCGCATGCCGGACAGTGGGCATCAAGCCCCGCGACCGGGTTCTGATCGAAGTCAAGGAAGGGGAAATCGTGGTTCGGCGGGCGCCGGATATCATGAGTTTTGAAGGGTTCCTTGGTAAAGCGCTTCCCCGGGAAAAGGAGAAAGAGGCTATGGCTGGCTTTATCATGGAGAAGCGAAAAAAGCGCGAATGAACACTTGGTTTGTCGACGCCAATATCTTTCTCCGGTTCTTTACCGTCGATGATCAGGATCAGCACAGACGGGCCGCCCTCCTCATCTCCAGAGCGTCTAGAGGCGAGCTCCGGCTCGTTTGCGGCCCCCCAGTGCTCTTTGAGCTCTCCTGGACGTTGCGGGCAGCTTATAAAGTCTCCCGAGAAAAAGTCTTGGAAGTTCTCAGCGCCATTTATTCGATGCCCGGTCTGATCATGACTGATGCCCATCTTGTAGAGACCGCCTTGACCCTGACAAGCACCGCCGGCGTCGAGTTCCCCGATGCTTATATCGGCGCCAGCACCGTGGCCGCAGAGTGTGACGGCGTTGCTACCTTCAATCGAAAAGATTTTGCCCGGATGAACATTGAGCTGGCCGATTTAGAATCTTAAACGCGCCGGCCGAGTAGGTTTCGTTGCCTGCTCTTTCTCCGGGGGGCGACGAAGAAGGTGCATTCGTCTTGACGGAGATTCTCATCCCGTAATAAGATTGCGGCAAAACTATGGTCCCGGGAGGGAAGAAATGGGGTAACGACCTGCGCTCATTGCCAGGACTACGGATGCGAGACGCTAAAGGGCTTCTTCGCCTTCGCCCCGATCCTCAAAGACAAGTTGGAGGCCATCCGGAAAGAGATCGGAAAGTAAGCCGGCCGCATCACCTCTTTCATCCGTCCCCTATTATCGGGAAGCTTGACATCCGGCGAGAACGCGATTTATTTTCCCAGAAGTCACGACTTACCAAGTTCGGCGCCTGAATGGATGTTCTTGGCGAGCCGCAGAGAGAGACCATTATACGAGGAGAAAGATGAGGAGAACGTCATGAGGAAAGCCGTCATTGCTCTTCTAGGTTTAATCGCGTTCGTGATCTCCGCTCCGGCCACCGAGATCCATGTGGCCCTAAATGGGAGCGACTCCAATCCCGGCACGCAAGCCGCGCCTCTCCGCACGATCCAGCGGGCCGCCGACCTCGCCCAGCCAGGTGATGTCATCACGGTGCATGAAGGCGTCTATCGCGAACGCATCAGCCCGCCACGCGGCGGCGAGTCCGACGCCAAGCGGATCACCTATCAAAGTGCGCCGGGTGAGAAGGTCGAGATCAAAGGGTCGGAAGTCGTCAGAAATTGGGTGAAGGCTCGAGACGATGTCTGGAAAGTGACGATCGCCAATTCTTTCTTCGGCGGCTTCAACCCCTACAGTGACCTCATCCACGGCGACTGGTTCGAGCCCAAAGGGCGCGAGCATCATACCGGCGCGGTCTATCTCAACGGCGAGTGGCTGGCGGAAGCGTCGAACCTAGATGAAGTTCTGAAGCCTGTCGGTGAAACGCCGCTCTGGTTCGGGCGCGTAGACAAGGACAACACCGAAATCTGGGCGCAATTCAAGGGCGTCGATCCCAACGAGCAGCTGGTGGAGGTCAACGTGCGCCGGACGGTTTTTTATCCTGAAAAGACGGGCGTCAACTATCTCACGGTGCGCGGCTTCATCATGCGGCACGCGGCCACTCCCTGGGCGCCGCCAACCGCCGAGCAGATCGGGCTCATCGGTACGCACTGGAGCAAAGGCTGGGTCATCGAAAGAAACGTCGTCAGTCACTCCATCTGCTCGGGCATCGCCCTCGGAAAATACGGCGATGAATTCGACAACACGTCCCGCGATACCGCCGAAGGCTACGTCAAGACGATCGAGCGCGCCCTCAAGAACGGCTGGAACAAAGACAGCGTCGGCCATCACCTCGTCCGCAACAACACCATCTCCCACTGCGAACAGGCCGGAATCGTCGGCAGCCTCGGCGCGGCCTTCAGCACCATTGCCGGCAATGTTATCCACGACATCCACGTGCGGCGGCTGTTCACCGGCGCGGAGATGGCGGGCATCAAATTCCACGCCGCCATCGACGTCGAGATCAGCCGCAACAACATCTTCCGGACGACCCGCGGGCTCTGGCTCGATTGGATGGCCCAGGGGACGCGAGTGACCGGGAACCTCTTCCACGAGAACCGGAGCGAGGACCTCTTTGTCGAAGTGGATCACGGCCCGTTCCTGGTGGACAACAATATCTTCCTCTCGCCGACGACACTGCTCAGCCTATCGCAGGGCGGAGCCTACGTCCACAACCTCATGGGGGGAGCGGTCCAGGTGATTCCATACGACACCCGGCGGACGCCGTTCCAGAAGGCCCATTCCACCGAGGTGGCCGGGATGCACGACAACCCGTTCGGCGATGACCGCTATTACAACAACTTGTTCGTGGAGGGCGCCGACCTGAGCCAATACGACGCAGCGCCATTGGCGGTATGGATGGACGGGAACGTGTTCCTTAGGAGGGCCAAACCGTCCAAGCATGAAAAAGATCCGCTCCTCAAAGCTGAGTTTGATCCGGCGCCTAAGCTTCTCGAGAGACCTGACGGATTCTATCTCTACATCGCGTTTGACAAAACATGGGCGGAACAAACCCGCAAGCTTGTGACCACCGAACTGCTCGGTAAAGCGGCGATACCGAATCTCCCGTACGAGCGAGCCGACGGCACCCCGATTCGCCTCAACACTGATTATTTTGGCAAGAGCAGAAACGAATCGAACCCGACCCCCGGCCCGTTTGAAAATCCCGGAACGGGTCCGCTCAGCCTGAAGGTCTGGTAGCGCCCGTCACACACTCCATAGGCGAGGACGACGAGCGAGAATTATGGGGACACGATCCCGATTTCAGAAAATCGGGTCATGTCCCCATAATTCCATGTCCCCGAATTTTGTCAAATGCGGCGGCCATCGCGGACGACCACCCGGCCCTTCTTGATGACGTGGCGGATGGGATTCCAGCCGAGCTCATAAACAAGCGAAGGATAGTCGGGGACATCGCAGAGAAGCAGATCCATCTTTTTCCCGACCTCGAGGCTGCCGATGCTATCGTGTCGCCTCAACGCATAAGCCGCGTTGGCCGTCACCGCGTTGAGCGCTTCCTCGATGCTCATCTTAAGGAGATAGGCGCCGAGTTGAAGGACAAAGAGCATCGAGCCGACCATCGAGCTTCCGGGATTGAAATCCGAGGCCAGGTTAAGGGCGGCGCCGGCATCGATGAGCCTTCGTGCCGGCGCCTTTTTTTCGAGCAT